>JAITVA010000244.1 GCA_031286045.1 Propionibacteriaceae bacterium | reverse complement strand
CGCTTCTCGGTTGGACGGTACACGTCGTGACCCGGCCAAATTGGTGGCTTTTCATTTTTTGGGGGTGGGTGGTGAATCTGCTGGTGTCGAGGAGGGGTCTGGCGATGGACGGGGTGAGGCAGGTGGGTGATTGGGGCGGGTGATGGAGAGACTCGGTGACGGAGAGGCCAGTTGATAGGGGGCAGTTGGGGGAGAAGCCCGGTGGGGGAGAGGCCCGGTGATGGGGGGCCAAGTGATGGGGAGGCCGGGTGGTGGGGGTTTCCCATCCCCGATGTCAGTGATCTCGGCCGTGGACCAGCATCTGGGATGACAAACCACCCCAAACCCACCCGAATCAGGGAGGTTTCCCATCCCACATACGCGAATCACTACTGTTCTTACCATAGTTGGGTTGCAGACATCACAGCAAAGACCATCACCGGTGTGCATGACCAGCATCAGAATAGGCCCGTCTCCAACAGGACACCTTGATCGCATAGCCTTCGGAGGCTGGTGAAGGCTAGGGGGCAAAGGGGCTGCTCATCATGTGAGAATACAGGGCTGGTGAGAATACAGGGCTGGTGAGAATCCACCAGCGCCGAGGATCGACGACAACTCATCAGATCAGGAACGCGAAAGCCACCTTTAGGCATGTCAAGGCCGTTGCCGTGAAGGAAGTTCAAGCTGAATCATCGAAAGACCATGACCCCACACATAAACCGCCACCCCCCCCACCCCACAATGCCAAGAGCCGCCAATGCTGTGTCGTCACCTGGGCGCCGGGTGGGTGAGGGGGAGTCTTCCGAGTCCGGAATCAACCAAATAGCTGGGGTGCTACGATCACAAGCAGGCTCACGAGCAGTGAGGGAAATCTACTCCGACAACGAAGGACGGAGGACATGGTGAAGGGATGTCGACGGCGATGCGGGGGAAAGAAACGCACTCCGGTGAGTAAACCAACATTGCTTGGGGGGGGGGTCTAGTTGCTGCCTCTCCATTGGCTGGGTCGAGCCGACGGCGATGGTGGGGCTCGACTGTCAGTGTGGGGGGCGTCACTCGGATTCTTGCGCGGTCTTCAATCTTTCGGCGGCGATCTGCTCAAGTTCGGTCACGATGTGAGCGGGGCTGAGGCCGAGCGCATCTGCGACCGTGAACAGATCGTCAAAGCTCCAGCGGACACGTCCCTTCATTCGCTGGGTCACCATACTGCTGGATAGTCCAGTCTTGCGTCCCAGTTCTCGGTCGCTCATCCCTCGTTCACCTAGCAACCTTTTGACTAGAGCAGTCATATCACTATCAGAAACCGTCATACCTCAACAATACTCGCAACGCTCCGTAATCGGTGCAAAGCTGAGGTTGACAGTGCTCTGAAGCCAGAGCATACTCAGTCTTACGCTTCGATATAGAAGCAGATGGAGAGTCGAAATGTACGCCAACAAAACCCGTTCGGCTGCCGCGGCCGCCGAATTTCGCGCTGAGATGGGACGACAGCAGATGTCCATTCAAGAGTTAGCAGCGCACGTGGATCTGCACCCCAACACAGTCTCCTTGAAGCTTCGAGGGCAGAGATCCTTGAGCCTGGATGAGTTCTTCTTGATGGCTGACGCTTTACGGTTGGACAGGGCCAAACTTGTCTCTACGGTGGCCGACTGCTTTGGGAGTGCGGAATGAGGAGGCATCTCAAAGCTCACCTCCGGCTTAGTCCGGCGGGGGCCGTCCACTATGGGGGCCGCGATGGGTTTGTGGTTTGTGGCGCTGATGCTCATCCAGATCGACATGGTCGCCCTCTTCGGTACCGTGCGCAGGTCACGTTCGATCCGGTGACCTGTCGGCGCTGCCTCCAAGCGGTGAAGGCTCGGGAGGTGTGCGATGGTGATCACTGATCGCTTGGGGTACTCCCTGGAGCAGGCCGCCGAGATCACCGGCATCGACACTGCCACGTTGAGTGATCTGGCTGATGCGGGGATCCTCGGATTTCAACCGAAGGTGAAGGGGAAGCCCTGCGGAGCGTGGGTGTTTCCCCAAACGCAGTTGGCGACATGGATGGAGGCCAACGGCGCGACGACCACCACGCAACATAGGCCTGACGCCATGCCGATCAAGGAAGCCGCTCGACGACTGGACTGCGATCCGAAGACGGTGCGGACCCTCATTCAACACAAGAAGCTGGCGGCGTTCAAGCTGGGTCGGGCGATCAGAGTGAAGACCGCATCCCTGGAGAAGTACATGGGGGAGAAGCTGCGATGATGCCGAAGTCGTGGATGGAGCACATCATTCGTGCAGCGTTGTCAAGTTTGCGGTCTAACCGGGTGGCTCAGGCCGAGCGGTTGATGAGTCGGTTGTTTTTCCGGTCGTGGAGAGTCGAAGGAGAAGACGGTGAGGCCACATCAATCGAAGAAGGCAGAAGGAAGCTCCAATGGGCGAATGGTTGAGTCGGGCGGCCTCCTCTTCGGTTCCGTGCAACCGTTCCTCGGCTTGTTTGGCGCTGGACACGGTCGCGATGGTGGCGTCGTCCAGAGCGGGCACAACCGTGACTTGCCAACCGCCCTCGGGTTGGTGATCGAGCATGGAGGCGCGATGAACTCGCCACGTCGTGTATTCCCTGGTTCTGCGGATCGAGAGCTCCCATCCCTGCTTGTGGAAATGGGGATGCCGTAGTGAGTAAGAATGACGGCTCGATATTCCAGAAGATCGACCCCTGGATCAACGACGATGACGGCATTCGAGAGGCAGGGGGCATGGCCAAATACCTCTACATTGAGGGGCTGCTCTACGTTCGCCGCAACATCAATGGACGCGATGGCGTCATTCCGAAGTATGCGCTCGGTGAGATTGGGAAAGATATCCCAGCCCGCGACAAACACGCCAAGACCCTCGTTCGGTTGGGTCTATGGATCGATAGCAAGGATTGTTGGGAAGTTCGCAATTGGGCGAAGTGGAACAAGACCGAGGATGAGCGCAGGGCACTGTCGGAGCAAAAGCGGGCCAGCGGCCGGAAGGGTGCACATGCGAAGTGGCACTCGGCAGACAAGTCAGAGGCCGGGTGTCGATGGTGTGTCGAGAAAGGATGGGTCATGCCATGACTGTATGTATGGCGCTTGGTATGGCAGGTGCCATACCACCAGCTCAGGCAGTGGCTTGGGCAAAGCTATGGCGGGGCGATGGCAGACGGAAGACGGAAGACCTTCGGCTATCCCTACGGGATAACCTCGCCAACTCACGTTGGATTGTTTCGTCGCCGCCGAAGGCGGCAACGGTTCTGCCACCCCTCTACCGCAACTTTTCTAGTGGCTGAGACCAGCCTAAGTTCATTCCCTTGCCCAACAGACGACAACGATTAATTTCTGAGATTTAGGATATCGAAATGCCGCAAAACACTACCGAGTGCCACATTTGCCACCGCGCCAGCACCCATGACAATGCCGCCTGGTGTCCCGGCTGTACTGGTGAATGGCAAGCGGATTTAGCCTTCATCGCCACCCAATGGACCGAACTCGCCACCGCCGAGACCAAGCAAGCCCGCTTCTGTGACATCGGCGCAAAAATCCTTGGCCGCACCACGCCCTTGCCGTTCAACCCAGCCGCCCAAGACTGCCGCGCCCAGGCCATCGCCGTCCTCGCCGGCTGGGCCGACGATCTCGGCTGCCACCCCATCCCCACCGATGTTCGGGCGCTCACCGCCTGGCTCTCGATCCATGCCGTCGACGCCCGCACCCATCCGGCCGCCACCGACATCTGGGCCGAGGTCCATGCCCTGACTCAACAGCTCCTCCACGTCATCGACCGACCCGCCGACCGCGAATACCTCGGCGACTGCACTAGCCCCCAATGCGCCGACAAGGCCTACGCCATCACCTGTCCCACCGGCGCGGCTGTGGCCATCTGCCGCCATTGTCGAGTGGAATACGACGCCCAGAGCATACGTGAACAACGACGACGCCACAGTGACGACCAGCTCGTCACCCAAGCCGAGCTCGAAAGTGTCTATCCGCGAAGGACTGTCGCCGGATGGATCAGGGCTGGCTCTCTCCTCGCTCACGGAACCAAAGACGGCAAGCCGACCTACAGGCTTGGAGACGCCAGAGCACTGCGCGCGATCAATGCCAAGCATGGTCGACGACACGCCAATCTGGCCAGGTAGTTGACATGTTTGACGAACTCGCCGTACTATTCCCATAACATCCCACGAAGTATCGAAGGCCACCCAGTCGGTGGCCTTTCGTATGCTCACAAAGGTACCGTCCTGACGAAGCTCTCCTGGTCTGGACATTCAACAGCGTTCCCATGCGACTCCATAGCGTGAAGCAGCGCTTTTCGGGGGCGCCGGAATAGGGATGACTCATAATTCGCACGTCATGTCGGTGATTATCCGTATAGGAGAAACAAAAAACAAGAGAAAGGAACCTGTCATGGGTTTGATTGAAGGTGGGTTGACCGTTGAGAAGTTCGGATCACTGTTGCTCAGCAAGGTGGGCGTGATTCCGATCAAGGAAAAGAAAGTGGTGGGATTCAGCAAGGACGGCGTTGCGCCGGCGGATTGGGAGCACGCCTGCTTCCTGTCCGACAAGACCCTGCCTACCCCCAGCAAGCAGGGCGGCGAGCTGACAATGCTTGGCACCCTCCAGCGTCGTAACACAGGTGCGGCTGATTCGGACACGATCATTTCGATGCTCTTCACCTCGGTCCAGACTGATGCTGCGACCCTCGACAAGATGGATGCTCTTCGTCGTGGCGGCGAGGATGTGGGTGCTTTCTTCATCACCGAGGCTCCGGATGGAAAGCGTCGGGGCTGCTGGTGGGCTGCCGCGGCATTCTCGATCACTGACATGCCCTCCATGCAG
>JAITVA010000012.1 GCA_031286045.1 Propionibacteriaceae bacterium | reverse complement strand
GCAGCTGGCTGGCGTCGCTCCCACAAGCCAGGCGAGGGCGGTCCGTGTCGTGGTGGGCGCCATGGTGGCAGGTCGGACTCGTCCATGGTCCCAACTTCGTCGATGGCGGCGCGAAACTGAAGAACGTCAGCCCCGATCACCTCGCGACGCCAGTCTCGTCCGGTCAGTTTGGCTGCGGCGACGGAACTTTCAGTGACCCGTGCGGCCACAGCGGTGATGGCGCGGTCATTGATGATGCGATGGGGCGACAGGTCGGCTTCTTGGGCCAGGCGCTCACGTATCCGCCACAGGCCCTTGGCCACCGCCAAACCGCGTCGGCTGTGGACCGACCGCAGATCTGTCAATGATCGCCAAGGATGCGCCTTGGGCTCAGCGGGCGGCTGGTGGATGACGTGGTCGAACTCCTGCTCGGCCCATTCCAATTTGCCCGCCTCCACCAGTTCCCGGCGAAGCGCAGCGGCCAGTTCGATCAGGAACTCGACATCACCGGCGGCGTATGACAGCCACGATTGCGGCAGCGGACGCTGTGACCAGTCTGAGTTGCCGTGGTCTTTGGCCAGACGCACACCCAGCACATCCTCAATCAGCGCGCCAAGACCGACGTGGGGGCGTCCCAGCAGTCGCGCTGCGAGTTCGGTGTCGAACAGGTGTTGTGGGGTGAAGCCCGCTTCGCGCAGTGAAGGCAGATCTTGACTAGCCGCGTGCAGGATCCACAGTCGTCCATGGAGCCTGGCGTCGAGGTCGGCGAAGGCGGTCGGACTGACAGCGACCGGATCGATCAGATGGATGCCGCCGTCGGCCGTCTTCAGCTGGATCAGATAGGCCTTTTGGTAGTAGCGATAGCCGCAAGCGCGTTCCGTGTCGGCGGCCACCGGCGTGTCGTCGGCGTCGATCATCGGAAGGATCGCCCGCACCGCCTCATCGGTGTCGGCCAGCGGAGGGACCGGCGGGACGTAGGCTGGGATCTCGGCAAGGTCCGGCTCGGCGGTGTCGCTGGCGGTCGCCTGCGCGTCAGACTGGCGTGGTGACATGGTCATGGGACTATCGGTGTGAGGCCAGTCGCGCCGCCAACGAGATGACGGTGTCATCGTCAGGCGGTAGGCCGGCGATCTCGCCGAGAAGGTCTTGCCATGCGTCGAGGTGGGTGGTCAGAGGATGATCCTGGTCGAGCACTGGCGTCCATGACGCGCGTATCTCAATCTGAGACTGCTGTGGTTCCTCCTGCTTACTGCCGAAGGGGGTGGACGAGGTGGTCGTGATGGTGCCCGACTCCTCGGCGAAGGAGGCTCCCCGACTGTGCAGGGCGTCCATCAACCAGGACCAGCCGACCCCAGCCAGGAAGGGGTCGTGGATCATGTCAGGGGTGACGTCGGCTTGACCGAAGGTGACGCAACGGAATTCACCGCGCCAGATGTCATTGCCGCGCGGGTCGTAGAGCAGAATCAGGCGTCCGGTGGCGACGAAATCCGTGCCGAGAGTGATGTCCGCGTTGACTGCGGCAGAGTAGGGGGCGATGTGGCCGGGTGGATCAAGCGGGGCCACCTGGATGCGCCGGTCCCACGCGAAACCGTCGAGATCGCGCATGGCCGCGGCGAATGGCGCAGGAATGACGCCGATCTGTCGGGCTGAAGTCACAGATTCAGGTTAGCCGGTGAGCCGGGGCTTGGTCTCATGGCTCGCCGCACTGGAGTCAGGTCGCGAATTTCCGCCGCCTGGATGAAGTGGTGGCACAATAGCAACCATGGCAAAGAAACCTGACAAGCGCCATCGCGATGTGGCGAAAACCAAGGGCAAGCACACCAAGAAGGCTCTCAAGGCCGCTGAAGCCACTGCTCTCCAGCCTCCTCATGGGGCGCTGCCAACCGAAGACATCTGTTCCTTGCTTCGAGCTGCGCCAGGTGTGCGGATGAGCGACCTCGACCCGGGGGCCACGCCTGGTTATCCCGGACGGGGAAAGGTGGACGCGCCGAGACTGACGGCTCAGCTCGCTCCAGCCCTGTCCGACTGGCAGGAGCGTTTGTATGCGGAGAGTAGGGACGAGAGCCTGCCTTCGCGCTCGGTTCTGGTGGTCCTGCAGGGCATGGACACGTCCGGCAAGGGCGGCACGATCCGCCATGTCTTCGGTCTGGTCGACCCACAAGGGCTCAGCATGCATGCGTTCAAGCAGCCGAGTCCGGAGGAGCTCTCGCATGACTTCTTGTGGCGCATCCGCCAACACCTGCCGCAGCGGGGCATGATCGGCATCTTCGACCGCTCTCACTACGAGGACGTCTTGATCGCCAGAGTGGACGGACTGGTGGGCCAGAGCGAGTGGGAGAAGCGCTACGACCTGATCAACCAGTTCGAGGCCGAGTTGGCGCAATCGGGCACGACAATCATCAAGTGTTTTCTCCATATCAGCCCAGACGAACAGAAGAAACGGTTGTTGGAGCGGCTGGAGGACCCGGACAAGTACTGGAAGTACTCATCGGGTGATGTGGTAGTGCGCCGAAAATGGGACTTGTACCAGAGCGCCTACCAGGACATGCTGGACCGCTGCAGCACTGGAATAGCGCCGTGGTACGTCATCCCGTCCGACCGTAAGTGGTACCGCAACTGGGCGGTCGCCGTCCTATTGCTGGCCCATCTTCGGGCGATGCGACCAGTGTGGCCGAAGGCGGAGTTCGACGTGGCACATGAGATCGCCGAGGTTGAGAATTCGCTGAACCCGACCACGTGACGGGTTCCGTGTCGTTGCCACAGCTATCGTTCGCGCTCAGCGACGACTCCGCCGCACGGTCGCCGGCGCCACTGTTTCACTCGAGGTGGGACGGCCAGGCGGCGGCACGGACCTGAGTGTGCGACATCTGAGTCACATGGCCGTGGATATGACAGGGGAGTAGTCCCGCACGGGATCCTCCTCGCTGTCGTCCAACAGGTCCATGGCCGCGAAAGCGTAGCGCGCCAAGATGAGGTCGAGCACCGCGTCGTCCACACCGATGGGCGCGGAGGCGGCGATGGCGCCGACCCGTAGGGCCAGGCGGGCCTGCGCGTCGAAGTCGGCGTCAGGGGCTAGGTAAAAGGATCCCACCGCCACATGGCGGCGGCCTTGGGCGTTGAGGGACTCGATGGCCGCGGCGACGTTGAGCGACGAACCGTCGCTCATGGCCAGCACGCAGGGCAGCTTGTGGTGAGCGCCCCATTGCCGGGCACGCCGCGACAGCATTGCCAGGCCACGCACATCCGAGGGGCCCTCTGCCGAGAGCACCAGGGCGTCGATCTCAGTGGCGTGGGCCGTTCCCAGGGCGGCGCGCAGGCGCTCGTCGAGTGGGCCGAGCAGACAGGCCTCGGGGCCGAGTGGGCGAGCGACGGCGAAGCGGACGGCAGGATGGGTGGCGCGGACGCGCTCCACCACAGTGTCGATGGACGGGTCATGGTCGGTGACCGCGCTGAGTTGGAGGGGAACGAAGACAATTTCGTCGATGCCGCGGCCGATCAGGTGACTGACGACCTGGGGCCCGGTTGGCGGGCACCCGTCGATGAAGGCGGCGTTGACCTCCAAGGTGGGGCGAACCGTTTGAAGTCCATAGCGGAGATGGTGGGCGACCTCAGTCACCGCTGGGTCCGTGCTGCCATGGGTCAGCATCACAAGCGCCGGCGCGGCCATTGTCGTTCCTTTCCTCGTAGAATGACATCAGCGGCGCCGTTGCCGGGGTTCTCCGTATAGCGAACAACCCGAGACAACTCCACACCATCCACGATATGAGATGCAAGTTACCGTCCGTATGATGAGACGCCGTATCGCACTGTGCTAAACAATCTGATGTCATCGGCGATGGCGAGGTTGGACTGGCGGGCGGCTCCGGGGTTTTGGCTCGGACTTGGCCTGATGTGGACGATGAGGCTGCAGAGGTGTTATGGTTAAGCGCCGGAAATCCTTGGCGGGTTGCCCGAGCGGCCAATGGGAGCAGACTGTAAATCTGTCGGCGTAAGCCTACGGAGGTTCGAATCCTTCACCCGCCACGATCGGAACAAGGACTGGGTCACCACTCAGTCCTTGTTTCATCCGGTCGCGCATTTGGCCTTGCCGAGTATTCTCGTGTATCGTTGATGCGCTTGCCCCTATAGCTCAGTCGGTAGAGCGTCTCCATGGTAAGGAGAAGGTCTGCAGTTCGATTCTGCATGGGGGCTCGTTGTCTGGTCGAGGAGACCCGATCAGACGTGGCGGGATAGCTCAGTCGGTCAGAGCGAGCGGCTCATAATCGCTAGGTCGCGGGTTCAAGTCCCGCTCCCGCTACCGACAATAGTGATGTGAAGGATCGGAGTTAGACGATGGCGAAGAAGACGGGCGATGTTCGTCCCAAGATCACGATGGCATGCACCGAGTGCAAGGAGCGCAACTACATCACGAAGAAGAACCGTCGCAACGATCCGGATCGTCTTGAGTTGAAGAAGTTCTGCCCGCGTTGCCGTCACCATCAGGTGCATCGCGAAACGCGTTGATGTCAGGCCGGTTCGTGGGACGCTTCCATGGGCCGGTTCTTGACGACAGTGGAGGAGTGGGTTGACCCTGCTCCTCCCTTTTCTTTTCAGTAGAGCGGTCGCCCGTGATCGTCAGGGATGCCACTGTGGCGCCAGACGTAGCTGGTGATCTGGTCGCACCATTCCTGGGCGCAGCGGCACTGTTCGTCAAGCCGTTCGGCCACCCGGCGGTACAGTCGAGGCTCGACCAGGCCGTCGGCCTGTGTCCACAAGCGGGCCAGGCTGTGGATGGCGGCGGCGCCATCGAAATGACTGTTGTAGATATGCTGCGCCAAGGTGTCGCCGTCATGCATGCGGTGGTCCCAGCGGACGTGGTGAAAGAATAACAACAACTCTTCTGGACAAGTCTCGACCGACTCGAACAGATCTGCCCAGGGCTGGTGGTACTGCCCGGTGTAGCCGCTGCCACTGGCACGGGTTCGGTCGACCCCGATGCCCTCGCGGTCGGCGAAGTGGTAGGTTCCCCACGGCGAGTACTCGTAGCCGTCGACGGACGGGCCGTAGTGGCTGCCGGGAGTGACCATGAAACCGACCCCGTTGGGTGCGGTGTAGGACTCATAGAGCGCCCGCGATCCGAGGATGATCTGGCGCAACAGTGGCGCTAGATCGGGGTTGGCCTCGGGAAAGGTGGATCCAATCCATTCGTCGAGGATGGCGGCCGGGGTCAGAGTCGGATCCCAGGCCAGACGTGCGAACCCATAGAGGTTGGCTTGGGCGAAGGGGTGCCCGGTCCAGAACTCGTCGCGACCGACGTTGCTGACCGCGGCGATGGCCCCGCCTGATCGAACGGACCTGGGTGATTCTGTCGTCGTCGACTCAGGCGACTGGCTTTGACCGATCGCCATAAGTTGCCAAAGCTTCGTCTCGTCGCCCCAGGGGCGAAAACCTAGAATCTCCTGCCAGGCTTCGGGCAGGTAGTGGACGTGACGCTGTTGGCCGGTGTACTCCGCTGTCACCTGCAACTCCAGACAGACTCTGGTGCGCGGCATCGCAGCCAAGAGGGGGGAGACAGGCTCGCGAACCTGGAAGTCGATCGGTCCATGCTTGATCTGTAGGATGACATTGTCAAGGAAGGCGCCGTCCAACTCCACAAAGTGGTCGAAGGCGGCTCTGGCGCGGTCAGTGGACCGGTCGCGCCAGTCTTGCCGGTGGTTATACACGAAACAACGCCACAGCACGACGCCCTGATGGGGTGACAAGGCGCGAGCCAAAAGATTGGCGCCATCAGCATGGCTGCGCCCGTAGGCGAAAGGGCCTGGTTGGCCCTCCGAGTCGGCCTTGACGAGGTACCCGCCCAAGTCGGGAACGGCGGCGTAGACCCGATCGGTAGTGTCGGCCCACCATTGCCGCACTCGCTGATCACACGGGTCACAGCTGTCAAGGTCACCGAGCACGATCGGCGCGGCGAAGTTGACGCTCAGGAAGACCGTGATTCCCCATGGCCGCAGGTGGTCGGCCAGACGGGTCACCCAGTCCAGCCGAGTCGTCAGGAGCGTGGTCTCAGTGGCGTGGACGTTGACGTTGTTGATCGAGACGGCGTTGACGCCGACGCTGGCCAACAGTCGGGCGTACTGGTCGACGCGACCAAGGTCCCATCGCAGTGACCCGGCGTCGTAGAACAGAGAGCCACCGGCGTACCCTCGCTCGACTTGGCCCATCACCGGATGGACGTCGATGTTGTCCCAGTGGTCGAGCATGCGCAGGCCGATGGCCGGGGTGGAGACTGGCTGCCTCCACTGGCCCTGGAAAGCCAGGCGACCGCGTCGAAGGAGGTGGAAGTGACCATAGAGCACGCCCTTGGGATCTGCGCCGACCAGACTGGTCTGGCCGCCATGGCGGGCGAGACGGAAGCTTTCGGGCGGAAGCTCAGGGTCGATGGTGATGGTGAGGTCGATCACCGCCCGGCTGGCGGTCGCGTCGGTGTCGGTGAGCCAGATGGCCTTCGCTCCGGCATGACTCAACTCGTCCACCACCGTGCGAATGACCGGGTGCTCAGGTGCGACGACAAGCACAGTGCGCGCCCGCAGGGGCGCCGTCAATGACCGTGGCAACCAGGCTGGATGCAGCCAGCCCGTGTCGTCGGGCGAACGATCCTCGCTTCCGATCAAGGCCATTGACTAAATCCCAGGCGCGGCGACGAAGATCGTGGCGGACCCACTGGCTTGAGCGTCCTCACCATAGGGGAGTAGAACCGCTTCGCCGGCCTCCAGATCGACAGTGTCGTCCGCCTGGGTCAGATGGGCTTCCCCATCGATCACCAGCAAAATGCGGCAGGAGTCGGCCCGCGGGATGGCGATCGCTTGGCCCGACAACTCGCCGCGCCACAAGGCGAACTCGGGGGTGGGGGCGAGATATCGCGTGAAAGCGCCGTCCTCCTCGGTGGCGACTGGTGCGACAGCATGCGGCGTGAAATCGACTACCCGGATCAACTCGTCAACATCAATGTGCTTTCCGGTCAAACCACCACGAAGCACGTTGTCGGAACTGGCCATGATCTCGATGCCGACCCCGCTGAGATAGGAGTGCAGCGTGCGTGTCGGCAGGAAAAGGCCCTGGCCTGGTTCGAGATGGACACGGTTGAGCAGCAGTGCCGCCAGGATCGACGGCTGCCCGGGGAAGTAGCGGTTGAGCTCCACCGCCGTGCGGGCGAACAGACCGAGGTCAGTGTCGTCACTGGCATGGGTGCGGGCGGCTTTGAGCACCTCGTCGACATAATCCGAATGGTCCAGGCTGAGGATGTCGAGGAAAACCTCAGCCAGCGCGGCTGAGCCTTTGCGCTGCGACAAGGGGCCGATGACACTGGCCACGGCTTGGCCGACTCCGAGTCGAGTGAACAGCTCGACTGTGGCGAAAGGGTCACGAAAGCCGCACAGGCCGTCGAACTCGCTGAGGGCGACGAGCATCTCAGGCTTTGGCCAGTCGTCGCGATAAACCCGTTGTGGGGCGAGCAAGTCGATCTTGGCTTTGTTCTCGCGGGCGAAGCCTTCCTCGGCCTGCTCACGGTTGGGATGAGCCTGCAATGACAGGGGGCGCTCTGCTGCCAGAATCTTCAGCAACATCGGAAAACGATCACCGAAAGCGCGGTAGGTCCGCTCGCCGATCCATTCAGGGTGGTCATGCAGGGCTTGATCGAGCCCGACACCACCGACGGTGGCCGGGGCCAGCGGGTGGGCGCCCAACCAATACTCCGCCTGGGGCTCTCCGGTCGGGTCGCTTCCAAGAAGTTCCGGAATGGCGGTTACCGATCCCCACGCGTAGTCTCGGATTTGTCCTGTGAGTCGCTGCATCTCATCCTCTCGCTCGGGCATCACCGCCCCGGTGAAAATCTACAGCCAAGTCTAGCCGCAGCGCAGCCCTGGCGTGGCAGGACCGGGCGAGCTATCCCATCAGTGACGGTCGGTAGAATACCTGCATGACTGCGCATGGGGAAAAGGCCTTGGCTCGGTTGAGCGAGCGTGACCGGGCGGTCCTGGCTTTTGAACGGCTGACGTGGGCGCGAGCCAGCGACAAGGAGCAGGCGATCCAGGTCAGATTCGGTTTGACCGCTGCGCAGTATTACCAGGCTGTCAACGCGCTGATCGACGATCAAGCGGCGATGGCGGCCGACCCATTGGTGGTCAAGCGGCTGCGTCGCAAGCGCAGTCGCCTGCGGGCTCGACGCGATGGATCGAGTCAGCCGGCCGAGGCGGATTGACGAGACCAGCCCGCCAGCCTCGCTGGTCCGATCAGATGGTTGTGGGCTCGTGCGCCCCTGAGGTGTGCCTGAATCATGCCATCCTGCTTTATGCGCTGGTGGGCGCGGTTGTAAGATTGTGGCATGCCCGATGATCGTATCCCCCCGTGGATGAGCTATGTCCCGTCGCAGGGGGACGAGGATTCTGCGCCGCCAGCTGCCCCCGGCAGCGGGCCCATAGCTGATGGCAGGCCGAATGAGTCTTCGGTGATCGCTGATCCGGTCGGTCCAGCGATCAGCTTTGCGCAAACAGGACGAGCCAGTCGCGCTATCATCGGCGAGGTGCCAGAGGAACGACCAAACACTCGTCCGCGCCGAGCCCGCGGGGGATCGCATCGTGGTCTCAAAATCACGCTGATCATCGTTTTAGCAGTGATCCTTGTCATTGGCGGCGCTCTCGCCTGGTTGTGGATCAGCTTGGGTAGCAAGCTCAACCAGCGACATATCGATGAGTTTCTGGGCAGCAGTCGACCGCCGACGGTCAGCAGTGCCGCGACCGCGACCAAGTATCCCGGTGATCCCTTCGCTGGTCAGGCCTTGAACATCTTGGTGTTGGGCACGGACTCCCGTGATGGCGCCAACGCTGGTATCTCAGCGGATCATCCGGGGGGCGCTCGGTCTGACACGCAGTTCATCGCCCATGTGTCAGCTGACCGCACGCGCGTCGACGCGGTGTCGATCCCGCGCGACACCTGGATCACCATGCCCGACTGCGTTGGCTCCGATGGCGAGGAGATCCCTCAGGCGGGCTGGGGGCATCAGAAGTTCAACTCGGCCTTCTTCTATGGAGCGGGCGGTGACACCGACACCCCTGACATCGGTCTGGGGGCAGCTTGCGCCATTCGCGCGGTCGAAGCGATGTCGAATGTCCGAATCAACGCCTATATGGTGGTGGATTTCATGGGTTTCGTCAACGTCGTCAACGCGGTCGACGGCGTCGATGTGAACCTGCGGTGTCCGATCTATTCGCCGAACGCCGGGCTCGATTTGCCAGCCGGGATCAACCACCTCGACGGTGTTCAGGCGGTCGCCATGGCCAGGGCCCGCACGGGTGATGGTTTGGGTGGCGGTTCGGATTTGGAACGCATCAACCGTCAGCATGTCTTGTTCGACTCCATCTTGGCCAAGGTCTACGCTCTGAACTACGTGACCAATTTCCCTCAGCTTTACAATCTGGTCAGCAGTGTCGTCTCTGCGGTCACGACCGATCTGGGTGATCTGACCAAGATCGCAGGGTTCGCCTACTCCCTGAGAAACCTGTCCATGGCGGATGTCGCCTTCACGACGGTTCCCATCGCAGATGTCGGTGACGGTTCCAACGTTTACGTTCTGGAGTCAGAGGCCGAACCGATCTGGGACGCCTTGAACACGGATCGTCCGGTTGGTTCGGCGGATCCCTCAGCCAGCGACTCAGCCTCGCCAAGTGAGACCGAGTCGACGCCGACAGACCCAACCCAACCGACGGACACGACGCCGACGGACACGACCACTGAGCCGCCACTGATCCAATCGGAGTACGACTGCTGACATTCTGGCCGATCCGCCTGGACCGCAGTACTCCATCGATGGGCGGCAGCGCGCGATGGAATATCGGTCGGTCATCGCCCGCGACGGGACAATCTGACGGTCATGACGACGCCCGGGAGCGTCGGCTCACTCCTGCCCGATCGGGTAGGTTGGGACGATGTACCCCGTTGCTTCGAGTTTGGTCAGGTCGAGCAGGCTGTGGCGCGGGCGTGGCGCGATGTGGTCCTTCCCGGCGTAATACTCCTCAGTGCTGACCGGGGTGACATCGCTGGCCGGGCGACCGTGGTTGACGAAGACTGCTTGGGCGATCTGGGCCCAGGTGACAGGCTGGCCGCCGTCGGTGCAGTTGTAGGTCCCGTAGGCCGCGCCGGTGTCGATGAGGTGCTTGATGGCTCCCGCCAGGTTGGCGGTGTGGGTCAAGCGACCGATCTGGTCGTCGACCACGCTGGGCGTGACGCCACGATCCGCTAGGTCACCCATGATGCGCAGGAAGTTGCGTCCGTCGCCGACCACCCAGCTGGTGCGGATGAGGTAGTGCTTCGGGGTCAGGGCGACGGCGATGTCGCCAGCGGCCTTGGACTGCCCGTAGACGCTCAGGGGTGCGAACTGGTCGTCTTCGGTCCAGTGATCATGGCTGCCGTCGAAGACGTAGTCAGAGGAGATGTGGACCAGGGTTTGGCGATGCTCTGTGGCGATGCGGGCCAAGGTGGCGGGCGCTTGGGCGTTGGCTTGCCAGGCGGAAACCCGGCCTTCATCAGTCTCGGCGCCGTCGACGTTGGTCCAAGCGGCGGCATTGAGCAGGGTGTCGAAGTCAGACCATGGGAAAGCCGCGACCTGGGCCGGGTCGGTCAGGTCGAGTTCGTCGATGTCGACGCGGCGCGCCGAGGGGAAGGCCGCTGCCAGAGCACGGCCCAATTGGC
>JAITVA010000092.1 GCA_031286045.1 Propionibacteriaceae bacterium | reverse complement strand
CCGCCACACCCGACACCACCACCGGCATCCAACTCCGAACCGGCTAAACCCTTTCACGGGCAAAAACAATGCGAGGCACCGAACCAATTTCGCGGGCAATTTGACACGAGGCACCTCGCCGAGACAGAAACCGTTTGTGGGTCCAGGAACCTCCTATTCTGGCCGATGCATTTGGAGGTTCTAGATGAATAGTTTTTGCTCGTTCTCGCGCTGGGTGAGGTACCAGGCGGCGCTCTCGATCAGGGATTCGCGGCCGACCAAGCGCAAGACCCGCTCATGAGTGGCGTCGTCGCGGAGGGAGTCGGCGCGGGGGACGGTGAGGTCCAGGGGATCGGCTCGCAGGGCGTCGGCGAACAAGGTGCGCATCCGTTGATCATTGAAGATTTGTTGCGGGAGCGCCAGGCTACCATAGTAGTTCGCCAGGAATGCCGTAGCGGCCGCGAGGACGCCCAAGGCGATCTTCAGCACACCTCGCCAGATCAGATGCTGCCCATCGTGCATCATCAATATATCTTGCAGTGTACTGCCCACCGGGACCACACCTTGCGCGGCCACTTTAAAGAAGGCCTCCATGACAACAACGACGATGAACAACAGCAGAGATAGCAGGAAGAGCAGCCGGGCAGCCGTCGCGTTGCGGTGGTCCTGGCGTCCCTTCTTGGCCGCCGAGGAGCAATGATAGTCATACTGCCCTCCTATCCACAGGCGAACGACCGCGGCCCGATCTGACGTCATGTCCGGGGGTGCGACGGCGGGAGGTGCGACGCCGGCGGGTGCGACGCCGGCGGGTGCGACGCTGGGGGGTGCGACGCTGGGGATGGGCCTGCCGAAGAGCGGGCCATGTGGGGCCACCATCGCGGATGAGGCGGTGACGGCGGAGCCTTCCGGTCGGCCACAGCCCTGGACCTGGGTTTGACCGGCGAGCATGACGAAGCGAACAAAGTCCAGTTCCGGACCCTGAGCGTAGGTATAACTCTGGTGGATCGGGGTATATATCCCTGACAAGCCCCAATAGAGTCGGACTCGCAACGCTTCAGCCAAGGCGCGGTAGCGACAATACTTCTGGTGATAGCGTCGCTGGGATGAGAACCGGTAGACCGCGAAGGCCGCCAGGACAATGGCGCCATAGGCGAGCAGCATCAGGTCCGACTCCATCTCGTCGTAGAGCAGGAAGGACAAGACCAGGAGTAGACCGAGCAGGGAGAGCACCCTCAGCGCCCTCAGTTTGAGGTCACGGTTCAAAATCGACAAGGCGTCGGCACATAAGAACAGTGTCAGGATGGCCGACGAGTCCGCGCTCAGCGACTCGGCCATGCTCGCATCGACGACATTAACCTTGCCCTGCTCGATCATGGGGTCGAGGGTCGGTTTGTGCCTGGCAATGTCTCGATTGAACTCCTCGATGGTCTCCAGGCGGGAGTCGCGAATCGATTGCGCGGGCCCCGAGGGCGCCCCCGCCCTTGCTGCTGTCTCTTCCGGCGCCGCATTCATCACCAATGCTGGTTCGCAGCCTGCCTCGGTCGCCCCGCCGAGGGCGTTTCCCAGCGGTACTCCGCTCACCGGCGAACCCGCATCGGCCCCGACATCAGCATGACAACTTGTCGCCATGTCCGAGGATCGGGGGGTCGATATGCAGTGGACAATCCCCCCTTCTCGGCACGTGAACCGCACGGTCTCATAGGTGCCGCCACCCTCGGGATATAGAACCTCAACCCCGTCCCACAAGGCAATGAGCAGGTGAGACTGGCGAGCGACATATAACCCAGCTTGTCGATAGAAGTATCCTCGCCGTGGCTGATTCGGGGTCGGCTCAAGCGACCCGACGACAAAGGCATCTTCCGCTTGGGAGAGCAAGTAGTCGAACTCTCGGCGCGACTCCTCGCCGAAATCCCGCTCGTAGTCCGCTCGCGCCATCGGCAATGGCACTCGCAGCCGACAGCCCATATCCAGCGCGACGCGCGCGCACAGCCGATCAGCACCATCAGCCAGAGAAGAGAGCATGATCACTGGGCAATGCGGGTATGTCCGCTGTAGCTGATCGAGGTAATCTCTGACCCGTTTCTCCAAGTCAGAAATTACTTCAGGGGCAATGTCCCGATGGCCGGTCACGCCGACGACAATGGGCAACGGCTCGGACGCTGGCCCGGACACGTCAGACCATCCTGTAGACGCGCAACCCAGCTTTCTTGAGCAGCGGGATGATGTTCAGAGCGACGTCCCTATCCTTTTGCTGCTCATTTTCGGGCAGTTTCTCCCAGGAAACCAAGCATGGATGAATCTTCTTCTCGTTGTCGCGCACCGGTCCGTAGGTCCAGCCATTGCGCCTCTTATCCTCCATCCAGCGCTCATGCTCGTCCTGAGCGAGTAGCAACACCTCATCGTCTGTGAACTGAGTCAGCGTCGGATAGGGGGTGTCCCCGGCGTCAAAGCCACAGCGAACCAACAACAACTTGTCCGGGATTGAGAGCGCCTGAGTGCGGTTGGAGTCCTTGATCTCGTCGGGCAAACTATCCCACTCGCCACCATAGGACGAGCCGGAGTCCGCACCCGCCGCGTGATTCTCAACATAGTTCTCGTGGATACGCGCAGCCATTGAGTCCTCATGGATGGCCCGAGCGAGTACCTCCCTATAGGCATTCAACACAACATCTTTCAGCACCAAACCGATGAAGGCGTCGGCGTCGACGTGGAGGGACAACTGCGTGTAGAAGGGCAGCGCCGCCGGTTCCCATGAACCGCCGCGCACCTGGCTCATGTCGAGAATTGACTCCATCGAGCGAGCGCCATGCCTGTACGTTGGAACATGCAGCATGGCGTGAAGCACATCGGGGGCGATGAGGGCGCGGCCCGAGCAGGCACCCAGCTTGCGTTCGAGCAGACTGCGCAGAAGTAGTGCTCGACGGAGTAAGAAATTGCGATCCTGGTCCGACGCCGGGTTGGGACCGAGCACGTCGATGGTTCCGCGCAGGCGGGAAACGAAATCCGGCCCCTTGGCCGCCTTGAAGTCCGCTTGGACCAACGAGTCCTCGGACGTCATTGATTGGCAAAAACTCTCGAAAGTGGACGAGGTGCCGCCGGCGAAAACCATCACACATTTGCCGATGGGATGCTCGCCGGACGAGTCCCGAAACTTTCCATCCTGCATCGGCATCAGGAAGCTCTTGAGCCAACCAAGCGCCTGACCGTCACGGTCAGAATCGAACTCATCGAAGAACACCAGGGGTAGTTTGCCTTCCAAAATCACGTCTCGCACGCGGTGGAACCCCGCCGCCAGATCCTCTCGGGAGACGAATTGCGACACGTTGAACTCTAGCTTTTCAACATTGGGCAGGACATTTTTCGCGATCTGAGTCACACCAAAGGACTTGCCCGACCCCGGCGCGCCGAACACGGCGATAGACAAGGGTCGAATGGCGTTGCTGGCGGCATAACCCACGATCAAGTTGCGAACATTCTGGAAAGACTCGATCTCCTGGCGGTCGACGGTTGTGAGAGCGCCGCAGGTGAATCGCGGGATACCGTCGATCACCGACGGGCCATCGAGCACGTAGTTGTACGCGATGTCGTGAATCTTCGACCCCGGCAGCGAGGCGGCGATACACCAGTGATCCGGATCAGCTTCGCGGTTGCCGCGCGAGAAGGGGATGTTGTAGGTGAAGGACGCTGATCGGTGGGACCCGGCGTCCAACCAAGCACCGTAGTCGCCATTGGCGAGAATGGTGGGGTCATACCCGGTTTCGAGCAGGGTGGCGGCCGCGTCCAACGCCACGGGAACACCCAAGTCAATCCCGTCGCTGAATGCTGCGAACGCGGCGAACATGGCATTGAGATCGTCGGCGGCGATGGTCCGATCCCCCGGCCACATGTCATCCTCGAACCGTTTTCTCCATGATTGAGCCACTCGCGCAACCGTCACGCTCCAGGTGTCAGGAATATCCAGCCCGCTCTTCTCGCGCGCTTCACCCTCGTAGCCGCCGTTCGTCAGCGTCAGACTACCCACCCACAATCCGTCTCCGCCCTCACGACCGGCCCACCACAAGTGGGCAGCCCCATCCTCCGCAAAAGTCACGATCAACTCGCGCGCCCCGTGCAGATAGTCGAACTTCGGGTTGTTCTTCAACTGCCACATCAGGTCGGTCGCAGTACGTTCCCAGGACACCTGACGGCTGATCAGCGCCCCGGCGGCACGCAGAGTGTCAGCAGTGATCATCAACGTGCACCGATCTTTGACCTGCTCGAATAACTCCTTGTCAGGGAGGGTTCTTCGCGCCGCCCATAGGATCCCTTGAGCCTGGCTCAAGACCGAAGACTTTATCAATGGTTGATGTTTTTCCTCGCTCCCAGAGATTGCGTCTTCCAGGGTGTCAATCCCCTCATCACAGACGATCAGCAAGGGCGCGGGCCGTGTTCGAAGAACATAGTTCCCTTTGGTGATACCAGCGTGATTACCGACGGACAACCCTTCCCTTGCCCTGCCTTTCACCCCACCCCCAGATCGAACAAGCCACAGATGGTCAACCTGTTCGGGCTCGGGAACACTTCTGGGCACGACCGAGACTCCACGCCGCTCCAGCATCGCCGCGACTAAACTCCCGCCCGCCGGCATCGTGAATGACCTATATGACCCCTTGTCACAGTAGGCTATCTCCCTGGTCCAACCATGACCGGCCACCGCGCAATCAAACCCCATGCTGACCTCCCCCATCTCTTCATCGAATGGTTCGGCGACTACCCCACATTGCCCCTTTTGGGTAGGCCTGTGGACATCCTAGCGGCAGTCAGCGTCGGCCCGCCATAATCAGACTCATGGCTTCGGCACGGGTGGCGGGATCATGGAGAGTGCCACGCACCGCCGAGGTGACGGTACGTGACCCGGGCTTATGGACGCCACGCATGGACATGCACAGATGCTCGGCTTCGATCACGACGATGGCGCCAGTCGGGGCCAGTTCGCTCACTAGCGCGTCAGCAATCTGAGTAGTCAGCCGCTCTTGAACCTGGGGGCGTTTGGCGAAGACATCGACCAGTCTGGCCAGCTTGGACAGCCCCACGACCTGCTTGGATTTGCCAGGGATGTAGCCCACGTGAGCCAGTCCCGTGAACGGCACCAGGTGGTGTTCACAGTAACTCCACAACTCGATGTCCTTGACCAGGATCATGTCACGATGCTCGATATTGAAGCGCGTGCCCATGGCCTGGGTCGGATCAGCTTCCAGTCCGGCGAAGGCCTCCCGGTAGGCCCGAGCCACCCGCGCAGGCGTGTCGCGCAACCCCTCCCGATCAGGGTCTTCACCGATTCCAAGCAGCAACTCACGCACCGCCGCTTCAACCCGCTGTGCATCAAACGCCATGAGACCAACCTACCTCACCAAGGGAGCCGATGAGCGGGATTCGACCCGAGCCACTGGAAGGACGAAAACGAACTCGGTACCTTGCTCGGGCTGGCTGGAGACCGTGATCGAGACACCGTGGCGGTCGGCGATCTGCTTGGCGATGCTCAGCCCCAACCCAGTACCGCCCCGGTTCATCTGCGAGCGCTGGCTGTGGAATCGGTCGAAGATCAAAGGTAACTCCTGCTCGGGGATACCCGGTCCCTGATCGCGGATTGACAGCACCACCTCAGCCTGCTCGCTCTTGCCCCCCGCCTCCCCCACCCCAGCATTCGACGTGTCCAAGCGGACATCGATTGAGGACCCAGCC
>JAITVA010000089.1 GCA_031286045.1 Propionibacteriaceae bacterium | reverse complement strand
GCCAGTCCAAGGTCGTCGCGCAGATCGGCCAGCAAGTTCAAGATGCCCAACCGCATCGACACATCCAGCATCGAGATCGGCTCGTCGGCTAGAAGAACATGAGGCGAGGCGGCCAGAGTCCGGGCGATGGCGATGCGCTGGCGCTGCCCACCAGACAGCTCATGGGGGTACTTGTCGATGAACCGCCCTGGCGGGGAGAGTTTCACCTTGTCAAGCAAGGCCTCAATCTGAGCCACACGATCCGCGTGGTTCAGACCGGGATGATGGATGGCGACCGAGCGACCCAGAATATAGCGCACGGTGTGGATCGCATTGAGGGAGGCGAAGGGATCTTGGAAAATCATCTGGACGTCGTGACAGTAACGGCGCAAGTCGCGGCCATTCTTGACCGTCACCGGCGCCCCGTTCAACGTGATCTCTCCCGCGGTGGCAGGCAGGGTCTGGGCCAAGAGTCGAGCCACCGTCGATTTGCCCGACCCTGACTCGCCAACCAAAGCGACCACCTGCTGGTGGTAGAGATCGATGGAGAAATCCTCGACGGCGTGGACCTGTTTGCCACGCGAGAAGGTTCCAACCCTGAAAAGCTTCGTCAGCCCGCGAGCCCGAATCGCCGGCGCCTGATCCGCGGTTCTCGGCCAGGATGCCTGCGTGGCACTGTCTGCCTCAACCTGCATGCCCATCACTCTCCTTTGAAAGATGGTGGCCCCTCACCCGCACCCAGCTCGGGTGAGGGGCCACGCCTCATCGTCGACCAGTCAGTCAGTCTCAGGCGACTGGCTTCAGCTTGGTCAGCACCACAGTGGCCGTCGCCATCGTCATGTTGATGTCGGCATACGGATCAGCTTCAGTCGGCCAACCCGTGTAGTACTTCTCGGAGTACTGACCCCAGCTCGGGCGCTCAAGCAGCGGCACAGCCGGCGCTTGATCGACGAAGATCTTCTCAACAGTGCCCAAGGCGGCCTTGCGGTCGGCGTCGGAGGAGGCGTTGGCATAGGTCGACAAGGCCTGGGTCGCCTCAGCGGAATCGAAACGGCCGAAGTTATAGGTGGCGACCTCGCCGAGCGGCTTCAGATAGCTGCCGTTCATGATGTCGGAGTAGATGTCGTACGGCGTCGACCCGCCATCAGTCCAGTGCAGCGTGGCGTCGAAGTCACCGGTGGCCAGATCATTGGACCAGACATCGTCGGTCGGAGCCTCGACGGTCACTTTCATGCCCAGGTTCTTCTGCATGGCGTCAGCCACCAACTGCAACTCGGCCTGATAGTCGTTCCAGCCCGACGGCACAGCCACAGTGATCTCAACCGGAGCGCCCGACGGATCCTTCAGTGCGTTGGCCTCACCGACACCGGTGTATCCGGCGTCCGCCAGCAGTTTCTTGGCGCCATCGACGTCAACTGCGTAGGTCTTGCCTTTGAACTCGTCCGCGACGAAGGACTCGCCAACAGGCAGGGGCAGACCAGTGACCGAGGTCAAAGGAGCAGCCGCGCCGGTCGAACCGACATCGGACAACTGCTGGCGATCGATCACCATTGAGACGGCCTTACGCAGGTTGACGTCATCGAAAGGCTTGTCGGCGGTGTTGAACCAGAGGGCGTCGAAGGCCAGACCGGAGGGGAACCAGGAGACATACTTCGGATCCTTGCTGGTGAAAACATCCTTGTAGTTGGCGATGTAGCCCCAGCCCCACTGAACCTCGCCAGCGACGAGGGCGTTCAGCAGGGAGGTGTTGTCGTTGAAGGACTGGTACTGGATGGTTTTGACCGCTGGCTCGCCGCCCCAGTAGGTCGGATTGGCCTTGAGAATGACGGCCTGCTGCGTCCATGAGTCGAGAACGTAGGGCCCTGAGCCGACCGGCTGCTGATTGAGTTCCTTGGAGATGTCGGAGACCTTCTCCCAGATGTGCTTCGGCACCACGAACAAGCCGTAGACCTTGTTGGTGTTGACGAACTGGGACTCAGTGAAGGTCACCGTCACATCGTCACCGCTGACCGTGACCGTGTCGTAGGGCAAGTTCTCACCGTTCAACTCGGGGTTGTCCTTGCGCACCTGGATCGAGTAAGCGACATCGTCAGCAGTCAGATCCTGCCCGTCGCTCCACTTCACGCCTTGGCGCACCGTGAAAGTGATCGACTTGTAGTCTTCGCTCCACTTCCAGGCCTGCGCCAACCAGGGAGTCGGCTCAGCGGTCGGGTCAAGAGTGTTCGGCTGGACCAGTGACTCGTAGATGGCGAAGGCGTAGCCCTCACCACGAGCCGCTGACGTGGAGACGAACGGATTGGAGTTGTTGGTCAGGGGACCATCCGGCTTGGCGAAGGCCAGCACCGGGGCGGTCGAGGCGGCGCCGTTCGACGTGCCACCGCTCGTGTTCGTGTCGGGACCGCCGGAGCTACATCCGGTCAGCGCCAAGGCGGCCGTTGTCACCAAGGCCGCCAGGGAAGCCAATCGCTTCGATTTCATTGTATTTCCTCCTTGTTGTCGTGTGTGTTGGAGTTGTGCTGGGTTGGGACGCCCCCACATGGCCGCCCCAATGGGAGTCAGGGGCGATGATCTGTGGTCGTCATAGGCCAGGTGATGTCCACCTGGAGTGGAAGGTCGAGCACATTGTGACCGACACAAAGCTGATAGGTTCCGCGGGGCAGCGTCCAACCCGACGGCGCCGCGTCGCTGGACGGACGCCAAACCTCGAAAGAGCGTCGCTCAAGGGTGAGCGTCACATGAGTGGACTGGCCAGGGTCGACCTCCGCGCAGGCATGGGCGGCCAGCCACAGGGCCGGGCGCTTGACATCAGCCGCTTCGCCGCCGTCAGATTGGTTCGATTCGGCGAGTGGGGGCCGCAGATACCCCTGCACCACCGCCGTCCCACGACGTGTGCCTGTATTAGTGACGCGCACACTCACCTCAATCCCATCGTCGCTGACGCGAGTGACGTGGCAAGCGTCCATGCTCCAGGTCGTCCACCCCAGGCCGAAGCCGAAGGGGCGTGCCGGTCTCCGACCCGAGCGCAGCCAACCGCGATAGCCGACGTCGACGCCTTCGGCGTAGTCAATGACGCCGTCAGCGTCCGGTTGGCCGAAAGGAATCGGCGCATGCTGATGGGCGTCGGGCAGGGTCCATGGCAGGCGTCCAGCCGGTTCAGTCCTGCCAGTCAAGATATCAACCAGGCCAGACCCGGCCTCTTGGCCAGGGAACCAGAACCACACAACGGTGCGGGCCCGATCAAGCCAGGGCATGACGACCGGCGCACCAGCGTTGACCAGGATCATCGCGTCGTGGCGTTGATCAAGGACGGCGTTCACCAAGTCGTCCTGACGACCCGGCAGGTCGAGGTTGGCACGGTCCCAACCCTCCGACTCAGTCTCTTCGTTCGTGCCGACGACGACGATCGCCAGGTCCGCCTCGCTGGCGAGCCGAGCAGCCCGTGCGATCGACTCATCCTCGCTCGGACCCGGCAAGCGGTGGTACAAGCCGGCGCGGGCCCGTGGCCCCCATTGGGTTTCAATGCATTGCACCTGCGCCTCGATAGTGACCGCACGCGGCTGGTCGACGTGGACGGACACCCCTTGAGCGGGAGGAACATTGAACGACGAGTTGATCATCACCTCACCGCCGACCACCAGGTCGGACTGACTGACGAGTTGACCGTCGATCACGACTCGGTGGCGACCGACTGTGCCGACTCCCAGCCACTGAACCCCAGGTTCCAGACTCACAGCGGTCGTGATCCGCAAGCTGCTCGCCCCCGTGGGGAGCTCGTCACCGAAGTGGCCCGACCACTCGGTGATGACATCGCGCGCGATGACCCGCTCATCCTCATCGAGGTACTCCACGAGGACGCCTCGCCGCCCAGTGCCGGGAACCCGCGTCAGCGCCGAATCGATGGCGGGCGGATTGACCCTGGAGGACACGCCTTGCCAGGTGATGATCTCCGCGTCAGGAAAACCGGCCTTCAACCCATCGACCAGGCTCACGGGGTGCGCGATCGGCACCGAGGCCGATCCCCCGCCCAGCAGTCGAGTGTCAGTGGCGTTGGGCCCAATCAGAGCGATGGTACGAATGGAACCGGGATCACGCAGCGGCAGGGCGTCGTCTTGATTGGTCAGCACGACGCTGGCCCGGGCGACCAGTTCACGCGGCAGGGTCGGGTCGGGTCGAGTGGAGACAGGAGCGTCGCTCAACTTCACCCCGTCGTCTAGAGCGCCGACCCTCTCAGCCAGCCACAGCAGGCGAACTACCTTGTCATTCAGGATTTTCTCCGGAACGAGCCCAGCGCGTGCCGCCTCAACCAGCCGACCATCAGACCAAGGACTGACAGGGCCTGGCATGACCAGATCGAGGCCGCCGAGCGCCGGAGGCACTGTCTCGCGTACCGCAGTCCAGTCAGAGACGACCGGTCCGTCGAATCCCCACTCACACTTCAGAACGTCGACCAGCAAATGATGGTGAGCCACCATCCAGGAATCCTCTCCAGCGGCATCGACCCGGTTGTACGCCGCCATGACAGACCAGGCGCCCGCCCGGATGGCCCGCTCGAAGGGGGCCAGATAGACCTCGCGTAGGGTCTGCTCGTCAATTCGCGATATGTACGAGGTGCGGTCCGTCTCAACTTCGTTGCCGACATAGTGCTTGACACAGGAGGCGACGCCACACTCCTGAGTCCCGGCGATCAGGGCGGCGCCAATCTGGCCGGTCAGCAGTGGATCCTCCGACAAGCACTCAAAGTGCCGCCCGCCGACGGGAACCCGCTGCAGGTTCACCACTGGAGCCAGCACCACGTCGACTCCATGGCGACGGGCTTGGTCGGCGAACCATCGCCCAACCCGATGCGCCAGCGCCTCATCCCAGCACGCCGCGAGAGCGGTCGGTGATGGCAGGCAGTCAGAGGTCTCGTCGGCGGACTCACCGGTTCCGCGCACGCCGACTGGGCCGTCAGAAAAAACCATCTCGCGCAGACCGATCTGAGGCAGCGCCCACGTGCGCCAAGCAGTCTTTCCGGTAAGAAGGTGCGCCTTCTCTTCCAGCGTCAACCGTT
>JAITVA010000080.1 GCA_031286045.1 Propionibacteriaceae bacterium | reverse complement strand
CCGCCACACCCGACACCACCACCGGCATCCAACTCCGAACCGGCTAAACCCTTTCACGGGCAAAAACAATGTGAGGCACCGAACCAATTTCGCGGGCAATTTGACACGAGGCACCTCGTCCCGCGCCAAGGCCGCCGCCTCACAGCCCGGCCAGCGAAGCGTACTTCCGTTTGGCGGTCTGAAGAGCGGCGACGTAGCCCTGACGCTCGTAATCCGTGGCGCCTTCCTCAATCGCCATGGCGCCCCTGGCAGCCTCGACTGACTCGAATTCGTGACGGGCCAGCCAGGACTCCAGCCCCGCGATCAGGTCAGCCGCGTAGGCGGCGCCGTGGCGGACCAAGGCTGAGGTCGTGCAGATGACATCAGCTCCGACAAGAAGGTATTTCACCATGTCATCCGGTGTTTCCACGCCGGATGTGGCCGCCAGGGAGATGCCCAGCTGGCGGCGCAGAATCGAGATCCAGGTCCGGGGCACGCGCGCCTCGAAGGGTTCGGACAAGCGTAATCCCGGCACGCCCGTCATCGTCTCCAGGTCGATCTCTGGTTGGAGGAAACGGTTGAAAAGCACCAAGGCGTCCGCCCCGGCTTTCTCCAGGCGTACCGCGAAGCTAGCGAAGGAGGAGAAGTAGGGCGACAGCTTCACAGCCACGGGCACCGACACCTGCGACTTGACCGACCCTATGATGTCGATGTGGAGATTCTCGACCTCCAGCGCAGACAAGGTGGGATCGCCGGGCACATAGTAGACGTTGAGTTCGATGCCCGCCGCGCCCGCCTCCTCCATCTGGCGCGCGAAATGAGACCAACCGCCGAGGGTCGCACCATTCAAACTGGCGATGACGGGCACTTCGATCGACGAAGCCGCTTTCTCCAGCAGCCTCAGATATGACCGTGAGGTGCCGTCTTGATCATGGGGCAACAAGGTCGGAACGTCTGGAAAGTAGCTCAATCCCTCTGGGTTGATATTGTCATACTCCGTTGTCAGGATCGTCTGCTCGACTCGCTCAGCCCGAATTTGCTCCTCAAACAACGAGTACATCGTGATGGCTCCGACTCCCGCGTCGGCCAGCGCGCGCATTCCGGACAAGGTTTGCTGGATCGGACCCGCCGACGCCACCACCGGACAGCGCAAGGTGAGCCCCATGTACGTGGTCTGCAGATTCATACAGTCCTCCTTTTCATATGTCAGTTTTCAGCCTAGTAGAAAACCGGCTCTTCAGAACCGGGACGTGATCAGGCTCGTCGCAGCCGTCGGTGGCATGGGCCAGGATCGCCGAAAAAGTCTGTGGATAAGTCCCCCAGGACCTTGCGGAATCACAAGGATTGAGGTATGCGAACGATTCCTCGACGACATGTCCATGATGTGCGACGACCCTGGGGCCGTCACTGGTCCCCATCACGCCAGGCCAGACCAGACGCCGGACGTATCACAGCGATGGCGCCTGTGGCGAGCCTGGCGGCGATCATCTGTGTCGGCATTGGCGTGGACTTCTCGGGCCAGACCCAACTCGAGCAAGACCTGCGCGACACGGCGGCCTATTGCGCCCGAACGAGCACTGGCGACGTCGCCATGGGCGTGAGAGCCGACTCCCACTCAATCGGCGCCGCGGCCTATCAATGCTTGTCAGATCAGGGGCTCAGTGGAACAGTGAGCGTGCAGGACAACCAGGTCAGCGTCGAGGTGCAGACCACGTACCCCACTCGCCTTCTGTCCATCATCGCCATCGACCACCTGCCGGTGCGGGCGATCGGGTCGGCCGGTTTGAGCGCGGGGCGCTGATGAACAACCCAACCACCGCCTTCGCGGCGACTCGCTCAATTCCTGGGCTTCGACGCAGTCCGGCCATGATCATCGCCGGAGCCGCGCTCATCGTCGCCGGTGTGCTCGTCTCTGTCGGTTTGTACACGGGGCTGCGCCAGACCCACGAGGTCATCGTCGTGGCCGCTCCCGTCATCCGCGGCGAGCGCATCGAACGCGCCGACCTCGCGACCGCTCATGTCAGTCACGATCCTGCGCTCACTCCCGTGTCGGCTGACCTCATGAATGACATCGTGGGGCAGTACGCGCTGGCCGACCTCACCCCCGGCACTTTCCTCGCCGGCCAGGCGGTCGGTTCGCGGATCAGTCCGCAATCCGGCCAAGCCGAGGTCGGTGTGGCCCTCGGCAACGGGGAGTACCCGGACGACGGACTCATGCCGGGCGACCAGGTGCTGCTGGTGGCGGTGCCCGACACGGTCGAGTCGGCGACGCAGACGGAAGCGTACAACGCCGTCATCGCCTCCATCGGCACACCCAGCGCTGACCGGTCCATCACCGTCACTGTGCTCATAGACTCCGCCCACGCCGCCCGTGCAGCCCAGCTGGCCGCCCTTGATCGATTGTCCCTCGTCCTGTCAGCAAGAGAGAAGTGATATGTCCATTATCGTTTTCACGTCAGCCGCTGGCTCGCCCGGAGTGACGGCCACCACCCTTGGATTAGCCTGCGTCTGGCCGCGCCGCGCCATCGCCGTCGAGGCCGATCCAGTCGGTGGATCGGCCATGCTCGCCGGGTTCTTCGGCGGCTTCCAACACTCGGCCCGGTCCTTGGTCGACCTCGTCCTCGCTCAACGCAACGGACGTCTGGCCGACCAGTGGCCTGCCAACCTGGTGCCCCTGGCCGACACCCCGGCTTCCATATTGCCTGGTCCGCGGTCACACGCCCAGGCCCGCGGCGTCCTTGAACTGTGGCAGCCACTGTGCTCACTGTGGCGAGCCATGGACACCAGATCAGGCCTTCCCAACCGAGCTGGGGCCATGGCTGCCCATCAGGCCCCAGCCGTCTCACCCGCGCCGCCCCCGGCACCCCCGGCACCTGGGCCATCCCCCTCACCCGCGCCATCCCCATCGCCCCAGCCACCGGCGCCTAGGACACTGGCCGATCCTGCGTCTGACGCCGTCGTCCCTGATGGCACCCATGAGCAGCCTGGCTTGGATGTTCTGATCGACGCCGGCCGACTGGGCATGGGGGCCTACCCCGAGCCGGTGCTGGCCAGCGCGGATCTGGTCGTGCTCGTGATCCGATCCGACCTCGTGTCCTTGGCCGCCGCCAAACAGTGGAGCGAACTGGCCCGTGCCAGGCGCCAGGACCAGCCGGGCAGCCCACCCTGGGTCGCGGTCATGATCGACCCCGGCCACCCCTACGGCCCACGCGAGGTCGCGACGGGTCTGGATCTGCCAGTCGTCTCGTCGATTAGAAGGGTCCTGCGCGGCTCTGCCCTCCAGCCGGAGAATCTGACCGCCCGCCGTCCCACTCCGCTGATGACCGATCTGATGCGCTGCGGTCAGGACATTCGTGAGGAGATCGTCGCCAACCGAACCCCGCTCGAGGCCGCCGGTTCGACTCCGAGGCGCCAAGGCCACGACACCAAGCCTTCACCAGCCAACCGCCCGACCTCGAACGGTGGTGCGGCATGATGGATCCTCATCGATTCGGCCGAGGCCACCGACTCGACGCCGAGTCGGACCCGAGCCAGGCAATGACCACACCCTCAGACTCGGTCATACCGCTTGTCTGGCCAGAGGTCGTGGTGGAGGCGAACCTGGTAGCAGGCGTCGGCCTTGACGCCGAGACCGCCGACCAGCCGCGGGTCGCTCCTTACGGTCGGATGCCGACCCTAGTATCGGATGACGCGCCGCCGACGACACCCGAGGAGGCCAACAACCACTTCTTCCCCATGGGCTGGATGCCGGTCGACCTCCATGCCGGTCCCGGCGTCAACCCCCAACCCGGCGGCGTCAAACCTCGCCGGGCCAGCGACGAGATCATCGCCGACGTCGTGGCCCGCTCCCAAATGCGTCCGGCTGAGACCAGGCCCGGCTCAAGGGCCGTGGACGAGGCCGCGCCTGGGACCAACCCCGAGACTGGGTGCGTGCCAAAGACCGGGTACGCATCCGACATCGATCCCGTGGCCACGCTGGCCGATGTGGCCTGGGCCGACGACCGAGCCGTCGACTGGACCGGCGTCGCTCAACTGCGCCAGGAGGCGTCCACACGACTGAGCAACCGAGTGGGGGCCACCCGCCTGACGCCGACTGAGCAACAGACACTCGGGCGAACCATCATCGCCGACCTGCTGGAGGAGCGTGCCAGCAACGATCTGATTCTCGGGTTGACTCCGCCAGACGCCCGCCGCCAGGCTCGACTGGGCCAGGCCGTTTTCGACGCGCTGTTCCGACTGGGACGTCTTCAACCACTGGTCGAGGACGACAGCATCGAGAACATCATCATCAACGGCGCCGACACGGTCTGGATCGAATCGGCTGACGGGCGCCTGACCCGAGGCCCGGCGGTGGCCGACTCCGATCAAGAGTTGATCGACTTCCTCTGCTTCATCGCCGCCCGCTCGGAGGCGAACGAACGGTCCTTCTCGCCCGCCGAGCCGCGCTTGCATCTTCGTCTTGACTCAGGCGCACGCCTGGCGGCGGCGGCTTGGGTGACTCCACGGCCATGCGTCGTCATCCGCCGTCACCGGCTTCAACACATCACTTTGGCCGATCTCACCGCCAGACGCACCATGACGGCCCAGTTGGCCAGCTTCCTCGCGGCCGCCGTCAAACGGCGGGCCTCGATCGTGGTCTCGGGGGCACAGGGCGCAGGCAAGACCACCTTGATGCGGGCCCTGTGCGCTGAGATCCCCACCGACGAGATCATCGGCACTTTCGAGACCGAGTATGAACTCGGCCTGCACCTCATGCCCGAACGCCATCGCATCGTCTACGCCTGGGAGGCCCGCCCCGGCTCGGGCGAATTCGACGCCGCCGGTCGTCGGGCCGGAGAGTACCTCCTGGATGACGCCCTGTACGACTCCTTCCGATTCAATCTGGCCCGTCAGATCGTCGGCGAGGTGCGGGGCCAGGAGATCCTGGCCATGCTCAAGGCGATGCAATCCGGTTCGGGCTCCTTGTCGACGACCCATGCCAGCTCGGCTGAGGCGGCGGTGCACAAACTCATCACCTGCGCCATGGAGGCCGGAGCCCATGTCACAGCGGAATACGCGACGCGCGCCATCACCGAGGCAGTCAGCTTCGTCGTGCAGATGGATATGACGACCACCCAGACCCCGGATGGTCACACCAACCGACACCGCTGGGTGCGCGAGGTGCTGGCGTTGCAACCGAGCGACTCCGCACGCGGATATTCCACCACCCGAGTGTTCTCGACCGCGCCGGGTGATCAGATCGCCACCCCTGAGACCATTCCACACGACTACGCCGAGGTCTTGTCGCCCGGATTGGGGGGGTCGGACACCGTGGGAACCGAGTCGCCATGGTAGCCCTCCTCGCTCTGCTCGGTGCCATGGTCCCAGGCGGAATCATTCTCATCTGGCTGGGTGGGCGACCTCGGCGACGACGGACCAGCCCACCGAGCCGACTCCACCTGCCCCGACTGACCTGGCGCTCCCCCCTCGTCATCGGCACGGGGCTCGCCGCGGTCGGCCTGATCCTGGCCATTCTGACCGGCTGGGTGGTCGCCATCGTCCTGCTGCCCGCCGCTGGAGTGGGCCTGCCCTACCTCCTAGGCAAGACCGAATCGAGCGCTGACATCGCCCGACTCTCGGCCATGGAAGAGTGGACCCGCTCATTGGCGAGTGTCTTGACCGCCGGAGCCGGATTGGAGCAGGCTTTGAGCGCCACCCTGCGATCCACTCCCGCGCCTATTCGACCGGACATCGCCCGGCTCAGCGCCCGGTTGCACGCCCGCTGGACCACCCCAGCCGCCATCCAGGCGCTGGCCGACGACCTCGACGATCCGACTGGCGACATCATCGCCGCCAATCTCCTGCTCGGGGCTCGCCGCCGCGGCGACGGCTTGGCCACTATCCTTGAGGGCTTGGCCGAGTCGGTCGCCCTCGACGTCAGGGCACGCCGTCAAACTGAGGCCGACGCCGCCAAACCACGCACCACTGCCCGGTGGGTCACCATCATCACAGCGATCGTGTTGGCCGCGCTCTTTCTCACCGGGACCTACGCCGACCCTTATCGCACGGGCATCGGTCAAGTCATCCTGCTCGCACTCTTGGGTATGTACGCCGCCGTGCTGGTCTGGATGCGACGGGTGGCCACTGGGCCAGCCCCGATCCGCTTCCTCGGTCGGGCCGCCGCGCCTTCACCGGTCGGAGGCAGTCACTGGCGTAAGAACCGACACGCCCGCGGCCCAGCCGCGACCGCGCCCCTGGGAAGTGGACTAGTTTCCCGACGTGTCAAACGTCGGAGCCAAACCCCGACACCATTGGTTGGGGGCGCCACGTGACTGCTTTACAGTTGGTCATCGCGTCCGGATTGATGATCGGGCTCGGCGCTTGGCTGGTGGTCCGCCGGCTCGCCCCCGTCCACGCCAACCTCGTCCAAGCTCTGGCGGGCCTGTCTGCGACCATCGAACTGACGACGACCGAACCGCAGATCCAAGGCTGGGAGACAGTCGGGGCATGGGGCTTGGCCAAGCTACCGCCGACGCTGGCGCCGATCCCGCGCAAGGATCTCGCCCTGTTGGAGATGACACCCACCGCGATGATGGCTCGCAAGTTGGCCTTCTGTTTGGCCGGTCTGCTGGTTCCGGGGCTTGTCAGCCTCGTTTTGCTAGTCATCGGACTGCATCTGCCGATAGCAGTGCCCGGAATCGCCACACTGGCCTGCGCCGCTGGTGGTTTCCTCCTGCCAGACATCCTCATCAGGTCTCAAGCCGCCCGCCTGCGAACCGAGTGGATGCGAACCCTGGCCTGCTTCATCGACCTGGTGGCGCTGGAGCGGTCCTGTGGATCGGGCGCCACCCAGGCGCTGGACGTGGCCGCCGACATCGGTGATTCCCGCGTCTTCCAGCGCTTACGCGAGTCGCTGGACCATAGCCAATGGGCCGGTGTGGCCGCCTGGGACGGTCTGCGTCGCCTGGCCGACGACATCGATCTACCCGCCTTGGCCGATGTGGCCGACATCATCCGACTGTCCGCCACGGAGGGGTCAGGCGTCTACAAGACCCTGCGCGCCAAGGCTCGTGGACTGCGCGAGTCCATCCTCATCACTCAACAGACCCAGGCCAACGAGACGAACGAGAAGATGAGTCTGCCCGTCAGCGTGCTCGGCATCATCTTCCTCGCCATCCTGATCGGCCCCGCCCTGCTGACCATGTCTGTGAGCCTGACATGAACCAGACAGCCTGTGCGCTCGACACTCCCCTGCCGTCCCGGCGGAAGGAACACCAATGAAAGGAAAACCATGACCATCTTCGACAGCACCGATCGCTGGCTCTGCCAGCTATGGGCGACCTATCAGACACCACCGGGGACCCAACGATCTCGACTCTGCGGAGCCAAGGGAGAGCGGGGATCGGTGACCATCGAGAACGTCATCTGGGCCGTCGCCGTCATCGCCATCGCTGGCATCGTCGTCTTCGCCATCACCGAGTACGTCAAGGGCACCGCCACTAAGCTGAGCCCCCAGTGAACCGTGCAATCAAGGCGGCGGAGCGGGGTGCCTCCACAGGGGGGTCGGTCGAGACGTGCGCCACAGCCTCGCGCGCGGACAGGCGGGGCGCTTCCACAGGCGGGTCCGTTCGACATGGTCCAGATGCAGTCCTCGGACATAATCGGGGCGACCCCACCCGCGGGTCAGTCTCCTTGGAGGCGATGATACTGGTGCCACTGTTCTTGCTGGCACTATTCACCATCCTTCATGGGTCTTTGTGGTTGTACGCCACCTCAGTGGCGCAAGCCGCCGCCCAGGACGGCGCCAGAGCCGGCACTGTCCTGGGCGGCACTCCCGGACAGGCCCACGACACCGCCGCCGCCATCGCCAATGCCCGACCCTGTGGCGAAAACTGGGCCGTGACAACGCTGGACACTGGAAATGACC
>JAITVA010000074.1 GCA_031286045.1 Propionibacteriaceae bacterium | reverse complement strand
CCGCCACACCCGACACCACCACCGGCATCCAACTCCGAACCGGCTAAACCCTTTCACGGGCAAAAACAATGTGAGGCACCGAACCAATTTCGCGGGCAATTTGACACGAGGCACCTCGTGACTTGGCCGGCCTTCGTGATGAACAACACAACTCTGACAGCCTTGCGTGTCTGCAACTCCCGACGGACTTGCCGCAAGACTTCGTCCTCCTCAAGCCGCACCCGCCGAGAGTCGAAGACGACATGGCTGGACTGCTGCGAGGCCCGCCTAAACTGATTGGAGATCGTGGTGCGGCCCTTTCCTGTCGGCGACTTTACTCCCAGATCAATCCGTTCATCACCAGATCCGCCGTCTTCACCTTGTACCCCTCAATTGGACGAAGAAGCTCTACTACTGTGACAAAGTGACGAGCCAATATCCATGCGACCTCGACCTCATGAGGCTCTGGCAACTGAGGCGAATCCGCTGGAAGAAGCACCATCGGCGTGAGCCGTGGTCCTGCCTTTCCGGGCCGGCGTTGATGGGGCACTTGGATACCTTTCAGAAGTCAAACAGAAAACCTACCGGCTCTGCTGGCCTCAACCCGCTTGGACACACTGGAGACCCCGTAAGCGGACCACCCACCCAGAAGGCAATATCCCGTTCACCTGTCAGCGCCGGGAAGCCGGACAAGGTCAGGCACCACAAAGTGACGGGCCAGCACATCTTCTGTGCCAGCCCGTCACTTTGTGTCATCTCACAGTGCCCGGGGAGCCGGTGATGAGGCGGCCCGAACCACAGCCCTCATCACCGGTCTCGTCAGGACTACTTGCCAGCCACCTTCCTGACCGGGCGGCGGGACCAACCGGTCGCGATTCCTGCTCCGGCGCCGATGAACAGTGCCAGCGCCACACCCAGGGCGGGTGTCAGACCGGAGACCGAGTCGGAACCGGAAGCGAGGACCTGGCCACCGGTCTTGACTGACACCTTGGGCGTCGTGGACGTGGTCACGGCAGTCGTGGCGCCAGACTTGGCCTGAGCGACGACCTTGTTCAGGTTGTCGGTCGCGGCGACGATTTGGGGCACCGTCGAGGTCGGGTCCTTCATCACGTCCTCCAGCTGGTCGATGGCCTCGATCACCGGCGGGTTCTTCGACACCTCCGACTTCTCAACCACCTCGATGACCTGGTTGGCCTGGTCGATGGCCGCTTGGCGGGTCACTTTGGTCAAATCGTCGGTCGCCTTGATGATGTCGGCCGTGGTCGACGTAGGATCGTCCAAGACCTTGGTCAACTTGTCGGAGGCGTCCTTCACCGCAGGCACATCAAGGAAGGGCACGGCCACCGTGATGGCAGTGTTGGCCTGCTTGATGGCGTCGCCGCGTGCCTGAGTCGCCGTGTTCACGGCCGTGTTCAGGCCGGTGATGCCGTCCAGGATCTGCTGCACGGTCGAAGCCGGGTCACCGACGATCTCGGTCAGATTGTCGATAGCGGCGATGACCGGTGGCTCGTTGGAGACAGCCGAGTCCTGAGCGGTCTTGGTCGCCGTGTTCGCCTGGCCGATCGCGGCGGTCCGAGAAGCGTCGTTCAGCTTCTTGGTCGCGTCGATGATCTGCTGCGTCGTGGAGCTCGGATCCTTCAACACCTTCTGGAGCGCGTCGCGGGCGGCGACCACAGCAGGATCGGTCGAGATCAGCGGGTTGTTGGACACGGTGATCGCAGTGTTGGCGTCCGAGGTGGCGTTGTCGCGGGCGGTTTGGGCCGTCTTCTGAGCAGCAGTCAGATCGTCCATGGCCGTGCGGATGTCAGCCGTCAAGGCCTCGGGTGAATCCGTCTTCGACTTCTCGATCACAGCGTTGAGCTTGGTGATCGCGTCCTTGACCGGAGTCTCGTTCGCCACCGGCGAGCCAGTCACCGTGGTGATGAGCTTGCCCGCGTCATCGATGGCGGATGTGCGATCCGTCTTGGCCGCTCCCGTGGCGTTGGTCAGAGCCGTGGTGGCGTCAGTCACCTGGTTCAGCGTCGACGTCGGGTCGTCCAGCGCCTTCTGAGCGGCGTCACGGGCAGCCTTGACGCTCGGTTCGTACGACACCGGCTTGGTCGCGTCCAGCGCCTTCTGAGCGGCGTCACGGGCAGCCCCGTCAGCCGTCACAGCGCCACCGATGGCCTTGGTCAGAGCGTTGGTCGCGTCCGTGATCTGCGCCGTGGTGGCGGTCGGATCCTTCAGCACCTGCTGCAGGGCGTCACGGGCCGCAGTCACCTGAGGATCGGTGGCCACCGCCGGATCGTTCGAGCTCGTGATCGCTGTCTTGGCGGCGTCCGTGGCCGCGTCGCGAGCGGTCTGGGCCGTCTTTTGAGCGGCTGTCAGATCGTCCATGGCTTTGCGGATGTCGGCGGTGAGCGCCTCCGGCGAGTCCGTCGCAGCCTGATCGACCACGGCATTCAGCTTGGCGATCGCGTCTTGGACGGCGGGCTCAGTTCCGACCGGCGAAGCGGTGACCGTGTTGACCAGGGTATGAGCGTCGTCATTGGCCTTGATCCGGTCTGTCTTGGACGGGCCAACGGCGCTGGTGAGTCCGCTGGTGGCCGCAGTCACCTGCTCGGTGGTCGCCGCCGGGTTGTTCAACACGGCCTGAACCGCGTCGTAGGCGGTCTTGACACCGGGTTCGTTCGACACCGGCTGAGCGTTCTCCAGTGCCGTCCGGGCAGCTTCACGAGCTCCCTTGTCGGCCACACTGGCGCCGTCGATGGCCGATTCGAGCTTGTCAGCAGCGTCTTGGATCTGCTGCGTCGTCGAGGTCGGGTCAGCCATGACCTGTTGCAGGGTGTCACGGGCTGTGCGGACGGCCGGATCGTCGACGATGGAG
>JAITVA010000033.1 GCA_031286045.1 Propionibacteriaceae bacterium | reverse complement strand
CCTCCAGCGATCAGATCTTCGCCGACGCTGCCCGCTGGGGGGTGACTGGTTTTGACCGGGCCTTGGCCTTCGAGAGCGGTTGGCGCAATGCCTGTGAACCGTCGCCGGATCACCGCGTCGGCCGGGCTGGTGTCGGGCAGTCTCGTTTCACTGGTCGGCCGTCGCGCGGTGTCGACGCTGCTTTTTCATGGGTGATCGAGGGCGCCATCAGCGACGCCGCCCTCGGCCATTTCGCTCAGCTCTTGGCATCGGCCGAAGTCATCCCTCAGGTCGGCGCCATTCCTCCCGCCGGCGCCACTCCTCTGGCCGGGAGCACACGCACGCGCCAACATGCGCCGCTTATTGCCGACAAAGTCATTCCTCCGGTCGGGGGCACACCCTCGCCCGCCCGGTACCAGGCCTTCGCCAGGTACTTCACCAATCGGGCCAAGTCCTACCGCCAGCTCTTCGACCCCACGGTCGGTTTCTTTCGGGGCGACCCGGCTAGGCCTCAGGGGTTCGACCCGGCTCGTCTCCTGGGGTTCGACCCGACTGGGTCACCGGGTTTCAATCCGACCTGGCGCCTGGGGCTCGACTCACCGGCGCGGCGCCCGGTGTTCGACCCGCCGACTGGGGCCACGCGGTCCGACCCGACTAGGCCCAGGCGGTTCGACCCGAATCAGTGGGGTGGCGACTACACCGAGACCAACGCTTGGGGAATGTCGGTGTCGGCGGTCCATGACGGGCCTGGTCTAGCCCGGCTCTTTGGCGGTCCGGCTGGACTGCGCCGCCACCTCGACCGGCTCTTCGCAACCCCGGAATTGGCTCGTGACCCCGGCGGATATGGTCGGATCATCCACGAGCAGAGGGAGGCCCGGGCGGTTCGCGCTGGCATGTGCGCCATCTCCAATCAGCCGGCCCATCACATTCCCCACATGTACACCGCCAGCGATCAGCCATGGCGGGCAGGGCCCGTGGTGCGCGAGTTGGCGCGGCGCTTGTTCACGGGTGGTCACATCGGTCAGGGCTACCCCGGTGACGAGGACAACGGCGAGATGAGCGCCTGGTGGTTGTGGGCTCTGCTGGGCTTGTACCCCTTGGAACTGGCCTCGGGCGACTTGCTGATCGGCTGCCCCTTGGTTGACGACCTGACTGTGGCAAGGTCAGACGGCAGCAGGTTGCGGGTCAGGTCGTCGCATCGAGACGAGGGGGAGTGCCTCCTGGAGGCCCGTCTCAACGGCAGGCCCCTGACCCGAGCCCTTCTACCCATTGACGCGCTTCGAGGCGGCGGTGATGTCGAGCTAGCGTTGGTCTTCGGCTCGAATCCGCAAGACTCACCTTTGTGGTCAGGGGGGTACGCAGACTCCGCAGCCAGTCCATCGGCCCAGTCGCCGGACTCGCCCTGGTGCCCCGACCTGTCGCGCCCCGACTGGTCGATCGGCCCGTCCACGCTCCGCCACGCCTCCGCCTTCAACGACTGGTCCACACCAGGCTCCTTTGTGGCATTGGCGTCAGGCGACTGGGTCGGGCAACGCTTCCCCCACCCTATCATCGTCACCGACATCACGTTGACAACGCTAGACGCCAGTTCAGCAGGGTGCTGGGAGGTGGAGCGGTCCGACGATGGTGAGCAGTGGGAACGGGTAGCCCCAACTCACCGCGAGGCCCTGCCGTCCGGGCGCACCACTCCGTTCCAGCTGTCCGAACCCCGCGCGGCCTGCTGCTGGCGAATCCGGTTCGACGCCCCCGTTCGGCTGGCGCAAGTGGAGTTTTTCAGTCTGGATCTGGACCCACGATGGGCCGACGTGCCGGCATAGCGGACCGCGATACCGGTGGTGTCAGAAGAGTGTGTGGCTATTCTTCGAGTTCGCTGACGGGCCGGTGCCCCGTGTGGATTTGTTCGGGGGTGATGCCGGGTGTGAGGTCGACGTACCAGGCCTCGGCGATGACTCCTCCATAGACGGGATCGTAGCGCACCCCGTCCACCCAGACGGGACCTTCGGGGGTGGATAGTTTGTATTCTTTGTCTCCTGCGTGCAGGACTTGGTAGGCGCGATCTGCCTCTCTGCCGTATAAGGGGTCCCTGGTTGGCAAGTTCGAGATGATGTCATGGATTTCTTCTGACAGGGGTGTGATGGGTTTTCCATAGGTCCGTGTGTGGGATGCCGATGCCTCGGGTGACGCTGGCGATCCGGTTGGCCCATTTGGTGGATTTCCCTCCGGCGTCGAGGAGGCTGGGTGCGAGAATCCCGACGGCGCTGAGTGCCGCGTTGAGGGTGTCTCCTTCGGCAGTGTAGAACAAGGCGTTGAGGCTGTCAGCGAGGATGTCGACAACGGGGACCATGGAGAGGGCGTCGAGCGCGATGTGGATCGATTCGGGCAGGCGCGGGTTGAGGTGGTCTTCGAGCATCATCGCCTTGGCGATGGTTTGGGCTGCGCCAAGCAGGGTGGGGGCTTCGTCGTTCAGAATGGTGGACGTGTCTGCGGCGGTGAAGGCTGCGATGAGGGCGTTGTCACTGGCTTGGTCGAACCCCCGGTGGAAGATATCGCTGAGCCTGGTGGGGATGTTGCTCAGAGCCGTGTCGAACAGATCGGTGGGGTCGTTGCGTCCCGCGACGGGGCGCTCTACTGTAGTGGAGTCGGTGCCGATCCATGATTTCAACCAGTCGGGGTTGCGTGCTGCGGCTCGCCAAATGCCGGACATGGGGTCGGTGATGTCTATAGGTTGACCGGTGGCCGGATCGTTGATGGCGGGGTCATGGACACTGGCGCCCATGTTCAGCCAGTGGGTGGCGCCGAGGTCGCCCTCCTGGGTTTAGAGAGCAGATACCATATTCGTGAGGAAGGATGGGGGCCAGTCTCCTCGCCCGATGAGTAAGGATAAGGCCTGAACGCGGGCCACGTTGGTTGTTTGCGGTAGGCCGGTGAGGGCGCCGGTGGTGTAGTGCTCCTGTGTGTTGGTGACCTCGGTCCAGGCGATGGTGAAATGCCTCAGATCGGTGGCATTCATAGCGCGAGCACCAGTAGAGATTGTGCTGGCTAGGGTAGTGAGGAACCCGGCGTACCAGTCCTGGTCAAGGTTCGGATCGGCGTTGAGACCAAGCAGGAGGTTGGCGACCTCCGTGGGGTTCGCTGCCAAGGCGAACGCCTGGGCGAACATGGGGTCGGTGAAGCCATCGGGCAAATCTAGGCTTGTCACATGATACCTGGCCAGGATGGCCGCCACGGCTGCCGGGTCACCAGCCTTCAGCGCCTGGATGGCGGCTGTCACATCAGCAGTGATGTTCGCGTCGTCGAGCGCTTCCAGCGCGCTGGCATCAAAGGTCACTACGAAAGTGGTGTTCCCTGAGGCGGTCACAAGCAACTCAGCGTAATCAAGCCGACGTTGCAGATAGGTGATCGTTGAACCGATCCAGGCGTCGAGTTCATCCACGGCAGCCTGGGCGTCGCGGGCGGCTGCCGTCTTCCAGTCATACAACTCGTCACCGACCCGTCGTCCTTCCTGGCTGGTCAATGCGTCCGGATAGGCCCTTCACGCCTGATCCAAGGCCTGCGCCAACACATCAGCCGGCGTCGTAGCGGACTGGCACAAATCATGGACACGATCCCACTCCGGGTTGCGTTCCTCATATGACACGAGCCTGGTGGGTCCACCATCAGAGTCCATCACACTCCCCAAAACGATAACATCAAGCAACGATGAGGTCACACTAACGCCGAACCGGAGTTCATGGCAATCAGGGGATCGCCCGATTGGATGTCCATGTGGCGGCACATGATGAATCATCGATTCTCCGGGCCTTTTCTCGCCAAACGTGATGCCATCTGTCAGGCGGCTTAGGCGGCTTAGGCGGCGACCAGGGACGCCCGGTGAGCCGGCCCATGTGAGCGGTCACATCGTCTAGACTGGAAACACGACAGGCTACGATTCACTGTGAATATCAGTTTGACAAGGAGATTCAATGAAGACTTTCACGTTGGGGCAAACGGCCCTGACCGTACCGAACATCGTCGCGGGGATGATGCGGATCGCCAACATGGACGACGCCGACATTCGCGCCCTCGTCAACACGGCCATCGATCAGGGGATCACTTTTTTTGACCATGCTGACATCTATGGCGGATCGCTGCACCGCTCAGAGCACCGTTTCGCGGATGCTCTGCAATGGACGCCTGCGCAACGCGCCGAGGTGATTCTGCAAACCAAGTGTGGCATCGTCAATGTCGGGCCGCAGGGCTACTTCGACTTCAGCCACGATCACATCATCGAGTCGGTCGAGGCGTCGCTTGCCGCACTGAGAACGGATTACATCGACATCTTGTTGCTGCATCGGCCTGACACACTGGTCGAACCGGAAGAGGTCGCCCAGGCCTTCGACGAACTGGAGAGTGCGGGCAAGGTGCGCAACTTCGGGGTGTCCAACCACACACCCGGCCAGATCGAGTTGCTCCGCAAGTATGTTCGCCAGCCTCTTGTGGCTAATCAGATGCAGCTTTCAATGACCCACTCGCCCCTGATCGCGCAGGGGATAGCAGCCAACATCCTCACGCAGGAGCAGTCGGTCAGCCGGGACAACGGACTGCTCGATTACTGCCGCTTGAATGGCATCACTATTCAGGCCTGGTCGCCCTTCCAGGCGGGATTCTCCAACGGAGTCTTCCTTGGCAACCCGGAATATCCTGAACTCAACGCCGCCTTGGAGCGTGTGGCCGCCAAGTACGGTGTCACGCCGATGGGGATCGCCACCGCCTGGATCACCCGGCATCCGGCCAATATCCAGGTTGTTCTCGGCACGACCAGCCCCGGCCGCGTGAAGGAGGCTGTCGCCGGGTCGGACATCCCGCTGACTAGGGCAGAGTGGTACGAACTCTTCCGCATGGCGGGCCACATGATTCCGTGACATCGGTTGGGGGCGAGGGTTTTCCGATCAGTCGCTCAGGTGGCTGCCCGTGTGATCCTCGCCCCTTCGCATGGTCGATTAAGACCTGTCAGGGCGATCGCGTGTCAGCCGTCCCTGTGACATGGACGACCCGTTCAATATGCCATACTGTTTCCAACCTGACATAGTGGCCAACTTCTTGTTGCGTCATCGGTCAGTTCATTGGGGGGTCCGCCATTTAGGGGGCTCCATGATTGAGGAGGAACTATGGCATCAAAGGAAGATGTTCTCGCCGCTTTCGTGAACAGCGACAAGCCGCTCAAGTCTGCTGAGGTCGCCGCGCAGCTCGGGGTCGAAAAACCCGAGGTTGACAAGGCCATCAAGGCGCTCAAGGCCGAAGGCAAGCTGGTCTCGCCGAAGGTTTGTTTTTATACGGCGGCCTGAGACATACGACAACTCGTGCCGGTGGTGGGTTCATCACCGGCACGAGTTGTGTCTGGTGGCTGCCGCAACCCCTGCTGGCCGTTGGCGCAATCGTTCGAGGGCGGTCGATCCTCCCGCCTCACCGTGGAGCCGGGCGCTTCACCGTCGCTCACTCGGCGGTGGCGAAGGCCTTGGGGTGTTTGGCCTTGGCACGCTCCACTCGCCAACGTACAATGTCACGAATCAGATCGAAGTCGATCGGCTTGTCATAGGGGAGTTGGATGGCCCCCTTGCTGGTGTGGTACCCGGCGAGGCGCTCAGCGAATGGCGCCTCAGTCAGATCCCCGGGGTACAGTCCGAGGTGATGCTTGGCTGCGGCGAAATGAATCAGATTTTCACCTTGCCAGAAGGTCGGCATACTCCAACTGATCTTTTCGGTGGCGTCGGGCGCTTCAGCCCGGATGCACTCCCTGACCTGCTCCAACAAGGGTCGTACCGCTTCGTCTCTCTCGGCGATGTAGTCGTCAATGGCCGTCGGCGCCTGGCAGAAATGATGCTGGTCGATGCGCGAGAACTCACGCCCGCAGCTCGGACATGTCCACATTTCCCCTCCTCAAGGTGGACTTCAGGGGGTGACTGGTTCACCTCCCCGATCAGATCGCCGGATGTGGCGAGACTGTTGGGGCAACACTACCGGCATCGTGCCGGGTGTCGGGAGAAGCACGCCCGCAGTCTGCTCGCCCAGGAGGTTGCTGGGGTTCCGCGACACAAGTGAGCAAAAGTTCATGGGAATCGGCGTGAGGACCCTTCAGATTCGGTGGATCATCCATGTCGTTGCTGTGGTTGTTGTGTGGCGGGTCAGGCGGTGGCGTGGGCGGGGATGCAGTGTTGTGGGCGGGCGTGGTCGGGCGTCTACGGTGGTGATATGGGCAAGGCTGGGTTGCGGATACGGCTGGTCGGGGGCCTGGCGTCTACGGCGATGATATGGGCAAGGCCTTGTCGTGGAAAGGTCAGTCGGGTGGTCCGGCGTCTACGGTGGTGATATGGGCAAGGCTGGGTGCGGATACGGCTGGTCGGGGGCCTGGCCCCATGGCGGTGACGTGGGCAAGGCCTTGTCGTGGAAAAGCCAGTCGGGTGGTCCGGCCCGACGACGGTGACTTGGGCAAGGCCGGGTCGTGGAAAGGCCAGTCGGGTGGTCCGGCCCGACGACGGTGACTTGGGCAAGGCCGGGTCGTGGAAAGGCCAGTCGGGTGGTCCGGCCCCATGGCGGTGACATGGGCAAGGCCTGGCTTGGGGGGTGGCATTACTGTGCAAAGAGTGAGTCTTCAAGCGGTTA
>JAITVA010000262.1 GCA_031286045.1 Propionibacteriaceae bacterium | reverse complement strand
AGTTGGTGACCGATGAGGTCGCTGCCAGAACATCGCAGGTCGCCGAGCAACTCAAGGCCGCCGGCATGACGATGGAAGATTACTTGGCCCGCATGGGCAACCCCGAGATCGCAAGCGCTGAGCAGTTCGCCCAGAGCATTCGCCAGGCAGTCGAACGCGGTGTTCGGGCCGAGATTTTGCTCAGCCGTGTCAGTGACGAGGTCGAGATCAAGGTCGGCCAAGAGGATTTGACCAACCTGATCTTTCAGAAGGCCCAAGAGAACGGCACCACCCCAGAGCGTGAGATCCAGCATATGCAGGAGCATAATCACTTGCCAGAGTGGATGGGGCAGATCCGTCAGTCCAAGGCTTTGGATGCCATCGTCGCGCAAGCGAGCGTGGTGGACACGAAGGGTCAGAAGGTCGATGTCATGGCTGTGCTGACACCCTCGGCGCCGCAGGTCGACATTGATGAAGCGGTTGCCGAGGCCGCCGCCATAGACGTGGACGAGACCGCCTGACCGAGTTTTGGTGGGTGCGTCAGGCAAGCCGACGAGGCCATGGCTCGTCGGCTTGTTGTCTTTGGTCGCTGCCGGACTGGTCCTTGGATGGTCTGACGTTCGGGACGCCGCTTGTCGGAAGTCTCAGGCGACCCTTGAGACTCCGGTTGTGATCAGCCTTGTCGCAGCGGGTGACATAGGGGTCGTCGACGACTTGGGACTGTGCTGAGAGCGAACACAGAAGCAGAACCCCTGGTTTTGTCGGACCTCGCGGGTAGTCTTCCTGACCGTGAACGAAAATCCACTTGCGCCCCGTCTGGCTTTGCCCACGGGGTCGGGCAACATGAACGACGCCGTCTATCAGGCGTTGCTCGCCAACCGTATCGTCTTCCTCGGTTCCGAGGTGCGTGATGAGAACGCCAACGCCATCTGCGCCCAGATGCTTCTGCTCAACGCCGAAGACCCTGAGAAAGACATCTATCTTTATATCAACTCACCCGGCGGCTCGACCGACGCCGGCATGGCCATCTTCGACACGATGCAATGGATTTCGAACGACGTCGCCACCGTGTCGATCGGATTGGCCGCCTCGATGGCCCAGTTCCTCTTGACCGCGGGTCAGCCGGGCAAACGTTATGCCCTGCCTCACAGCCGCATCATGATGCACCAGGTCTCCGGCGGTTTGGGGGGCACGGCCTCAGACATCAAGATTCAGGCCGAGCAGTCCATCCAATTGAAGAAGACGATGAACCAACTCAACGCCAAACACACCGGCCAGACCCTGGAACGGATCGAGGCTGACTCTGACCGTGACCATTGGTTCACCGCCGATCAGGCCTTGGAATATGGTTTGATCGACCATGTCTTCGAGCGGGCCAGCCAGATCATCACCGAATCTCCCAGCAACTAAAGGAGCGAGCCATGCCAAACTATGAGCTTCCAGGCGGGCTGGCCCCGACGGGGCCTCACGCCGAGTATTACATCCCCCAGTGGGAGGAGCGCACGTCCTATGGTGTGCGCCGGGTCGATCCCTACACCAAGCTCTTCGAGGAGCGCATCATTTTCTTGGGCACGCCCATCAGCGATGACATCGCCAACGCCGTCATGGCGCAGTTGCTGTGTCTGCAGTCGATGGACGCCGAGCGTCAGATCAGCATCTACATCAACTCACCTGGCGGTTCCTTCACGGCCTTGACGGCGATCTACGACACGATGCGCTTCGTCAAGCCCGACATCCAGACAGTCTGTCTGGGGCAGGCAGCCTCTGCGGCGGCGGTGCTGTTGGCGGCGGGGACCAAGGGCAAGCGACTGGCCCTGCCGAACTCTCGTATTCTGATCCATCAGCCGGCCATCTCCGGCGAGGGCTCCTACGGACAATCCTCCGATCTGGAGATTCAGGCGAAAGAGATCCTGCGTATCCGCTCCCTGACGGAGGAGATGCTGTCGAGAGACACCGGGCAGTTGATCGACAAGATCTCCCATGATGTCGAGCGGGACAAGTATTTGACGGCTCAAGAGGCCAAAGACTACGGCATCATCGACGAGATCCTGACTGGAAACTGATCTGCCGAAGCCGATGATGAGCCAAGGAATGTGGCTCATCATCGGTCGGCCCATCCATCGTCCGCCATCGAGAAAGAGAATTCACATGCCCCGACTGGGTGAGACCAGCGAACTGCTCAAGTGCTCCTTTTGTGGCAAGAGCCAAAAACAGGTGCGCAAGCTGCTAGCGGGTCCCGGCGTCTACATCTGCGACGAGTGCATCGACCTGTGCAACGAGATCATCGACGAGGAGTTGAGTGGCACAGCCTCGATCAACCAGACCGACGCCTTGCCCAAGCCGGAACAGATTCGTCGTTTCCTTGACGAGTACGTCATCGGTCAGGACTTCGCCAAGAAGGCCCTGTCCGTGGCGGTGTACAACCATTACAAACGTGTCCATCTCGATCCGAAAGTGTCTTCGCCAGGCGAGGAGAAGGTCGAGTTGGCCAAATCCAACATCTTGTTGATCGGTCCGACTGGATGCGGCAAGACCTATCTCGCCCAGACACTGGCCCGGATGCTCAACGTCCCCTTCGCCATGGCAGACGCGACCGCTCTGACCGAGGCGGGGTACGTCGGGGAGGATGTCGAAAACATCCTGCTCAAGCTCCTGCAAGCCGCCGATTTCGACGTCAAGAAGGCCGAGACGGGCATCATCTACATCGATGAGATCGACAAGGTGGCGCGCAAAGCAGAGAATCCGTCCCTGACGCGCGACGTCTCCGGTGAAGGGGTCCAGCAGGCGCTATTGAAGATTCTGGAGGGCACAGTCGCCTCGGTGCCGCCTCAAGGAGGGCGCAAGCATCCCCATCAGGATTACATCCACCTCGATACCAACAACATCCTCTTCATTGTGGGTGGCGCCTTCTCTGGGCTGGAAGACATCATCGCTCAGCGGTTGGGCGAGCATCCCCTCGGCTTCACCACCAAGCCGGTTCAGGCGGTCGTCAGCAAAGACGAACTCTTCCGCCAGGTGCGCCCTGAAGACCTGCACACCTACGGTCTGATTCCTGAGTTCATCGGTCGTCTACCGATGATCGCCTCGGTCGAAGGTCTCGACCGCGAAGCCTTGGTGAGGATCCTGGCGGAGCCGAAGAATGCCTTGCTGAAACAATTCCGCAAGCTCTTCGACCTGGACGGAGTCGACCTGGAGTTCACAGATGATGCCGTCGACACCATCGCCGATCTGGCCCTGGACCGGGGGACAGGCGCCCGCGGTCTGCGGGCCATCGTCGAAGAGACCCTGCTCGACGTCATGTTCGAGGTGCCCAGTCGTGATGAGATCACCCAGGTGGTGGTTGACGCTGACGCTGTGCGTGGCCAAGCGCCTGTCGAGTTGTTGACCCGTCGTGGCCCTGTGCTGGAGCGTCAAGCTCAAGCTGCCTGACTGGGTCCAGCCAGTGGCCGACCGATCGAAAGAGGATCGGTCGGCGATCGGGGACTGAACCCATCTGTTGAGCCCGTCTGTGCGACTCAGCTTGCCCGGTCAGGCCTTGATCGGCTCCCGGTGAAGCTGGTCGTCCGGCGACGTGCGACGGAAGGCGATCGAACGGAAGGCCAAGAGGATCAGTCGGATGGCGAAATAGAGCAGCCCCAGATTGCGGATGGTCAAGATCAACGTGGCGATCGGCGTGCCCCAGAGATAACCAATGAGATACCCGTACATCAGGGGATAGACCAGTTGCGTCAGCACCATCAGGGCCAAGGTCCAGATGGCGATGTGGCGGGCCAGAGTCAAGGGCACCACCAAATGCTCGTCCTCAGTCAAATGTGGTGGACGGTGGAACCAGGCGAACAAATGGTGCTGGTTCGGCAATAGCTCAGGGTGTCGCGCTGAGATCGTCAGCAAGGCCGCCACCGGGCCGGCCAGCCAGATCATGTACTGTGGTGAGAATGTCTTGTTGGTGATGATCATGATCAGTGTGGCGATGACCATGAGAGCGCCAGCTTCAATCGGGGTACGGTCCGAGCGTCGCAGCCAGCCAACGTACAGCACCGCCATGATGACGCCACCGACCAGGGTGGCCCAGCTGGCGACGTCGGTGAGCAGGACGCTGCCCGGTCCGGCGATCTCGAAGGCTTGGTACTTCGACAAGGACACCGGCCACAAATTTGGGTTGAACACCCGCGCGATCATCAGAGGTGTGGCGTAAATCGACTCGATCTGGAGCCCGCGGTCGGATTGCCATGTCAGAGGAGAGATCAATCGCTCCCAACCGGCGTAGATCAGGGAAGCGATGGCGAGCGCGGCGCCGGCGCCGAAGAAGCCGAGACTGGCTCGACGCACGGCTCGCTTGTCGACCATGGCGGTCGGCCAGAGCAGGGCGGGCCACAGTTTGATGGCGGCCCCGACGCCGATGAAGAAACCCGAGGTGAACCGGCGGGAGCGTACGATGGCCAGGAGGGCGACGGCGCTGAGCGCGGCGGTCAGGAAGTCCAGGCGCATGTAGACGATCGGGCCCATGGCCAGGACGAACCAGATCCAGAAAGCGGCGGCTGGGCGTGGATCGGTGCCGTACTGACGGGCTGCGCGCCACAGGACGTACCCCATCAAAGCGTCGGCGGCGACGAAGATGACGATGAAGGCGATGGTGTAGCCGAGCGACGTGCCCCAGCCGAGCACATAGGGGATGGCGAGGATCCAGATCAGGGGTGTCGGATACTCGATCAGGACATGGTTGGCGGGAACCCCAAAGAAGAGCTTTTGGATCGATGTGTAGTAGTAGGGAACATCGCCGGTATAGAACCCAGTCAAGGCGAGTAGTGCGAACAACAGCACCCGGGTGCCGATCCACCAGCCCAATGCGTGCCGATGGGTTGGGAGCAGCAAGGAGTGCCAGACACGCATCATCCAGGCGGGAAGGGCGGGTGAGCGTAGATTGTTGTCCATAGTTTCTTTCGCCAAGGGATTGGTTTTGACTAGGATATCAGCCCCGGTAAGGTCGATCGGTCGGACTCGACCCTGGGGTGGCCCGGAGATCGACGCTCGCGTCAGTTGAGAGTCGATAGTGTATCAACAATGTCGACTAGACTGTGGTGTCGGTGGGCGCGACCCATAGGTTGACGGCGGGCCGTGCGGCCACCTGTCCACAGTCTGCATCAGGAAAATGACACATGATCACATCACGAGCCTCTCGCGCCCCTCTGGCGCGCGCCGGTGATGAGATCAGGTCTGCCTGGGCCGTGCCTTATGTGCGTCTCGGCCTGCTCGGCACCCTGCTGGTCACTGTCGGCTCGCTGACCCCAGCCTTTCTCCCGCAGGCCTCGCCAGTGTGGCCGACTTTGCGCGCGCTGGGGTTGGACGGGACGGCCGGACGGGTCACCGGGACGGTTTTGACGGTGTCCGGCCTGTTCTTGTTGGCGCACGCCTGGTTACGCCTGCGGGCTCGTCGTTTCGCCCACCTGGCTCCGCTCGCGATCGTGTTTTTGTGGTCGCTACCTTGTTTGATCTCTCCACCCCTGCTCAGCCACGACGTCTATTCTTATGGCGCCCAGGGTTGGATGATCCACAACGGGCAGAACCCCTATGACGGCGGTCCGTCGCTGGTTCCGGGAGCCTTCGCCGACTACGCGCCCTGGGCCTGGCGGTACACGGCCGCGCCCTACGGCCCCTTGGCCTTGCAAGTGGCACATCTGGTGGTGGAGATGTCCAACGGCATGCCCTGGGTGGCGGCTTATCTGATGCGGATTCCGGCGGGCCTGGCAGTGGCGACGATTGTGCTGGTGGTGCCTCGCATCGCCCGTCAGGTTGGAGCGCGGGTCCATCAGGCCGTGTGGTTGGCCTGTCTCAATCCGCTACTCGTCCTCGATTACGTCGGTGGCGCCCACAATGACGCATGGATGATGGGTCTGGTCGTGCTGGCGATCTGGCTGGCGCTGCGGCCGGGTTGGTGGTTGGCGTCGGCTGCGCTGATCGGGGTCGCTGCCAGCATCAAACAGCCAGCCATCATGGCTGCGATCTTCCTACCGCTGCTGACCGTGTCTTTCCCCTCCTGGCGTCCGAGCAAGCCAGTGGTGGTGGCTTTGGCTCGGTGTCTGGTGAGTCTGATCATTGCGGTGGGGGTGTTCGTCGGCATCAGTTTCGCCTGTGGCTTGGGTTTTGGCTGGATCACGGCCTTGGGTGTGCCAGGGGCGGGCGGGTCGATCGCCCCCGCGTACCTGATCGGGTCGGGCCTGCAATGGTTGATCAATCCCGACGGAACATGGTGGATGACGCTGGTCTCACGGATCTTCTTGGTTGTCGGGGCGGTGGGCGTTGTCTGGGTGACGATTCGTCGTGGGCCGCAGCGACCCCTGCAGGCTCTGTCATGGTCGTGGCTGATCACGGCCGCCGCCTTGTCGGCTCTGCATTCGTGGTACCTTCTGTGGGGCGGTCTGCTCTTGCCCCTGTCGCGGCCCGGCCGCAAACTGACCGGGCTGGCGGTCTGGGTGGTGCTCATCATGCTTGGCGTCGCCTCGATCGACGTCGGACAGCGCAACGGCGTGGCCTGCTTGGTGGTGTCGATCGTCGCCGTGGTGGCCTGGGGGGTGTACCTGATTCTGTGTTTGCGCTTGTGGCGCGTGTTCACCCATCAGAGTTGGCATGATCCGGTGGTCGAGAGACAGCGCGTGGAAGCGAGGGCGAAGGAGGAACAATGCAAGAGATCATGATCACCGTGGTCGATGGTGTGGGCGTGATCCAGCTGAATCGCCCGCGAGCGATCAATGCCTTGTCGGGGGCCATGATTCAGCGGCTGACTCAGGTTCTGACCAGCTGGATCGATGATGACTGCGTGACTCAGGTGCTCTTGGGCGGGGTCGGTCGGGGCTTGTGCGCCGGAGCGGATGTGCGTCAGTTGCGTCAGGTGATTATGGAGGCCGGAGCGGACCCCGTGGAGTTTCTGAGGCGGGAGTATGCGCTGGACCAGCTCATCGCAACCTACTCGAAACCGTTCACAGCGGCCATGCACGGCATCGTCATGGGTGGGGGACTCGGATTGAGCGCTCACGCCGCCCGTCGTGTCGTCACCGCCGATGCGGCCCTAGCCATGCCCGAGACGATCATCGGGTTATGGCCAGATGTGGGTGTGACCTATCGCCTGGCCCGGATGCCCGGCGAGGTCGGCACGTACATGGCCTTGACCGGTTTGACGGTGACCGGTCGTCAAGCCGTCGAGTTGGGTCTGGCTGATGACCTGGACATGAGGGGCCTCATCACCGGCGAGCCCTGGAGTCCGTCGGCCATGGTCGAGCTGGTGCGATCGGCGCCAGCGGAGTCCTTGGTGGCGCCCGGTCGGGCCGGTGGTTCAGACCCTGCTGGACCGATCAGCCTGACCACGAGCGACACTTTGCGCTCAGCGGCGAGCGATGACTCACAACTCGACGACACGGACCTGTCGTGGACGCAGCCCTTCTTCAGTGGTGACGACGCGGCCGCCATCCTGGCGCGTCTGGAGTCGGACAACAGTGACCGAACTCAGAAGACGGCCGCCGCGATTCGGGCGCGTTCGCCCTTGTCGGTAGCAGTCTCGTTGGCGGCAGTGCGTCGTGCCGCCACCATGACGCTGGACGAGGTCTTCGCTCAAGACCTGCGCTTGGGCGCCTTCTTCCTCAACAGGCCAGATTTTGCCGAAGGCGTGCGGGCCCAACTGGTCGACAAAGACCACCATCCGCACTGGAGCCTGGCTCGGTTGGAAGACGTCACACCAGCTCAGGTCGAGGCCGCTTTCGAGGACTGATCGACCTGGCGGCACTGGTCGTGGTGGAGAGCTCCCACCCGGTGACTCGCTCAGCAACCTTCAGGCGCTGGCACGTAAAGTGATCAAGACGATCTCTGGATCGGCGCCGACGCGCACCGGCGGACCCCATCCGCCGACACCGCGGGAGGTGACAGTTGTGACGCCGCCGATGTCGTGGACGCCTTGAAGCACCGGTTGTTCGATCAGTGTCGCCAAGCCCAGGGGCCACAGTTGTCCGCCATGGGTGTGACCCGACAGTTGCAGATCGACACCGAGACGGGCGGGAAGATCGTCATCCATCAGGGCCTGGACGGGTTCGTGGGCAGCCAGGAGGCGGAAGACTCCATCATCGCTGGAACATGAGCCTGCATTGGCTCGTCGGCAGGCCAGGTTCAGGTCGGGGGCGAGCGAACCTGTGCCGCGCACGTCGTTGATGCCGAGGACCTCGATGCTGGCGCCCTCGCGTGTGAGTTTGGCGCCGTCATTGTCGAGCACGGTCAAGCCGATGGAATCGAAATAATCGATCCAAGCCTGTGCGTTCGAGTTGAACTCGTGGTTGCCCGTGGTGACGAACACGGGCCAGGACGAATCCAGTTTGGTCAGTTCCTTCATTTTTGAGCCGAGTTCGTCGACCGATCCGTCTTCGAGGTCGCCTGCGATGACGATGAGGTCAGGATGAGTGGCGTTGACTTGGTCGACCAGGTCAGACAGAAAACCGGGTCGCGTGGTCGCACCGACATGGAGATCTGTCAAAAGAGCGACGGTGACGCCGTCGAACTGGCCTGGCAGCTCAGGAAAACTCAACTCGATTCGATCAAGCAGGATATGTTCGTTCTTGACGTAGCCCCAGCCGGTCACCGTCAGGCCGACGATCAGAGCGAGCACTGTCAGAATCCGAATGACGGCGAGGCGTGCTCGGGTGTTGACTCGTCGATGGCGCTCTATCAGCCACCAGACGAGATTGACGGCATCGACCACGATCAGGCTCAGCGCGAAGTACATCAGCACCACCAGACAAGTGCTGGCGACCACCAAGGTGAGCCGATGGTGGGTGGCGCCCAGACTGCGTGACAAGACGAGGGCCGTCCCACCGCCAATCAGGGCGAGGGTGCCGAGGATGGTGATCACCCAGCCCGCCCATCGGGGCAGGTGTGTCACTTTCACCACGGAGAACCACAAGAAGACCCAGGCGATCACACCAGCCACGGCATATGTCACCAAACTGGTCCCCGTCCTCGACGCTCAGTCACACCGCTGTCGACGTCGGCTAAGGTGAAGAGCTTCATGGGAGCTCATCGGTAGTTGGTGAACTGGACGGCGAAATCGAAGTCGGCGCCTTTGACTAGGGCCTGAACGGCTTGAAGGTCGTCCAGGGACTTGGACGAGACCCGTAGCTCGTCGCCTTGAATAAGTGGGCGCACTGCCTTGGGCCCCTCATCTTTGATCAGTTTGACGATTTTTTTGGCGTTCTCCTGCGAGATCCCCTGCGCCAGGGTGCAACTGATGTGGGCACGCTTGCCTGAGATTCGTGGTTCGGAGGCTTCGAGGGACTTGAGATTGACCCCGCGACGGGCCAACTTCGACCGCAGCACATCAAGAGCCGCTGTGGCCCGTTCTGGAGTCGAAGACTCGATGTCGATGGCGTCTGCGGCCCATTTCACAGTCGTGGCGGTGTCCTTGAAGTCGAAACGTTGGCCGACCTCGCGAGCGGCCTGGTTGATGGCGTTGTCAACCTCCTGATGATCAACCTTGCTGACGATGTCGAATGAGTGTTCCGATGCCATGGCACCATCCTTTCTATAGCCGGCGGAAGTGAAAAATCACCACTGCTGACATGATCATGGACCACGATCATTCTCCCACAGATGCCTGATCGCGGCGCTCTGGCGCCGGGGTGCTCGCGTGAGTCTGCGTCGTGCGTGCGCGTTGTGCGGACTTGTCTGGTAAAGTAGCACCTCGGTGAGCCTGTCTCGCCACGCGCAAGTGGAGCTTTCTCCCACCCGCTCGGGTTGACTCGACGGGTCATAGGTTCGCACGATTTGTCGTGCGCTCTGAAGGGAAGGCTTTCGCATGTGCGGAAGCCTTTTTCTGTCGGAGCAAGGAGGACTTATCAGCACCGAACCGCGTATCAACGATCGGATTCACGCACCTGAAGTCAGGCTCGTGGGGCCGGACGGAGAACAGATCGGCATCGTCAAGGTGGCCGAGGCGTTGAAGTTGGCTTCAGACGTCGGTCTTGACTTGGTTGAGATCGCGCCGAGTGCCCACCCGCCGGTGGCGAAGGTCATGGATTATGGCAAATGGCGGTATGAGACGGCCCAGAAGGCACGCGAGTCCCGCCGCAATCAGACCAACACCGTCATCAAAGAGATGAAGCTTCGTCCCAAGATCGATGAGCATGACTACGACACCAAGAAGGGCCACATCGTGCGCTTCCTGCGTGGCGGTGACAAGGTGAAGATCACGATCATGTTCCGTGGACGCGAACAGAGCCGTCCGGAGCTGGGCTTCAATCTGTTGAATAAGCTGGCTCAGGATGTGGCCGCCGACGGCGTGGTGGAGTTCGCTCCGAAGCAGGATGGTCGCAACATGATCATGGTGCTGGCTCCGACCCGCAAGAAGTCCGAGGCGAAGGTCGAGGCGCAGGCTGAGAAGGCACGCAAGGCCGCTGAACGAGCGGCCGATCAGGAAGCGGAACAGAAGGAATTGGCGCAGTCCCGGGCGCAAGCGGGCGACCGCAGCAAGCGCAAGCGCGGTCCGTCCGACAACTTGGACCCCGATATCAATCTGTGAGAGGCGCCGCGGGGCCGCCAGTGGGGTGCTGGACACTCCTCACAGACACATGGAGTCGACGCGAGTCGAAGGAGAAAGAGAAACATGCCGAAGATGAAGACCCACTCGGGTGCGAAGAAGAGATTCAAGGTGACTGGATCGGGCAAGCTGGTCCATCGTTCAGCCGGCAAGCGCCACCTGAATGAGCACAAGTCAAGCCGTCGGACCCGCCGTCTGATGCCAGACGCTCCTGTGGCGCCGGCTGATGTGCGCAAGGCTCGTAAGTTGTTGGGTATCTGAGGATTAAGGAGTAAGTGAAATGGCTCGTGTCAAGCGTTCTGTCAATGCGCACAAGAAGCGCCGCGAAATCCTCGATGAGGCCTCGGGTTACCGCGGTCAACGGTCTCGGCTCTACCGCAAGGCGAAGGAGCAACTGCTTCATTCGTACACCTATGCCTACCGTGATCGCCGCGCCAAGAAAGGTGACTTCCGCGCTTTGTGGATTCAGCGGATCAACGCCGCCGCCCGCAACGAGGGGATGACCTACAACCGCTTCATCAATGGTTTGAAACTGGCCGGTGTCGAGGTGGATCGCAAGATCCTGGCCGAGCTGGCCGTCAGCGACTCAGCGGCCTTTGCCACGTTGGTGACGGTGGCCAAGGAAGCGCTGCCGAAAGCTGCGTGAGCATGCCGGGTGAGATCACCGTGGCAGGTTTGAAGCTCGCTCGCCGTCTTCTGAATCACAAGTTCAGGTCGACGGCGGGCGAGTTCCTTGTTGAGGGCCCGCAGGCGGTGCGCGAGGCTGTACGATACAACGCGGCTAGGCGGGTCCTGGCGACCGCTGAGGCGGCTGACCGTCACCCAGACCTGGTGGATGGCGGATATGAGCGCTTGACCATGGAGCAGGTGCGCCGGTTGAGCGAGACGATGACCTCACAGGCCATCTTCGCGATCTGCCGAACACCGAGCTGGTCGAGCGGCGACGTGTGGAGTGATCGGTCGCGGTTGGTGGTGATCTGTGCGCAGATCCGTGACCCTGGCAACCTTGGAACGGTGATTCGCTGCGCGGACGCCTTCGGCGCCGATGGGGTGTTTGTGTCTCGTGACTCGGTCGATGTGACCAATCCGAAGGTCGTGCGCGCCTCGGTCGGCTCCCTGTTCCACCTGCCGGTGGTCTCCGGCGTCGACCTTGAGGAGGCTGTCCAGGCAGCCCATGACGCGGGTTTTCGGGTCATGGCCGCCGACGGTGGCGGGGATGACTTGAATGCCTTGGCCGCTTCCGGGGGCCTTCAGGGGAAGACCGCCTGGATCATGGGCAACGAGGCCTGGGGATTGCCAGATTCCCAGTTGGCCTTGGCTGACGGGGTTGTCCGTATCCCCATGTGGGGTCATGCTGAGTCGCTGAACCTTGGCAGTGCGGCGGCGGTGTGCCTGTACGCGACGGCCAGCGCCCAGCACGCCAGGGTCGGTGTCTGAGACTCCCGCCGAATTTGTCTGAGGGGATTCGTAGGATGGAACCCAGCCTTGATCAGCGATGAATGAGAACGAGAGGACGAGATGGTGGATGTGAATGAACAGATCGATGGCGCGGTGGCCCAGGCGACGAAGGACTTCGCGCTCGTCGCCGAGCAGTCGTCGCGAGAGGCCTTGGTCAGAGCGCGCAACTGTCACCTCGGCAAAGAGGCGCCACTGCGTTTGATGCAGCGGACCCTGGGATCCCTGGCGCCCGATGAGCGAAAGGCGACCGGGTCGGCGATCCAGGCGGGCTTGAAGGTGATCGAGGCGCAGTACGCCCAGGTGGAGGCCGCCGTCGAGGCGGTTGAGCTGGCTGGTCAGTTGGCGCGCGAGACAGTGGACGTCACCACTGACGTGACCCTCCATCCGCGAGGCGCCCTGCATCCCATCACGGCCCTGATCAATCGGATGTGTGATGTTTTCGTCGCCATGGGATGGCAGATCGCCGAGGGACCGGAGGCCGAGGCCGAGTGGCTCAACTTCGACGCGCTGAACTTCACACCCGATCATCCTGCTCGATTCTTGTCGGACACGCTCTTCCTCGATCCGCCTGAGGCTCATCGCATTTTGCGAACCCACACCTCCCCAGTCCAGGCTCGAACGCTTCTGACCCACGATCTTCCCGTCTACGTGGTCGCTCCGGGCAAGGTCTATCGCGCTGATGAGTATGACGCCACCCATCTGCCGGTCTTCCATCAGATCGAGGGATTGGCCGTTGACAAAGGGTTGGGCATGGCCGATTTGAAAGGAACCCTCGACCATTTGGCGAAGGCGATGTTCGGCGACGAGGTCGTCACTCGATTGCGACCGCATTACTTCCCCTTCACCGAGCCCTCAGCTGAGGTCGATCTGCGCTGTTTTGTGTGCCATGGGGCGTCGGTGGGGGATCCGGCTCATCCCTGCCGAACTTGCAAGTCTGAGGGCTGGATCGAGTGGGGCGGTTGCGGAGTCGTCAATCCGCGGGTGCTTCAGGCTGCTGGGATCGACACAGAGGTTTATTCTGGCTTCGCTTTCGGCATGGGGGTGGATCGAACGGTCATGTTCCGTAACAACGCTTCTGACTTACGTGATTTCGTCGAGGGCGACATACGTTTCTCGCGTCAATTGAGAGGAGTCGCACGATGAGGGCGCCGTACTCGTGGCTGACTGACTTTGCCCGTCTTGATGAGTCGATGGATCCGGTCAAGCTGGCCGGGGCCTTGACCGAGGCTGGTCTTCAAGTGGAGAAGATCGACAGCCCCGCCCAGGCGATCTCGGGTCTTGTGGTGGTCGGGCGTGTCATGGAGTTCGTTGAGGAACCCCAGAAGAACGGCAAGATCATCCGTTGGTGCCAGGTCGACGTCGGCGAGCACAACCCGGAAGGGGAGTCGTCGCGCGGCATCATCTGTGGGGCCCACAACTTCCAGCCCGGCGACCTCGTGGCGGTGGCCCTGCCCGGGGCTGTCTTGCCAGGTGACTTCGCCATCGCTTCGCGCAAGACCTATGGTCACATCTCCGATGGGATGATCTGCGCCGAGGACGAATTGGGCCTGGGCACAGATCATGCGGGGATCATCGTCTTTCCGCCAGATGTCGAAGTGACGCCCGGTGAGGATGCGCTCGCCGCGTTGGGGGCGCGTGATGTCACCTACGAGATCGACGTCACCCCTGATGAGGGCTACTGCCTGTCGGTTCGGGGCCTGGCTCGCGAGGCGGCTCAGATCACGGGCGGGGAGTTCAGCGATCCTTATGCCGCACCTGTTCCGGCCACCAGTGACGCCGGGTACCCGGTGGTGCTGGACACCGAGGATTGCCCACTGTTCGTCGGGGTGCGGGTGTCGGGGATCGATCCTGATCGTCCGACGCCGCCGTGGATGGTGCGTCGTCTCAAGGATGTCGGCATGCGGTCGATCAGTTTGGCGGTCGACATCACCAACTATGTGATGATGGAGTCTGGCCAGCCCTTGCACGCCTATGACGCTAGTGCGTTGAGCGGGGCCATCCGCGTGCGCCATGCCCACGCCGGGGAGACCTTGACGACTTTGGATCACAACGCGCGGGTCTTGAGCGACGAGGACGTCTTGATCACCGATGACTCCGGCCCCATCGGTTTGGCCGGTGTCATGGGCGGTCTGACCACGGAACTGACAGCCACCACGACCGATGTGTTGCTGGAGGCAGCCTGGTTCGATCCGGTGGCGATCGGGCGGACCTATCGTCGTCATCACCTCCCGTCGGAGGCCTCGCGTCGTTTCGAGCGGGGCGTCGACCGTGGCGTGGCCTTTGCCGCAGGTATGCGTGCCGCTGAGTTGTTGCGCGATCTGGCGGGTGGCGAGATCAGTCAGGCTGTGACAGTCGCTGGTGCGGTCGTGCCGATGCCGACTCGGGTGTTCACTGACCCGACCCTGCCGTCCCGGATTCTGGGAGTGGAGGTGTCGCTGGCCCGTGTCGAGTCGATCCTTCGGGCTTCGGGTGTGGTCGTCGAGGCTGGCCCGGAAGGCGGGCTGAGGTTGACTCCACCGACCTGGCGACCCGATTTGGTTGATGACTACGACTTTGTCGAGGAGATCGGGCGCAAGATCGGATTCTCCGCGATCACGCCCCGCGTTCCTGTGGCGCCGATCGGTCGTGGCTACACTCGTGAACAGATGTGTCGTCGTTCTGTCCTAGACGCCGTGGCGACCGCCGGGTTCGTCGAGGTCATCACCTTGCCCTTCCTCGGAGTCGCCGAGTTGGACAGGCTCGGTCTGGACCCCGCTGATGAGCGGCGGGCCACGGTCCGGTTGGCCAATCCACTCTCGGAAACTCAGCCGGAACTTCGTACGACCCTGCTGCCTGGCTTGTTCGCCGCTGTCAACCGCAACACCTCGCGCAGCCTCGACGATCTGGCGCTGTTCGAATGCGGGTCGGTGTTCTTGAACCACGGCCATGGCGATCAGGTCATGCCGGAGGTCTCTCATCGGCCGACGGACGCCGAGGTTCAACAGTTGTTCTCCGCCTTGCCGGATCAACCTCGTCATCTGGCCGGTGTTCTGACAGGTCAGTGGCGGCCAAGCGACGGGTCCCATCCCGGTGAGACGGTCTCTTGGACCCACGGGGTGTACCTGGCGCAGACTGTGGCTGAGACCCTCGGTTTGGATCTGGCGCGTCGCCAAGGCACACGCCAACCCTGGCATCCTGGCCGGTGCGCTGAGTTGGGTGTGATCAACCTCGGTCAGTTCGTCACCGTGGGCTGGGCCGGTCAGGTCCACCCGAGCGTGGCGGCGGTCTGGGAGTTGCCTGAGCCGACCATCGCGGTCGAACTTGATCTGGATCGGTTGATCGCGCTAGCGCCCGCCAACGGCACGATCACCGCCTTGTCGAGTCATCCGGCCACCAAACAGGACGTCGCCTTGGTGGTGGACGGGTCGGTGGCCGCCGCTGAGGTCCAGTCGGCCCTGCGCGACGGCGCGGGGGAGTTGCTGGAGTCGATCGCCCTGTTCGACATCTTCACTGGTGACCAGATCGGAGTGGGCAAGAAGTCTCTGGCCTACAACCTGGTCTTCCGTGCCTTTGATAGGACCCTGACCGAGGCGGAGGCGACCAGCGCCCGTGACGCCGCCGTGGCGGAGGCCACCCGTCGTTGTGGCGCCGTGATGCGAGCATAAGGGCAGGGCGAGGACTCAAGCCTTGGGTGTAACATCGCCCTACTCCGACACGCCGACGCCGATGTGCATATCTATGCTTTGTGGTGGCATACTTATTCCCATGAGTTTTTCTGTGGCTGTGGCGGGATGCACGGGGTACGCCGGAGGAGAGGTGCTGCGTCTGCTGGCGGGGCATCCGAATGTCAGCATCGGGGCGGTGACGGCGCATTCCACCGTCGGTGTCGCTCTGGGTCAAGTGCAGCCGCACTTGGCCTCCTTGGCTGATCGGATGGTGGTCGACACCACCCCTGAGACTCTGGCGGGTCACGACGTGGTGTTCTTGGCGCTGCCTCACGGCGCCTCCGCAGAACTGGCCAGCCAGCTCTCGCCCGAGACCTTGATTGTGGATTGCGGCGCTGACTTCCGCTTGTCGTCTGAGCAGGACTGGCTGAAGTTCTACGGCATTCCGCATGCCGGCACCTGGCCTTATGGATTGCCTGAACTGCCTGGACAGCGCCATGTGCTGGCCAAGGCCAAGCGCATCGCTGTGCCCGGTTGCTATCCGACGGCCGCGACTCTGGCTCTAGCACCAGCCATCGCTGGTGGGCTGACCGACGCCCATGACACCGTGGTCGTCGCGGCCTCAGGCACATCCGGTGCAGGCAAGGCGGCCAAGCCTCATCTGTTGGGGTCCGAAGTGATGGGATCGGTCTCGGCCTATGGCGTCGCTGGGGTGCATCGCCATGTGCCAGAAATCATGCAGAACATGCGAGTCTTGGGCGCGCCTGACCCACATCTCAGTTTCACGCCCCTGTTGGTGCCCATGCCGCGAGGCATCCTGGCAACCTGTACCGTGCCCCTGGACTCTTCAGTCACTGAGGCGGTCGTGCGCGAGCAGTATGAAGCCTTCTATGCCGATGAGCTCTTCGTCCATCTGCTGCCCGTCGGCCAGTGGCCGACCACGGCGGCGGTTCTCGGATCGAACTGCGTTCAGATCCAGGTGGGAATCGATCAGGCCGCCGGACGACTCGTGGCGGTGGCGGCCATCGACAACCTGACCAAGGGCACAGCCGGGGGAGCGATCCAGTCGATGAACATTGCTCTCGGACTTGAAGAGACAGCAGGATTGACAAGGAATGGAGTGGCACCATGATGATCGACATCACCCAAGGCGTCACCGCGGCCAACGGCTATCGGGCCGGTGGTGTGGCGGCAGGAATCAGCAAGCCGAACAAGAAGGACATCGCGTTGGTCATCAACGACGGGCCTCTGCGCAATGCGGCGGCCGTGTTCACGACCAACCGCTTCGCGGCGGCTCCGGTCGGATGGTCACGTCACGCCATCGCTGATGGGCAACTGCGCGCCGTCGTCCTCAATTCCGGCGGAGCCAACGCCTGCACCGGGGCTCAAGGCGACGCCGACGCGCGGGCCATGGCCCAGGCGACGGCGGACGCGATCGGCTGCGGAATCGACGATGTCGGCGTCGCGTCGACCGGCCTGATCGGTCAGTTGTTGCCCATGCCTGTCGTCGTGGCCGGAATCGACGAGGCCGCTCGCACTGCCACCACCTCGGGCGGCGCTGACGCGGCGCAGGCCATCATGACCACGGACACCGTGTCAAAGCAGGCGGCGTACACCTCCGAGCAGGGCTGGAGCGTGGGCGGGATGGCCAAGGGCGCGGGCATGCTTGCTCCGGCCCTCGCCACCATGTTGGTGGTCGTCACCACCGACGCGCAGTTGTCCAGCGCTGAGGCTGGTAGTCGACTGAGAATGGCGACCAGTCTCAGTTTCGAACGGGCCGACGCCGACGGTTGCATGTCCACCAACGACACGGTCATCCTCTTGGCCAACGGGGCGAGCGGGGTCACCCCCGACTTGGACGAGTTCCAATCCGCCCTAACAGCAGTGTGCACATCCTTGGCGAAACAGTTGATCGCCGACGCGGAAGGCGCTGAGCACTCCATCACGGTGACGGTGTCATCCGCCGCCAGTGAGCAGGACGCGCTCGAGGTGGCCCGCGCCATCGCACGATCCAATCTGTTCAAGTGCGCCATCGCTGGCAACGACCCCAACTGGGGCAGGGTCCTGGCATCCATGGGCACCACGCGCGCCAGCTTCGACCCTGACCAGGTCGAGGTCGACTTCAACGGTGTCACGCTCTTCAGCCACGGTGAACTCGGAGCACCGCGTGATCAGGTGGACCTGCATCCCTATGATGTGGATGTCACGATCGCCCTGAACGCTGGCGACGCCACTGCCACCATCTGGACCTCGGATCTCACCCACGGCTACGTCTCAGAGAATTCGGATTACTCATCATGAACACTTCCACCCTGATCTCCAAGGCTGCCACGCTGGTCGAAGCCCTACCTTGGATCGAGAAGTACACCGAACAAATCCTCGTCGTGAAATACGGTGGCAACGCCATGATCGACGATCAGTTGCAGCAAGCCTTCGCCAGCGACATCGTCTTTCTGCGCCGCTGCGGGGTCAAGGTCGTCGTCGTTCATGGCGGCGGTCCACAGATCACCACGATGCTTTCACGACTCGGCGTCGAGTCGAGTTTTGTGTCCGGTCGCCGTATCACCACGCCGGAGGCCGTCGAGGTCGTCCGCATGGTGCTGGTCGGCCAGGTCGGACGCAAGATCGTCAACCTCATCAACGCTCACGGCCCGCTCGCGGTCGGGATGTCGGGGGAGGACGCCGGGCTCTTCACCGCTATCAAGGCCAGTGTCGAAGTCGACGGCGCCGACCTCGACCTTGGCTTGGTCGGCGATGTCGATCAGGTCAATCCTGGCGCCATCCTCGACCTGATCCAGGCCGGTCGTATCCCGGTGGTCGCCACCGTCGCTCCCGATGAGAACGGCACTGTCTACAACGTCAACGCCGACACCGCCGCAGCCGCCCTGGCTGTCGCCTTGGGGGCGCGGGGCCTGGTGATGTTGACTGATGTCGAGGGGCTGTACGTCGACTGGCCCGACCGTACCACGGTCATGCCTTTCATTCGTACCGACGAACTGCGCGCCGTTCTGCCCGACCTCGACGCCGGCATGCGCCCCAAGATGGAAGCCTGCTTCAACGCGGTCATGGGCGGGGTCGATCGGGCCGCCGTCATCGATGGGCGGGTCGAGCATGCCTTGCTTCTGGAATTGTTGACCGACTACGGAATCGGAACGATGGTGATCAAATGAGTCTTCTTGATGAATACACGACCACGATGATGAACACCTTCGGTCGCCCGCCGCTGGTGTTCGTGCGGGGCGAGGGTGTGTATCTGTGGGATGATAACGGCAAACGCTACCTGGACCTACTGGCGGGCATCGCCTGCGTCGGACTCGGACACGCCAATCCGGTGATCGCTGACGCCATCGCCGACCAGGCCCGCACCCTGGGCCACGTCTCCAACCTGTTCGCCACCCCCACCCAGATCGAGCTGGCTGAGCGGCTGTCGCGCCTGTTGGGCCACCAAGCCAGAGTCTTCTTCGCGAACTCCGGCGCAGAGGCGAACGAGGCGGGCTTCAAACTGACCAGGCTGACCGGGCGCACCAAGATCGTCGTGGCTGAAGGATCCTTCCACGGTCGCACGATGGGCGCGCTGGCGCTGACCTCCACCAAGAAATACCGCGAGCCCTTCGAGCCCCTTCCCGGCGACGTCACCTGGGTCGCCTATGGTGATGTGGCGGCGCTGGAGGAATGCGTCGACGATCACACCGCCGCGATCCTGCTGGAGCCGATTCAGGGTGAGAACGGAGTGATCGTTCCCCCCGACGGCTATCTGCGCGCGGCCCGCCGCATCGCCGACGACCATGACGCCCTGCTCTGGTTCGACGAGGTGCAGTCTGGGATGGGTCGCACAGGCGCCTGGTTCGCCCATAGCCGTGAAGGGGTGCGCCCCGACATCATGACCTTGGCCAAGGCCCTCGGCAACGGCTTCCCCATCGGCGCCACGCTGGCGACGGGAAAGGCCGCCAGCTTGTTCACGCCTGGCTCCCACGGTTCCACCTTCGGCGGCAACGCCTTGGCCTGTCGGGTGGGGCTGACGGTGATCGACCAACTGGAGCCGCTCCTGCCCCAGATCGCGGCGACAGGGGATTGGCTGGCCGACCAGTTGCGCGCTTTGCCCGGCGTGGTCGAGGTACGTGGCCGTGGCTTGTTCGTCGGTGTTCAATTGGCCCGTCCGGTGGCCGCAGCCATGGTCGAGGCCGGTTTGAAGCATGGGATCGTGATGAACGCGCCCAGACCCGCCGTGATCAGACTGGTTCCTCCCTTGATCGTGACCCAGGATGATCTCGCTCCATTGTTGGAGGTCTGGGGCGCTTTGTGGGATGAGGCCGGTCGTGGCTGAGACAACGCCGATCACGCGGGCCCAACGTCAGGCGGCGATCTCGGACCTGATCTCGCGCGGTCAGGTCACCTCCCAGACCCACTTGCGCGCACTCTTGGGCGAGCAGGGCATGGCGGTGACCCAGCCGACTCTGAGCAAGGACCTGGCCGAGATCGGCGCGATCCGGGTGCGCAGCGCGACCGGCGGGCTGGTCTACGCCTTGTCGGAATCGAGCGGCATCCCGGGGGCGACCCTGGATCGTTTGTGCGCGGACATGTTGATCTCGGCGACGGCGAGCGAGAACCTGGTGGTGGTCCACACCCCGCCAGGCGGAGCCCAATACTTCGCCTTGGGGCTTGACAAGGCTGGCTGGGACGCTGTCATCGGCTGTGTGGCCGGGGACGACACCGTCATCGTCGTGGCCCGCGACGCGCACGCCAGCCAACGAGTGGCGGCACAATTGTTGTCATTGGTCGGCGGACGAGAACAACGAGGAGCAGAATGACTGAGGGTGTTTTGTGGGGCGGTCGGTTCACGTCGGCTCCAGCGCAGGTGATGTTCGCGCTGAGCCAATCGACCCAGTTCGATTTCCGCTTGGCGAAGCTCGACCTGAGGGGGTCCATCGCGCACGCCCACGCCTTGCGTCAGGCCGGCTTGCTCAGCTCAGCCGAGTGCGACCGGATCGTGGCCGGACTGACCCAGTTGATTGACATGGTCGAATCAGGGCAGTTCGTCCCTGCGCCGAGCGACGAGGATGTGCATGGCGCCCTGGAGCGAGGGCTGACCGAACTGCTCGGCCCAGAACTGGCCGGTCGCTTGCGGGCTGGACGCTCACGCAACGATCAGATCGCCACCTTGATCCGAATGTACCTGCGCGAGCAGTCACTCGGCCTGCAGTCGGGCTTGCTGGGGTTGATCGACGCCTTGCGTGACCAGGC
>JAITVA010000241.1 GCA_031286045.1 Propionibacteriaceae bacterium | reverse complement strand
GTCCGGGCTGCTGCTGTTGGGGCTGGTGACCGGACTGGGCCTGGTCGGCCTGATCGACGACGGTCTGAAAATCTCCCACGCTCGTTCGCTCGGTCTGGGCTCGGTGGCGAAGTTCTCTTTGCAGGTCTTGGTCGGGGTTGTCTTCGCCGTCTTGGCGCTGTTCTTCCCCGACGAGCGCGGTGTGACTCCGGCTTCACAGTACATCTCGTTCATTCGCGACATCAGCTGGGCTTGGCTGCCAGCACCTCTGGCTGTGATCTGGATGGTGTTCCTGATCTGCGGTTTCTCCAACGGCACCAACCTGACCGACGGGCTTGACGGCTTGTTGACCGGCTCTGCGGCGATGGTGTTCCTGGCCTATGGCTTGGTCAACTACTGGCAGGCCAACCAGTACTGTGGCAACGGTTTGGCTGGGCCGAAATGCTACGAGGTGCGCAACCCGCTCGACTTGGCGCTGATCGCCTTCGCTTTGGCGGGTGGCTTGTTCGGTTTCTTGTGGTGGAACGCCCATCCGGCGAAGATTTTCCTCGGAGACACCGGCTCACTGGCCATCGGCGGTGGTGTGGCCGGCTTGGCCATCTTGTCACGTACCGAGTTGCTCCTGCTTGTCATCGGCCTGTTGTTTGTGCTGGAGGCCTTCTCGGTGATCGCCCAGGTGGGCTTCTTCAAGCTGAGTCATGGCAGACGTCTGTTCCGGATGGCGCCGCTGCATCACCATTTCGAGATGCTGGGGTGGGAGGAGATCACCGTCGTCGTGAGGTTCTGGATCATAGCCGGGCTGTCGGTGGTCGTCGGCATCGGCCTGTTCTATGCCGAATGGGTGGTGGGGCAGCCATGACCAGTCACGTGCGCGTCACACCGGCCTGGTCGAGCCTGCGGGTGGCCGTCGGCTTGGGCCGCACCACTGTCGGGGTGGCCGACGCCCTGATCGAGCGGGGCGCCTCAGTCGATGTGCTGGTGGACGGCGCCGGCGCCGACATGACTGAGCAGGAGCGCCTGCTGACGATCCTGGGCGCCTATGTCAGTCCGGTCTCGTCGGCCCAGGATCTGGTGGGGGATTGGGACCTGCTCGTCCCCGCTGCGGCCTGGGGCCTGGATCACCCGGCGGTGAGGACGGCGTTGGCGTGTTCGACGACGGTTGTCAGCGACGTCGAGGTGGCTTGGCGGCTGCAGCACGAGGAGGCTGGCGCCTGCCCTGCGCCCCCCTGGCTGCTGGTGACCGGCGATGACGATGTCGATGCCACTGTGCGCATGGCTCAGGCGATGCTGGTCCAATCCGGTGTCCAGGCGTGCGGACTGTCGCCCACCGGTCGGCCAGTCATCGAGGCGGCCCTGGACGACACGACCTACGAGTGTTGGGTCGTTGGGGTCAGCCCCGCCCAGCTGCATTGGGCGTCGTCGATCCGGACCCATTCGGCGGTCGTGCTGAACTGTGGTGAGCCTGGGCGCTGGTACGAGGGAGCCGATGATCCGGTCCGCTGTCACGGCGACGATCTGGCCACGGTCTATCATCAGGTCAGCCATTCCTGTGTCTACAACGTCGAGGACTCGGCGACCGAACGCATGGTCGAAGAGGCCGACGTCGTCGAGGGCGCTCGTGCCATCGGTTTCACCACGGGAATGCCAGCGGTGTCCATGATGGGCGTCGTTGACGAGATTCTGGTCGATCGGGCCTTCATTCCTCAGCGGCGGGACTCGGCCCAGGAACTGGCCGCGGCGGCTGACGTGCCCGGCGGGGCGGCCATGATCGCTCCAGCCCTGGCGGCAGCGGCCTTGGCCAGGTCTTTTGGCGCGCCCGCTCGCTCGGTGCGTGACGGTTTGGTCGCGGTCGGTTCTGACCAAACCTGGCGCAGTACGACCGACGACCCGGAGGTCCAGGCCGACATCAGACCAGCAGCCAGGAGAGGAGCCCCAGATGACAACCACGCCTGAGGCGTCAGCCTCCGCCCGTGAGGCCCCGTCGGCGTCGACCCCGACCCAACCGAAGGACTCCGCGGTCTCCGTGGTCAAGGCCGCTTTCGCCCATCCTTTGTTCAGCTACCGCCTGGTCGTGGTGGTCGGGGCGGTCCTGCTCATCTTGGGCCTCCTGATGGTCATCTCGGCGTCGTCGGTCAAAGCGGCCGCAGAGACCGACGACCCGTATTACTTCGGCAAACGCCAGATCGGGTTCGCGGTCGTCGGACTGCTTGGAGCTTTCGCGCTCAGCCGGGTGCCGGAGAGACTGCTGCAGGCGCTGGCCTGGCCGCTCATGGGTTTGGCCTTTGTGTTGCTGGTGTTGACAAAGAGCCCTCTTGGCGTGAACGTGGCGGGCAACACCAACTGGCTGCGTTTTGGCCCAGTCTGGACTCAGTTCCAACCCAGTGAGTTCGCCAAGTTGGCCATCATCGTCTTCGCCGCCTGCAATCTCTATCGGCGCCGACGATACTTGCGTGACTTGAGACAATGGTTTGTGGTTGTGGGTCTGTCCTTCGCCATGGTGGTGTGGGTGCTGGTGGGACAAGGTGACATGGGCACCGCCGTGGTGATGGCTGGCATGATCATCGTCATTCTGATCGGGGCGGGCGCACCATGGCGTCTTCTGCTGGGGGTGCTCGCTGTCAGCGTCGTCGGAGCCGTCGCTTTGATCGTGGCCCAGCCCTACCGGATGGAGCGCTTCTGGAGTTTCCTCAACCAGGGTCAAGACACTCTCGGTCTCAACTACCAAGCCGAGCGGGGCATCTATGCTTTGGCTTCGGGGGGATGGTTCGGTCGTGGCCTGGGGTCGAGCCGTCAGAAGTGGGGCCTGCTGAGTGAGGCGCACACCGACTACATCTTCGCCATCATCGGCGAGGAGTTGGGGCTGATGGGCACGCTCGCCGTCATCCTGCTCTTCGTGGCGCTGGCCTATGCCGGGCTGCGTATCGCCCGACGGTCGTCCACGATGTCCAACCGGCTGATCGCGATCGGCGTGGTGGCGTGGTTCACCGTCCAGGCCTTCATCAACATCGCGGTGGCCACCCAGACCATTCCGGTCATGGGCGTGACCTTGCCCATGATCTCGTATGGCGGCTCTTCTCTGATGGCCAACCTCTTCGCCGTGGGCCTGTTGGCTGGAGCAGCTCGCCATGAGGCTGAGACGGAGCAGTTGTTGGCGTCGCGCAAACGGCGTCAGCGGGTGACGTCAGCGGTGAGGACCAGCGCATGAGAGTGGTCTTGGCCGGTGGCGGCACGACGGGACATATTTCGCCCATGTTGGCGACGGCTGAGGCTTTGGGCCGACTCGATCAGCAGGCTGAGTTGACCTGTGTCGGCACGCCGATCGGTTTGGAGACTGACTTGGTCCCGCGTGCCGGATACACCCTGAAGCTGGTCGACCCGGTGCCGCTCTCGCGTCGGCTGTCGCCCAGCCTGGTCACATTGCCATGGCGGGTGGAGCGATCAGTGCGGCAGGCTGTGCGGATTCTGCGTCAGTGTCGCGCCGAGGCGGTGGTCGGTTTCGGTGGGTACGCCTCGTTGCCCGTTTTCCTGGCGGCGCGACGACTGAAGGTGCCAGTGGTGGTCCACGAAGCCAACGCGGTGCCCGGTCTGGCCAATCGGATCGCCGCTCGTTTCGCTGCACGGATCTGTGTCACTTTCGCCGTCACCGGTTTGCCCGGTCAAGTCGTCACCGGTATGCCAGTGCGCGAGGCCGTGGCGGGGTTGGACCGGGCTGCGGCTCGACCGTCAGCCCGGGCCGAGTTCGGACTACCCCAACAGGGCAAGGTTCTGTTGGTGTCGGGGGGGTCTCAAGGCGCGCTCAGTCTCAACCGTGCCGCCGAGCAGGCCATCGCCGCCCTGGATCTGGCCGGTGTCAGCGTCCTGCACATCACCGGCAAGACTAACTTCGATCAGTCTGATCCGCCGACCATGAGTCGGGCGACCTATGTCCGGGCGCCGTACGTCGATCACATGGAGGTGGCCTACGCCGCGGCCGACGTCATGGTGGCCCGCTCGGGCGCGGGCACGGTGGCGGAGACGGCCATGGTTGGTTTGCCTGCCATCTTCGTGCCTCTGCCGCACGGCAACGGTGAGCAAGCCAAGAATGCGACTGGGGTGGTGGCGGCCGGAGCTGGTTTGTTGGTGGCTGACGCCGATCTGACCGGCGCACGCTTGGCCGAGGAGGTCATCGCTTTGTGCGCGGATGAGGCCCGATTGGCTCGGATGGGAGCGGCCGCCCAGGATCTGATGCCCCGCGACGCCGCTGACCAGGTCGCTAGTGCGGTCCTCGAGCTTGGGCAAGGAAAGGCAGGTGCGACATGACGCTGGTGGAACCAGTCCCGACTCCCCGCTTGGGCGAGTTGGGCCGTGTCCATTTCATCGCGATCGGAGGCGCGGGCATGAGTGGTGTGGCTGCCGCTTTCCTGGCTCGCGGGTTGGCGGTGTCAGGGTGCGACAAGGAAGACTCGGCGGCCTTGGCGGCCTTGGCGGATCTGGGCGCGTCTGTCTGTGTCGGCCATGACCGGGCCCATGTGCGTGGGGTCGACACCGTTGTGGTGTCGAGCGCCATTCGTGAGGACAATCCTGAGTTGGTCGAAGCCCGCCGCCTGGGCTGTCGAGTGATTCATCGCAGTGTCGCCTTGGCTGCTTTGATGCTGGGGTGCGAGGTCGTCGCCATCGCCGGGACCCACGGCAAGACCACCACCACGGCTATGTGTGTGGCCGCCCTTCAGGCGACCGGAGCCGATCCTTCTTACGTCATCGGCGGCACCATGGTGGACTCCGGCCAAGGATCCCATATCGGTGATGACGCCGTCTTCTTGGTGGAGGCCGACGAGTCCGACGGCACTTTCTTGCAGTACCCGACCAGCCTGGCTGTGGTGACGGGGATCGAGGCTGATCATCTCGACAACTGGGGCAGTCCGCAACGATACGCTGCCGGTTTCGAACGCTTCGGCGCCGCTGACTCGGTACGGGTGGTGGTCCTTGACGCGGACAACCTTGGCGCGGCGCGGTTGGCGGACCAGATGAGGGCACAGGGTCGTCAGGTGGTGACCTACGGCGAGGGGGCCGACTGCGATGTCCGGTTGACTGACTGCGGCCTGGACGAGGGTGGTGCCACTGCCCAGGTGTCCACGGCCTCGTGGACGGATCGGCTGCGATTGGCTGTGCCCGGTCGGCACAACCTGCACAACGCCGCTGCCGCCCTGGCTGTCGGCGAGGTCCTCGACCTCGACCACGCGCAGGTGCTGGCGGGACTGGCCCGTTTCCACGGCACGGCTCGTCGTTTTCAGCGCGTTGGTGACGCCCGTGGGGTCACCGTGGTCGACGACTACGCCCACCATCCCACCGAGGTAGCGGCGACGCTGCGCACGGCTCACCAGATGGCGGGCGCGGGTCGCGTCATCGCGTGTTTTCAGCCCCATCTGTTCTCTCGCACCCAAGCCTTCGCCGACGACTTCGGCCAAGCGCTGGCACAGGCCGACGAAGCGGTGGTGCTTGATGTCTACCCAGCCCGCGAGCAGCCGATTCCTGGTGTCACCGGTGAGTTGGTCGCACAGGCGGTGGCCAGGCACGGTGGCCGCGTCCACTACGTGGCGGATATGGACCAAGCCGTCTCGCTGCTGGCCACCATGGCGCGACCGGGTGATTGGGTTCTGACAATCGGGGCCGGATCGGTGACGTCGATGGGTCCGCGCCTGCTTGATCGATTGGAGCAGTCATGACCGGCTACGACGGTGGTCGACGCGACTCGACGGTGACCGACACCACCGCAGTCATCGCCTCGCGGGTGAAGGCTTCTCGCAAACGGGTCGCCCTTCGGGTGGGCGTGGTTGTCGGCCTCGTCGCCGTCGCGGCGGTGCTGGTCTGGTTGGTCTGGTTCTCCCCGGCTTTCGTGGCGCGCAGCCTTGAAGTCCGGGGAGTCTCGCAGGTGTCGCCCGAGGAGATCACGGTCGCGGCCGACGTCGTCTTGGGCACGCCCTTGATCCGGCTGGACACTGCCGCCATCGCCGAGCGAGTCGAGGGCTTGCCTGCCGTCGCGGACGTCGCGGTGTCGCGTCAACTGTCTGGCGTGGTCGATATCCAGGTGACCGAGCGCCAACCGGTCTACGCGGTCTTGGTCGGTGACGCCTTCCTCTTGGTCGATGGCGCCGGTGTCGGCTACCTGACCGTGCCCCAGTTGCCGAGCGGCCTGCCGACGGTCGGTTTGCCGTCGACGGATGAGAGCGACTCCGCCAAGCGACTAATGGCTGACGCCTCCACGGTGGTCCAGGCTTTGCCGGTGTCGGTGCGCGCCCAGATGACCACCGTCGCGGCGACGACGCCAGATGATTTCACCGTCACCTTGTCCAGCGGCGCCCAGATCATGTGGGGCAGCGCCGAGCAATGCGAACTCAAGGCCAGTGTCATCGACGCCTTGTTGAAGACAGCGGCCTCCTATTATGATGTCAGTTCGCCGACTCATCCGGCGACCCGTCCCTAGATGAGTTATTCCAAGGGGTGGTCGGTGTGGGAGCGTGGGAGTGGGGTGAGGGTGTCGCAGAATCAGTATTG
>JAITVA010000297.1 GCA_031286045.1 Propionibacteriaceae bacterium | reverse complement strand
GCCGCTAGTCAGCGGATGCTCACCAACGACCCTACCAAAGAAAAGGGGCCCGTGATAAGACACGATGCGAGGCGTTTTCACACCTCGTCGGGCCATGCGCCTGCACCGCCGGATTCGTGCAGGCATTCACACTGTCACCCCTTGTCAGAGGGCTACACATCTGAGACTGATTCATGGTGATCAGGTTCACCCCCTCACATAACCGACCAGTACAGTGTCGCCGGCTCTGGCTGAGCCTGCCCGATGACTACTTTGGCCTCCCAGCATGTCACACACTGACGAATGAAAAGAAACGAATCGCCTTCTGGATCGACAATGTCTTTGATTGTCGATTGCAACTGCTCGAAGTCCGAGTCTTCGAGGGTGCAGATGAAGACGGAGTACTGAATGCGCGTGCCCCAGCGCTGGAGAGTGGCGGACACGCGGGCACGACGGCGATCATCCGCGATGTCGTATGCGGCGAGCACTGTCACCGCCATGACAGTCCGATCCAGTCCGTTTCCGGGTCCTGAACATAGCGAGCCAGTTTCTGAGCCTGTCGATACACATGACGGCGCAAGGTTCCGGTGAACCCAGCCATGGCGCCACCCGTGACTTGTAGCATGCGCCTCTCATACGCATCGACCACCAGGTTCTTCCCCGCCTTGGTCAGCCACACTCCCGACTCCCCCGATTTCTCCCGACCATGCTCGGCCGTCAGACTTTTGCGCCGAACCAGGCTTACGACGACCTGATCGGCGACGTAAGGCCGGAACTCCTCCATGAGGTCAAGGGCAAGACTCGGTCGACGCTCAGAGTCAGCGTGAATCAGCCCGATCGCCGGTTCAAGCCCGCTCGCGACGATGGCTGAAACACACTCACCCAGAAGGATGGCATACGTGTACCCAAGCGCGGCGTTGACAATATCCAAGGGCGGCTGACGCGTTCGACCGCTGAACCCCACCTCAGGCGGCAATAGCTTGGCCAGAGCCCTGAAGTAGGCCTTGGCGGCGGCTCCTTCGACACCCATGACCTCATCACGACTCAAAGCCCCTGGGGCAAGCTTGACCATTGCCCGCATCAACTCAAGATCAGGAGCCAGGTCCTCCGCGATGTCTGGCCGAGAGAAACGCTGAACCAGTGTGATTTGATGTCGAATCTTCGCCTGAACAACGCTGCGCCCGAACCTCATGGCTCGTTCTGGATCCTCGGCGGTGGCGATTTGCGCCTTGAGGCGCTGCGCCCTCAAAGCCGACGAGGCCGCGTTGGCGACTCCAAGATAGGAGCCCCGGCAAGACAGGAAGACAATGTCGACAGCCTGTCCCAGAAGCCACGACCGAGCGCCCGCAGTCAGCCCGACAGAGCCGAAGAGAACCAATCGAGACACATGAGAACTCGGGACGTTCAACGCCTCAACGTCATCCTTGGTCGTCACAACGATGCGACCAGCTTGAACTCGGACGCGTCCACCCTGAAGCCCAACATAGAGAACCCGAGCGAGCGGCTCCTCGACCCGCAATTCGGCCACCAGTGGCGGATAGGTCGGACCGAAGTCCTCACCAAGAAAACAGAATCCTTGGTCGAAACTCGTGACTTCCGTCTTCTCCTGATTCACTGTCATCCCGATCTCCTTCAACGAGCTTTTGATGATTCGCAACGCGGCGCTAGCTTCATCAGAACCGCTACACGGCACAGCGATGTCATCCGCGAATCGCACCGCATGAAACCCATGGTCAGCCAAAGCATGGTCGACAGGAGCAAGAACCAGATTGCACAACAGAGGCGACAAGGCCGTGCCTTGGGGAAGGCCGGGCACTTCGCGCAGACCCCGACGAGTGTTCGTCCGTCTGGCGGTCAGGAGCGCGATGACCCACGTCAACGAGTCATCTGGGAGAAGGGCGGTGAGGCGTCCGACGGCGAGGTCGCGAGGCAAGGTTGGAAAACAGTCCGCGACATCCGTGCGCAGAACACAGCGCTGACCGTTCTCGCGCTCGAGCACAAGGCGTTGAACAGCGTCCACCACTCCCAGGCCTGGTCTATAGCCAAACGCCGACGCTCCAAGGACGGGATCCACATAGGGCGCCACAACATCAAGAAGGCTCCGTTCGACGATCCGGTCAATCACCGGCGGGACATCCAGAACCCGAAAGCCTTCCGTTGGCTTGGGAATCTCAACCTGAGCCAAGGGCTTGGGACGGTAAGTCTGCTCGGCGAGGGCTTGTGCCAACTGGGCGAGTCGCTCATCCGCCACTGGACGGAAACGCGCCACCGACCCAGACACGTCATCGTCAGTCGCGGACGCCTCCTGAACCTTCTCCCATGCCGAGCTGAGACTGTCCGGATGAACGACTCGGCTGATGAGTGGCGTCGTCACGCGAAGACCGGCTTTCGATGTCTCACCAACCGCCCAGGCGTATCACACATGAACGGGCCAGCGGGCGCGGGTTTGACCATGACTGTGCCATATCCATGGTTCACGCCGACACCGACACCCGAGAACTGGGCGAAACGCAGCAGGCAATCAGTTGCCGCGGCGACCATTCGATCATCTGTTCGCAGTGTCATCTGGCCGACAAACCCAGGAATGACCTTATCTGCCATCCCTCGCCTTCCATGCGGGATTCGCTCAATGACCGTGCGGCCTCGCAGAGCCGCGACCCACACCTTGGCAGCCTCCTCCTGAGTGAATCGAGGCAACCACGCATCTGTCGCGGACTCCCACCTGCGGCTGAGACTGCCGATCAGTGCGGTCGGAGTGATCATCGGAGAAAAGCGTCGCCCGACAGAGATGGCCGTCGGGGAGAGAAAGTCAACGTCCCAGTGCATGGTCGACGTCGGCGTGGCGAGCTCTGACCACGTGGCGCTGGAGACGAGTTCCGGCACTCGTACGATCATGGTCTCGTGAGATCCCAAAACCACCGATGTTCCAACGCGGGCGCGCTGGAACAACTGCTCCGCTCGCTGATCGGACAAAGTGCGGATCGAGAGGAAGACATAATGGCCGTCTCCTGCGACCGGACCGCATGCCCAGTCCTTCCTCTGCGCGTGATGCTCATCCGTCTCCCCCAGCAGCGAACACAAAGCCGCATGCAAATGATGCGGGAGAATCCGCCGGTAATCCCCCTCAGCCAGCACCACACGCCAGATCGCAGGCATCGTTCCTACCCTTCCCCACCGGCACTGCGGCGGCTCATCTGTCCGAGAAGACGGCAACCGATAATCGTGCCGCCATCATCGCGCACCTCGTCCATCGGAAAGTACACATCGTCGCGGTCATCGATCACGAGAGCAGTCAGACGGGAGACGATGTAGACAGTGCCAGGTTGAGGCGAGGGCAGATCAGTCACTATGTCATCCATCTCAACCAATCCGACAGGAAGTGGCCCTGACCCGCCATCCACGTCACTGAGCGGCGGCGACGACCTGACGCGTTCTCCACGCCTGGCGAACTGCCCTTCTGGAGCCAGGTCGATGAGAACACCTCCGCTGCTATCAAACAGACGGAACGCATGTGGGGTGAGATTGACCAGCTTCATTGCGGACTCCTTAAGCTCCACGCCGTTTGCTCGTGCCTCGTCGGCATGCACGGTAATGACGCCCCGGCTTCTCAAGCAGGCGTGCCGCCGCCTTCCGGTCTTTCACCCACAACCCATTGACGTGAGCGATACCTGCAGAAGCAAGTGTTTCTTGCGGTGAGGGTTGATCGCGATAAACCCAGAAGGGATGAAGAATGTAGTTTCTGCCAATGGCGCCAAGCGGGACCAGCCTGCGCCAGGGATGGATCGGAAGCGCGTTGGAGGCGTTAGCAAGGTACCACCCAAGGCCGAGTGAGAGACACTTGGGCACACGACCGGTCAAGATGATAGTTGCCTTCGGGTATTCTCGCATGACGTTCACCAAGGCGCGCCCAGCGCCGACGATGGCCTGCGTGGGGCTCGCATCCATGACGGCGTCGTCGGCGTCGTTGAAACGCAATGGCTGGCCGGTCGTCGCGTCGTAGTATGCGATCTGGTTTGACTTATCGGAAGACTCGTCCATGGAGACGCGACATCGAGCGAAGTCACGCGACCCTTGCGGGCGCACCCCGAGGAACAGCACCCGATCAAAGACATCCTGCGGGTCCCCCCATCCAGGCAAGTCTGGACAGAGCGCGCCAGTGCGGACAGGCGGTCTTGGCACAGCGTCGGTCAGGTAAAGGTAGACACAGACCGCGCGTATGGCGTCGTTTGAGGTGATCGGCGGATGAAGGCCCGGAAGACCGTTTTGCGGGGTATCAACCATTGACTGGAAGGTGAAATCATAGTCCTTGGATGACTTCGAGTCTGCATTGTTTCGTGGGTTTGTCTCCCACAGATAGGCATGAGCCGGAGGCTGCCAGGTATATCCCACTGCCAAGCCAGCAGGCATCACCATGTCAGGATAGACATCGACGCCGGTGGAATCATCGTCAGAGTTTTGTTCACCATTGAGCTCCCACTCAAGCTCTCCAAGATCACTACGAATATCCACGACCTCACCTGCCGCACCCGGATCAAAACGCACGGATAGTGTGTTCAGGTTCAGATGGCGCCTGGTTGCCTCGGTGATCGCCTCAGCGTTGTGCCACTGCACGCTCTCATCTTGCGCCAATAGGACATAGGCACTGCCACGAGATTTGCGTATGAGGTACGTCCAAACGACCGACACGCATAGGCACAGGAGAGAAGCCGCACAAAGGCTACCCCTCAAGCAGGTCGTCACATCCAAGGCGTCGGATGCAGGCGGAAACCAATCCTCCAAAACCAAACCAGCCAGTGCAGTGGTCATTGTCGCGAAGAAGACCGTCAGGAGATAGGGCACGATCGCCGGGCACCGAAGAAGACATGAGCGCTTCAGGCGCCGGAGCCATCTCCCGCTACGACCATGTTTGCTTCGCTCATCTAGAACAGACCCGTCAAGCTCCGGCAGTGTACTCACTGTTGCCCCCCACGGTCTCTTCCCCCATCGAGGTAGGGCAAGGTTGGCGCCTGATCTTGTCCGAGTAACGGCAGGCTGCGTGGCTTGATTTGCTGTTCGTTCGCGGTCCACCAGCGGAAGAGTTCGGTGCCATCAGACTCGCCGCGCGGCTTCGGTGCCCCCTTAAGGCCACTCTGACGGGCTTCCTGTTGCGCCATCGTCCTCGGGTAGTGGGTCGCAGCCCCCTTGAAACCGAACACAGCGTCCATAAACTCCTTCCACAGCAGCTTTTGTCGACCGACGGTCACCGTTTTGAAGTAGGTCTCGAATTCGACTGCCAAATCTTCCCGCTCACGATTGCTCAGACATAGACGATCATCGCGAAGTAGTGATGTGTATCGCCTACGTGACTGCTCGGCAGTGCTGAGCACAGCCCTACCCCAGTCCGCCTGAACACGGACGGCACCGAAGCCGAGAGGTTTGCCACCACCCAAACCGAAGACTCCCTCATGATCTCCATCGCGCAGGTCGAGCAGGTACAGTAGCGCGCCCAGTTCGGCTCGATTCAGCCCCTCAAACCGAACGGTGGTCGTGAAGACCGTTCCAGGTTCGATCCACTCGCTGACACTATAGGCGACGTTCCCGTTGCTACGGCCCCAGCGTTCGAACTCTCTGATTCGCGCGCGCTGCGAGCGCGGGGCTGTCGACCAGTACTTGTCATCGCCGAAGACGTCTGGCTGGGGAAGATACACCTTCCGCCCCCGCAGTTGATCGTCCTTGCCAAAACCATTCTTCGAAGATTTCGGGTCGCCGTCGCCTGAAGGTCGCCCATGCGCATCGGCCGAGTAAAAGCGGTATTGCGAAGTCTTCGGCTCGGCCAAGATGGCGAGCTGTATCGGCTCCTCGAATTTCCGAATACCCTTACCCTCTTCTTGCCATTGCGGCGGATCAATGGCGACGAGTCCCTTCCATCCGGCAAGACCATCGTTTGATTGGCCGTCCTCGGCAACCCAGCCGAAGACCCGGTCCGCGGGTGAGAGTTCGCCTAGCTTGCCCGCTGGTCGATACCGAGCCGGCAAGAGCTCATCCGCAGTGGCCGAGAACGGCTCCCGGCCGATCATGACCGGCGACATAAACTCGATTCTGTTTGACCCGCGTCTGTCAGCGCCAAGTCGGCAGAAGAAGGTGCGATTCTGCTTCAATGTCCAACTGTCAGCGCCCCAGCTGTAGCTTTCTTGTTGGCTCTCAGTGCCCGCCGAATCCGCACGCTTTGGCCGGTAAGACTCGATGACATGGTCCCACGACGCTCGCGCCTCTTCATCGATGGGCAGCCACTGATTGTCATCAGGTCCGGGCTCGAACGATAGATCAACCTCGCAGGTGCCGCCGGACAGGGTATCCGTTGGAAAAAGCCTCTCATCATGCTTTCGACTGAACTTGGAACCATTGATGTGAACAACACCCTGCACCTTGACCCAGCATGGTTCACCGCCATCAAGAACAGGAGAGTGGCCTGTCATCGGCTCAGGTTTGGGGGGATGCGTCGGGGAAAGCGTCGACTTTCCGTCGATGACCGGCTCGACTTGCTCGACGCGCCAGTAGGCGTACTGCTGTCCTCTCTGGTGGTGGCGCAGACACAACCACGCCTCAACAGATCTGCCATCTCCCGCCTTTCGCCCAAGCTCCCCCGGCAGGCTGGGTATGTGGACCATGGGTACCGAGCGACCCTTGTTCGCGTCATATGGCAGAAGATTCCGATTCCGGGGGTAGAAGGATTTCAGTACCTGCGCCCCCAGTTCCTGGACACCATCCCTCTTTTCCCTCACCATGCCCAGCCTGACCGCAACCGCAGCTTGAGTGGTCATACGGGCAGCTCCTCGCTGCTGGTGAATGCTTTTGTCCCATGCCCCGAATCGAGAGCTGGTCACAATCTCGTACATCGACCGAAGCATTCCTTTGACCGAACTACCCAACAGCAGCGGATGACCGTCAGGATCCTGGCGCATCGAAAAGACTCGGCCTTCGTCCGACGGACCGCTCTCATCGTCTGGGGGAAGGCCCGTCGCGGCGGCCTGGTCCGGCAGCAGAATCGGAGTTTTGGCCCTAATGAAGATGGGAATGACGCCACAGTAAGTGCCGGGCGCCGCGACACCGTGGGCGGCCCGGAGGCCCTCTCCGAGAAGTATGTCCGCAGGAGCCGTATCCGCGCACTCCGGTGGTAGATCAGCTCTGGCACCATCTGGCAGGTGGATGAAGTTGTATGGATTGATGAATCCATCGTGATCAGTCACCTTGCGAGGGTATGTCATGGCTGAGTCTCCTTCCCTGCGACGGCATCCGAAGACACGCGTATCCTTTTCTCTGACACAAGTTCGAGTGGCGCGACCATCCGCGCCTCGCAGACAGCACGGTTGCCATAGTGAAACTGCCGCTCATATTCGACTGACCACAGTCGCACGTGCCACGATTCCCCCTTTGAATCCTCCGGGTCGCATTGGCCACACGCCGGGTCCACTCCGGTGATAGGCACCCACAGATGTCCAATTCGAGGCTCATCCAGGCGAACCCACTCGTCTTCGACACAGGCGACACGGCCCCAGAGGAGCTGATTCGAACACTGTTTCAATCGGGCGATGAAACCTCCGCCACCGGTGACGCTCGCATCAGTGATTGTGGCATGACGCCCCGTCTGCGACTCTGGGACCCACCACCATCGAAACTCAGCCTCGGAATCGAACAGACGAATCTCGAAGGCCCCATCCAGGCGGCAGGCCTCACCGCCATACTTGAACAAGTGAGAACCGTCACTCCTTACCCAATACGCCTCCCGAGGCATCAGAACCCAACCGATCACACTGCCTGGTCGAGCTAGGAGAAACTGCTCAACTGCCTCACCACTGGTCGCAGTATCACTCATCATCGTTCCTTTTCTCCGGTTGAGCCTCAGTCACTCTCTTTTGCCAGGCATCGTCAATATCAAGCACATCGTTCGACTCAAGAAGGTTGGCGAGACTCTGACCTTGCGCGATGTGACTTATGGCCTCAGGCCATGAGTTAGCAGCCTGCTCAGCCCAATCCGCCTGTTGGGTCCCTTCACTCAGCTCGCCCCGAAAAGTGACATCATCTTCACAAACCTTGATCGAGCCCATGCCACGAGTCGTGCCGAACCCCAGGGGGACCCAGCCCTCGCTCATATCTCGCAAGACAAGCAAGAGCAGGCCCAACGCCGCCAGCATGCGCTCGTGATCCTGACCACACGATTGCCGCAGGCGTTTGAGGTCAAGGTCTATGGTGATGTCCTTCCACACCCGAGCGCCTGGCTTGACATAAGGCTCGACACCTGAGAAGAGGGCGGTGTCAACCACTGCTCCACTCCATCGGTCTATCTTGTTGCGCGTGGCGTAGTCAAACCACAAGCCCCTCTCACGTGTGGCCCCATTGAGGGCATTGAGAGCCCCCATGAACGCCGCAGTGCCCTGAAGAGAGTCCCGCTTGAATGAGCGGACCTTACGCCACTGACCTGCAGGAATGATCTCCGCGCTACAGACGTCATGAATTGTCAGCGCGCCCTTGTTCCCTGGGGCATCATTCGGATAGTCGCCGGGCGAACCGAACAGTTCGGTGACACCCGGAAGAAGAGCGGTTGCCTTGATCTGCTCGCCGAAACGCCCCTCGATCGCCTCAGCGCCAAGGTCGCGCCACCCTGAGGCGACTCGCGCGATGTACTCGGCTCGTGTGCGTAGCGACCCTTTGACAGACGACCCTGGCAGCAACAGGTGAAGCCACTTCGACTCCTCGCCGTCTTCCGTGAGACTGGGAACCGCGAGCGGAAACCAGGCCGCCATCAGGCCGTCGGCAGCATCCTTGCTCATGACGGGGCCAAGCGGCCGCCAAGGGATTGTGACACGAAGAACATCCGTCCCGAGCGGCGAACCATTTTCCCTCGCCTGCCTGCCCTTCTTCGCCAGATTATCAAGCCAAGACGCCGTACTGGCCTCGCTCGCCTCCGCAGTCGAAAGCTGCACATTGAGAGCAGCAGCCAAACCGACGGGCGTGGTGAAATCGTCCCGAGTCCACAACAGATTCTCTGTGCTCAACAGAACCCGCCCCAGTCCACTGGTTTCACCGGCGCCAACCACGACTCCGACCGTGACCAAGCGCGTCAGACACCGCCTGATCCATATCGCTGCAGCCTCTCGCTCCGACCGATTGACGCTCTCAAGTACGAAGCGGAAGGAAAAACGGGTCCCGACCGGGACGACCTCGCGCGTGAAGAGATGTCCCGTGGCAGCAGCGCCGGTGTAACGATCAATGGAGACGTTCTGCCGAAGTTCGGTTCTGGACAGGGCATATCCTTGCCCGGGCGCAGGGGCGTCAAAGACCGTGATTCTGCTGGCATCATACGATCCTGAGCGTCGACCGCCACCGGTTTTCTCACCTCCGCCCCATATGTCAAAGCGGTTTCCGGTTTCTCCCAATGTGCTACGCAAAGCGCCGGCCAGCGCAGTGCCGGGAAGAGTGACACAGCCCTGTCCGTCGCGCGCAGTAGGCAGATCGACGCCACTGGCGGACAGCAGCGCGCCGACATGAACCGGGGTGCGGGCGACAAGGTCACCAGCCACTGTGTCTCGATATCGCATGACTCGCGTGCTCATACTGCCCCCTGCCCGTCGTCTGGTAACCCACCTTGCTTCGCCTGGGCCGCCCGTCGGAGCCCTTCCAACCAAAACGATGCCGCCCCGTACCTTGTCAGCCGCTCGATCACCTCACTGTCGAGCTGACTTTCCATTGCGGACTTCGACTGATCGTCAGTCAGCAAGGACCACATTGGATGTGTCAGATCCCAGCCCGATGAGCGGGGGAACCAACTGCGCAGGCCCTTGAGTTTGACGGAGCCATTCCGATCAATCCAGGCGGCGAGTTGCTCGCTGTCCCCACCCAGAATCAGGCCACGTAATGCGCCGAGTTGGCTATTCGTCTGCCCCGAGCTACTGGCGGGCTGGTCAACCCCGACCGTGGGGGTTGAAGATGGGACGTCTTCGTATGAGGGTAGAAGATCTCGGAATGTGTCTTCTCGTCCGTGTGTGAACCGAGCCGCCGCGCGGTCAATCGCGGCACGCCAGGCGGCTTCCATCAAGACAGTGAACGTCGTTCCACCAGGGCGGCCACCAGAAGTATCCGCCGAGGTGAGGTCGTCATCCGAGGACATCATGCTCCCCCTCGAAATCTCGAGATCACGCGCCGTCAGCAAGTTGCGGGGAAGGACTCTCAGACGACCAAATCCCTCAGCGCGGCGCTCGCCAACCCCTGACTCCGTGGCTTGCATGAGGGCGCTTACAGTGTTCTCATCGCTCGCGACTAGGAAGAAGACACTTCCAGCGGCGATCGACACAAGATCCGGCCTGGGGAGACTCCAGGTCGCCTGCCAAGACTGGAGCTTACGCACACGCATGGCGCTCCAGCCCATAGGGGCAGTTGTCCCCGGTTGGATGTCCGGGCCATACGCCTGACGAAGGTAGTCGAGCACCCCATCGGCAGTGGTCGCAGGAGCCCCCCTGTCATCAAGGAGTAGCCAGTCTGATGTGGCGAGAAGTGCGACCGGCTCACTGGTCATCACTCGCTCCAAGGGCCCAGTACTAGATGGCGGCTTATGGACTGTGAGAGAAACCTGACCATAGTCATCTTTGCGCGACGTGCCGATCCGTGCCTGCGCCGGCACTCGATTCTCATCAAACTTCCCTTCGCACATCCAGAGTTCCGCCCTGAATGCCGAGCCAGGCCGCAGCCCCACGTAGTCGAAAGGCGCCTGCTCAGTGTCGCCCCTGCGCTCGGGTCGTTCATCAATGACCGCATGAGACTGTGAGCGGGTGGGGACACTCACCTGACGCAAGGAGTTCAGCGCAAGGTAGCTGTTGCGAGTGGCGCGGTCCGCTCGCACATCAGGAACAGACAGCGGTGACATCTCACTGGAACTAACGCTTGCCTCCGCATCCTCTGAGACATCGACTGTCGCCACCTCAAACGTCGACGAGAAGAGTTGCCCTTCGCCATGGCCCGGATGCTTCCGCTTGCCCAGGGAAAGCGGCCAGGGCACACACCTCTCACTCATCTCATCAGACGGGTTCTCGGAGCTGGCGCCGCGACTGACCACTGGGTACGCAGGAGTCAGCCTGACCATCTCTTGACGAATCAAATCGTCGAGTTGACCAGCGAACGCGGGAGAGAGGACATGAAAGAGTGAGGCAGCCGGGATATACGTGGCCGTCTCCACAATGTTCCCGCTCACGGTCGGCGCGACGATGACCGGAGTTGTGATAACGATGTCTAGGTCGGCGACATGACGAAGATGATCACCAGCACCCGAAGCGCGGACTTTTGAAATCGGCTCCATCGGCCTTGACAGCGGCGCCAAGTTGACGGACATCGGCCCAGAGGAGACTCCTTGCCAAAACTCATCAAGCTCCCCCGGTTCGAGCAAGCCATCCATGACGACAGAGGCGACGCCATGACCGCGCCGACGTCGGCCTCCCACCGCGTTGATGAGTCCGGCGGCGCAGTGCAGCAATAGTCGACCGGGGCGAATGTCTTCCCAAGGATCAGGACTGATCTCGCAGTCCTGATCAGCCTGCGGCGCCTCGAGTGCCCACTCATCGGACACGACGGTCAGACCCGTCCGTGCGAACTCCTCCACGCGGAAGAAGTCCTGCTTGGCGGTGCCCGTCGTGGGGTCAATAGCGATGCCAGGCCGGACCACTCGTGCCGCCGCGATGACGTCATCCCTGGTTGGCGCCCGAGAATCCCCTCGAACGTCAGCAATTGCCCGACGAACACCCGCCGAGAGTCGCAAAGCACTCGTCGTCAACGCCGACGGGATAGGCGGATCACCCGGTTTGAGCAGTGAATAGCGATTCGCATCCGTCCTGCCAGGAGTCGAACCAAATAGCCAGAAGTGCCAACTCAACCACGCCTGGCGAGTGCCCTCATCACCAGCGGACAAGGCCGACACGACGCTGAGGGATCTGTGACGCAACAGCCCGACCAGAGTCTTGGCAGGCACGAAGGGCAGGCCGTCAGAGTCGAGCAGAACCGCCCTGTCCACTGCTCGACCTCGTGTTTGGCCAG
>JAITVA010000098.1 GCA_031286045.1 Propionibacteriaceae bacterium | reverse complement strand
TGTCGGGCGTAAGCCGGGTTGTCATGATAGCCGTCGAAAAAATGCTCGCAATCGACGAAGACCCTGCGCCCGCGCGTCGTCAGGTGGCGAACCGTGTCGCGCACCATCGCCAGATTCTCTTCCAACGTGGTGCGCAAGGCCTGAGTCACATGCCGGTCATGGGACTTCGCGACCAGGCACACCACCTCGGTGTCGGCATCCAACAAGGCCTGCGTCAATGGATCGGTCTCGGCAGTCAACCCCACCCGTCTGGTCGCTCCGAACGCCACCAGAGTGGAGTGAGCCAAGGTCAACTCAGTCCTGGCCCGGGCGAAGAACTCCGTGTCGCTCGGGTTCGCCCCTGGCCAGCCCCCCTCAATGAAACTGACACCGAGATCGTCCAGCACTCCGGCTATGCGCAACTTGTCGTGAACCGTCAGGCGCAACCCCTCCTGCTGAGCACCGTCTCGCAGGCTGGTGTCATACACATGGAAAGGGGACGGCATGGCCCGACAACTCGACCAAGCCATCTCAGACGACCACCTGATGCATCCAACCATGGACGTCGTCAGCCCGACCCCACTGGATGTCGACCAGAGCCCGACGGATCGCCCGCGTGGCCTCACCCAGCGGTGATGCCAGGGCGACGGTCTCGACCTCTTCACCCTTGGTGTGCAACAAACGCCCGATCGGTGTCACCACAGCCGCGGTTCCACAGGCGAAGGCCTCGACGATGTTGCCTCCGAGGATGGAGGCGATCAACTCAGACAAAGACAGTGGACGCACCTGAGGAGTCAGACCGAGCGCAGGAGCCAAAGTCAAGATCGAGTCTCGCGTGATGCCGTCCAGAATGGTGCCGGACGTCGGTGGCGTCACCACCATGCCGTCGGCCGTGACCGCGAAGAAGTTCATACCGCCCAGTTCCTCCACCCACTCGTGGTCGGCAGCGTCGGTGAAGAGGACCTGGGAACAGCCGAAGGTGGCCGCCTCACGCTGAACCAGCAGGGACGAGGCGTAGTTGCCACCACACTTGGCCGCGCCCGTGCCGCCATTGCCCGCCCGTGAGTAGGTCGTCGTCACCCAGATGTCGACCGGTGTCAGGCCGTCGGCCAGGTAGGGCGCCGCCGGCCCGCCGACGACCGCGTACCTGGCCTGCTTGGCTGAATGGACACCGAGGAAAGACTCGTCGGCGATCATGAAGGGACGCAGGTAATAGCTCATCTCCGACCCAGACGGCACCCATTCATGATCGACCCTGGCCAGTGCGTGCACCGACGCGAGAAAGTCCTCTTCGGGCAACTGTGGCAGATCCATGCGGTGGGCCGACCGGATCATGCGCCGCGCGTTCATCTCTGGCCGGAACAACCAGATACTCGAATCTTCATGACGATAAATCTTCAAACCCTCGAAGATCTCCTGGGCATAGTGAAACACCGCCGAACCCGGCGACATAGTCCAGGGCTCGTAGTTGGTGACGCGGGAGTCGGTCCAACCGGCCTGGCTCGACCACTGCGCGGACGCCATGTGATCAGAGAAGTGAGTCACGAAACCTGGGTCGCGCAGAATCTCCCTGCGACGCTGAACAGAGGTGCGAACGGTCCCGGGCACAAGATCAAAGGATAGAGACATGGAGCCATGTTAACCCCGCTGCACTGATCCGGACCCTCCTGTCCATATCAACGTCGGCCACAACCTCTTCGCTGAGTCCGCTGAACGAGCGTGAGACAGGCCCCCACGGCCAGGAATCAATCATCTAGGCTTGGGCACCATGAGTCACCGCATCGCAGTCATCCCGGGCGACGGGATCGGGCCAGAGGTCATCAGCCAAGCCACTCGTGTCATCACGACGGTGTGTCCAACAGCCGAGTTCGACGAGTACGAATTGGGGGCTGAGCACTGGCAACGCACCGGGGAGGTGCTCAGCGATCAGACCTTGGACCGATTGTCCAAGTCAGATGCGATTCTGCTGGGCGCTGTCGGAGCCGCTCCTGGCTCGACCACCATCCCCTCCGGATTGCTTGAGCGCGGACTGCTGCTCAAGCTGCGCTTCCGCTTCGACCACGCCGTCAATCTGCGGCCATCGAAGTTGTACCCATCCGTGCCCACTCCCCTGTCTGACCTGGTTGTGCAGGGCAAGACCATCGACTTCGTGGTGGTACGTGAGGGCACCGAGGGGCTGTACTGCGGCAACGGCGGCACAGTGCGTCAGGGCACACCCCACGAGATCGCCACGGAGGTGTCTGTCAACACAGCATATGGAGTGGAGCGGGTCGTCCGCCACGCCTTCGAGTTGGCCAAGGGTCGTCGCCGCCACCTCACGCTGGTTCACAAGCACAATGTCCTGGTCAACGCGGGCGGCTTGTGGCGACGGGTTCTCGCCGAGGTCGCCGAAGAGTACCCTGACGTCACGACGGATTACCTTCACATCGACGCGGCCACGATCGCCTTGGTGACCGCGCCCGACCGCTTCGACGTCATCGTCACGGACAACTTGTTCGGCGACATTCTGACCGATGAGGCCGCAGCTGTCACCGGTGGTATCGGACTGGCCGCCAGTGCCAACCTCAACGTCGAGGGCGCCTATCCCTCAATGTTTGAACCGGTCCACGGCTCAGCGCCCGACATCGCCGGACAAAGTCTGGCCGACCCCAGAGCCGCTATCTTGTCCGCCGCCATGCTCCTGTCCCACCTGGGGCGCCGCGACCTGGCCAACCGCATCGAGCGTGCGGTTGAGCAGGACATCGTTGCCAGTGCCGGACAGGCTCGCTCGACCGTTCAGATCGGTGACGCTATCGTCGCGGCGCTCGGCTGAGAGCTTCCACCGATAGGCCAAAGCTTCCACCGATAGGCCATCGAGCCAGTCCACCACTCTTTTCGGCGAGCGACCAGGGTCGAGACACACCTTTCCATCCAATGGCAAAGGTGTCCCGTGGGTCGCCGGTCAGCGTGGTCGCTTGCGCAAGAGCGCACAGAACATCGCGTCAGTGCCATGACGATGGGGCCACAACTGGATGAAGCGTGGGTCGGTGGAGGCTTCAGCCTCGGGCACATTCGGCAAGAGTGCCGGCGCGTCCAGCACATCGACATCCCCCTCGCCGACCACTGCGGCGACCACCTCGGCGGTCTCGGCCACATGAGGCGAACAGGTGATATAGGCGACCACACCGCCGGGCGCCACAGATCGACAGGCCGACCGTAACAATTCCCTCTGTAAGGCAGTCAAGCTGGACAAATCCTGCTGTCCCTTGCGCCACCGGGCCTCAGACCGGCGTCGTAACGCGCCCAGACCGGTACAGGGCGCATCCAGCACCACACGGGAAAAGGACTGGCCCCAAGCCGGACTGCGGCCATCGGCCGCCATGACCATGGTCTCACCGTAGGCGCGAATCGCGTCGCTCACCAGGCGGGCACGATGCGGATGCAAGTCCGCAGCCACGACCCGCTCACCGCGCTCGCGTGCCAGACCCAGCAGCAGGGCCGTCTTGCCTCCTGGACCGGCGCACATGTCCAGCCAAGGTCCAGGCGGCGCGTCCACGCGCGCGACGACCCCGGCGACCAGTTGGGAGCCCTCGTCCTGGACACCGGCGAACCCGGTGCGAACCGCCTCGACCTCGCCTGGATCGCCGGGGCGTCGAACCCCCCATGGCGAGAACACGGTCGCGGTGACGCAGTCGCTGTGGCCGACCGGGCCCGACTGATCGCTCTGAGTTTCGCCTTCGCCACCACCGAGCCGAGATTGAGGCGGCCTGGCACGCAGACTCGTGCGCGCCTGGCGGATCAGGTCCTGGCGTGACATCAAGCCCGGTCGAACGACCAGAGTCGGCGTGGCCGGAATGTTGTTGGCAGCCAAGGCCAGCGGCAGTTCGGTCGGCACGACCTCGGAGTACGCCCGGACGATCCAGGCCGGGTGACAGGACCGGATCGCCATCGACTCTTCAGGCGTCGACTGGCGGGTCACCTCGTCCATCCACCCGCTCCAGTCGTGGGCGGAGACACGACGCAGGATAGCGTTCACCACTGCGGTCACACGCCGACCGATCTGCGCCGCCGCCAGATCGACGCTGGTGGACACGGCCGCGTGAGCCGGCACGGCCATCGCCAACATCTGTTCGGCGCCTAGACGCAAGACATCGACGACACCCGGCTGGAGACTGCTGATGGGTCGACTGGCCGCGTGTTCGATGATGGTGTCCAGGGTTCCCAGATGGCGGCATGTCCCGAACACCAACTCCGTGGCGAAAGCGGCGTCTCCGGAGGTCGGACGGGCACGACTCAAGACTTCGTGCATCGCCAGATTGGCATAGCCACCCTCGCGCACCTGCTTCATCACCGCCAGAGCGATCCGACGCGGATCAGTCTCAGCTTCATGGACTGGTGGCGTCTGCGTCCGGCTTCGATGGTCCTGGCCGTGGCCTCGCCGCGCCGGTGGTCGACTGGCTCCACCCCCGCCTGACCGACCGTCTCGGCGTCGAACAGGCCGGCCCGCTGTCTCACTCAAGAGTCATCCCTTCATGCCAGGCGCCGCGAGCCCAATCGGCCCCCGCCATCGGTTTCTTGCCCGCCGCCTGAACTTCGTCCAGCGCGATCCACCCATCTGACACCCGGCACAGCAAGTGCCGCTTTGACGCCACCAGTTCACCGGGTCGATCCATGCCGGTCGCAGCTCCGGGGTCAGTCTCAGGCCGGACTCCTGACTTGGCCCCTGCGTCGGGGTCGACCACATGCGCCCGGACAACCTTGAACCTCGTGCCGGCCAACTCTGCCCAGGCTCCAGGCTCAGGGCTCATGGCCCGCACCCGATTGACCACGTCGGAAGCCGGTCGTGTCACGTCCAACCGTGCCTGGGCGGTCGTCACCTTCGGCGCCAGGCTGATCCCTTGTGTCGACTGGGGCTGTGGGAGGAAACCCGAGCGCGCCAAATCAAGGGTCTCGACCATGGCGTCCGCGCCGACCAGGCTCAACCGAGTGAGCAGGTCACCAGCCGTCTCCGACCCGCCGATCTCGACCGGTCGGCGCAGATAGGTCGGCCCAGCGTCCAGCGCCTTCACGATCTGGAAGGTGGTCACACCCGTGCGAGTGCATCCATCCAGCAGGGCGCGCTGCACCGGAGCGGCGCCGCGATAGGCGGGCAGGAGCGAGAAGTGAAGATTGATCCAACCCCATCGCGGAATGTCGAGCAGTTCGGTCGTGATCAGGCCGCCGTAGGCGACCACGACACAGCAATCCACCTCTGCCTCGCGCACAGTGGCGACGAACTGTGGATCACGCAAATGCGTCGGCGTCGAGACCCGGATGCCCAGCTCAGCGGCCCGTTGACCAACAGGTGAGGCCACCAACCGTCCCGAGCGACCGCGAGCCGCCGGTGGACGGGTCAACACCGCCACCACCTCGTGGACTCCCGCCACCTTTTCCAACACCGGTGTCGCCACATCAGGGGTACCTGCGAACAACAGTCTCATTGTCATCCTAACCAGTCGGGATCTAGTCTCCATGCGAGCCTACCGGCTCGTGAGGACCCTGCTCTTCGAGTCACCAGCGCCGTGATCATATGAGCGAACTCTTCCCCGCGATCAATCGGAACCCGTGCGATCAAGCGCGACTCCTGTTCGGAGTCCGCGTCCGCTATCGGACCGAGCACGCTGACGTACCCGGCCTGCTCCAATCTGGTCGCCACATCCTCGACCAGGCTGTTCTCACCGGCGAATGTCGCCATCCGGGTCGCCGGTGGAAAACCAGCCTCGACTCGCTCGTCCAACTCGCGTTCGGCGAACCCCACCGAGTCAAGACGCAACACAGCCTGAACGGTCCGATCTCCGGGTGGTCCAGCGATCAGGACGACACCGCCTTCGCCACCGGCGCGAACCAGCGCCACCACGGCGAGCCAGCGCCGCACCGCCTCTTCACCAGCGCGAATGTCTGGACGGGCCAAAAAACCACGAGCGTCCAGAACCACAGCTGCGGCGTAGCCACGCGTGGTCATCGGCTCCGATCCAGGAGTGGCGATGACCAAGCAGGGCCTGTCGTCCACAAGCCCCGGCGAGCCGTCGCGCGCCGCCGCCCCACCATTGGTCAGATCAATCTTGGCCGTGGTGCTCGTCGCGCCCGTCGTGCTGGAGTCAAATCGCATCACGGGCACACCGACGAAGGACCTGGTCAGCTCCTGGGCAGTACGCGCCGAGCCGATGGTGACCGCGCGCCATCGCCTGCTGCCACACGCGCAAACCCAGGCGGCCACCGACCGACCACAGACCTGACAAGCCACCGCTCCGGCGGCCGTCTCGACGAAGGCCCCGCCACACGAGCACCGCATGGGCTCACCACAGTCTCGGCAGACAAAGTTGCGGCGGGCTCCCAACCAGGGCACCCACACCAAGACAGGCCCCTCAGCCAAACCGGCCCGAATGGTCGCGAAAACCTCATGTGGGAGTCTGGTCGACTGTGCGACAGGATCGCGCCGCAGTATCCAGTCGTCTTGACCGGTCGCTCGCACCGCGGCCGCATGTCGCCGCATGGTCGCTGCCGGCAGGCTGAGGTCATGCAGCCATCCTCGACGGACCCAGCTTTGTATCTCGACCGAGCGCGACCACGACGCGAACACCACCGCCGCATGCGCCTGACTGGCCCGGATGGCGACGATGTCACGGACCCGTGGGTAAGGGAAGTGAGGTTCCGCCAACGAATTGTCGGACTCATCCCACACGGCGATCAAGCCGAGGTCAGGCGCCGGTGCGTAGACAGCCGCCCGGGTGCCGACGATGACGCGGGCCTGTCCACGCAGACCCGCCAAGAAAGCGCTGTATCGTGCCTGGGGCCCCTTGTCGGCAGACAGTGCCACGACCAAGCGACGATCCATCACCCGACACACCGCCGCCATCGCCCGACCGCAATCCTTGGCATCAGGCACAACCAGGATCACTGAACGACCGCTGAGCACGGTGTCGACCGCCAAACCGGCCAAGCCATCGGCCCAGTTCCCGACCTCGTCGACGGTCGGCGGAACGGTCCAGGCGACACGAGGTGACTCCCCTCGTCGCAGCGCGGTTCGCAGACTTGACCCGAGAGGATGCTGATCAAGCGGACACGGGGACGGACTCGGCTCGCTCACCTCGACCCGCTCATGACAGGCGCTCTCAGACCGGGCATGACGCGGTGGGATGGCCAGTCGAGCGACATCCATGAAAGTGCCCGCGCAGTGGTCAGCCACCGCCCGAAACAACTGGATCGACTCCGCCGGGGCCACAACCTGGGGTGACACTAGTTTGGTCAAAGCAACAAGCTTGGCTTGGTCACTGTGGTCAGCCAGTCCGACCACCAGGCCAGACAATGCCCGCCCATTGAAGCGAACCTTGACTCGAACCCCGACCCTGATGTCATCTTCCATCGATGCGGGCACATCGTAATCGAAAGGTCGGTCCAAATGGGCCGCGCCAGAATCCACATACACCTGAGCAATCATGGACGAGCCACCTCACATCCGGTCTTCGAAGCCGAAGGACTCACCCACGCACAGCCGCGGCCAGCGCTTGGGCCCGATTCGTCCTCTCCCAGGTCATGACGTCCAGGTCCCGCCCGAAGTGCCCGTAATTCGTCACCCGCGAATAGATCGGTCGCAGCAAGTCCAGACTGTCGATGATGGCTCTGGGTCGAAGGTCGAAGACCTCCATGATCGCTTGACGAATCTGCTCGGGGGCCACCTTGGCGGTGCCGAAACAGTCGACATGCAAACCAACCGGATGCGCCCGACCGATGGCATAAGCCACCTGAACTTCGCAGCGATCAGCCAAACCAGCGGCCACCACGTTTTTCGCCACCCAGCGAAGGGCGTACGCCGCCGAACGGTCAACCTTGGATGGATCCTTGCCAGAGAAAGCCCCGCCTCCATGACGAGCCATGCCCCCATACGTGTCGACAATGATCTTGCGCCCCGTCACACCGGCGTCACCCATCGGTCCACCGACAACGAAGCTGCCCGTCGGGTTGACGAAGACCGTCGCGTCGGCCAGCCCCAATCCGAACAAGTCTGCCACCGGGGTGATGACTTCGCGCACCACATCATCATAGATCTGAGTCTGGCGAACACTGGGATCATGCTGGGTCGAGACCACCACCGTGTCGATCGACTGCGGCACCCCATCCGCATACCTCACGGTCACCTGGGTTTTGCCGTCGGGTCGCAGATAGTCGAGAATGCCCGTCTTGCGCACCAAGGCCAACCTCTCCGACAAACGATGAGCCATATGGATCGGCAAGGGCATCAAAGCGCTGGTCTCACGACAGGCATAGCCGAACATGAGGCCTTGATCACCCGCGCCTTGGCCGTCATTGAAATCGACCGAGCCATCCCGCATCTCCTCGGCCTGGTCGACACCCTGCGCGATGTCCGGCGACTGATTGCCGATCGCGACCAGAACACCACAGGAATTCCCGTCAAAACCCATCTTCGACGAGCTATAGCCGATGTCGAGCACCGTGTTGCGCACAATCTGGGCGACATCGGCGTATCCCTCCGTCGTGGCCTCTCCGGCCACCACGACCGCACCTGTGGTCAACAGAGTCTCAATGGCGACGCGACTGAGGCGATCCTGCGCCAACAAGGCATCCAAAATCCGATCCGCGATAGCATCAGCCATCTTGTCAGGATGACCCTCTGTGACTGATTCCGACGTGAACAGCGTGTGCATAACCAACACTCCTTCCGAACTGCTCGTGCCTAAGCACGGCACCGTGAAGACTACCGAGGCCCTACGACAAAATCAGGCTTCAGGCTCGGGGTCTGCCTCCAACGGCGTCGACGCCGTCGCGAAAGGGTTGGTGAAATCGAAGGCTGACTCTTTGAGCGCCTCCTCGCGGGCAGTCGCCTCGGCTTCGGGATCGATCTCTTGGCACTCCAACAGACCGGCGTCGATCTCACGCATGGCGATCGACAGGGGCTTCTCTTGAGAACTGGCATCGACCAAAGGCCCGATGTTCTCTAGCAGACCCTCACCCAACTGGGAGTAATACGCGTTGATCTGGCGTGCCCGCCGGGCAGCGAAGAGGACCAAGCGGTACTTCGAATCCACCTTCGTCAGCAGGTTGTCAATCGGTGGGTTCGTGATTCCAGCTTGTGCATTCGCCATGTGTTCAGTGTCCTTCGTCGAGGTTAGTGGGCCTGATCACTCGTCAGACCCAGACCGATGAAGTTTACCAGTTCAGCCGCGGATGATGCCACTTCTCGGTTGACGATCACATGATCGCAGTGATCACGAAAAGCCAACTCTTCTCGAGCTGTGACCAACCGCTGTTCAATCACCGACTCCGGCTCAGTTCCGCGGCCACGCAGTCGCTTCTCCAGATCGGCCCACGAGGGTGGCGCCAAAAAGACCGATCGAACCGGCCGCAAGCGCTCCAAAACCTGACGAGCGCCTTGGACTTCGATCTCAAGGAGAACTGCTCTGCCCTGCTCCACCTTCTCGATCACAGCCTGACGCGGAGTGCCATACCGATGCCCCTGGTAGGTCGCCCACTCCAGAAGACCGTCATGCTCGATCAGATCACTGAACTCGGGCTCCGAGACGAAAAAATAGTGTTTTCCATTCACCTCACCGGGCCGTGGAGCCCGAGTGGTCGCCGACACAGACAGCCACACTTGTGGGCACATCGCCAACACTTGTGCGATCACCGTCCCCTTGCCGACGCCACTGGGGCCGACCACGACCGTTGGGATGAATGTCACGCAAACTCTTTCTTCAAGCCCGCCAGTTGATGCGGTCCCAGACCGCCCAAGCGACGACTTGACGCGATGGAGTACCTCTCCATGAGCACGCGTGCCTTCTTTTCACCGATCCGCGGGATTGACTTCAAAAAGTCGACAACCGGGATCAACTTGAGCTGTGGGTCAGCGATCGCCTCGTCCAAGGCCGCCACCGGTGTCAATTCACCGGTACGAACCTTGTTCTTCAACGCGGCACGCACTCGACGTGTCGCCACTGCCTTAGCCCTTGCCGCTGCTAGCTCCCCCGCAGTCAATGTTGGGATGGACATCTTTCCTCCTCCTATCAGTACATCTGACGCTATCATGTGGCATTCGCCAACACACAATCTCAGCCTTCTGTCACAATCGTGTTCTTGGGAACCACTGTGACGCCATTCGCGGACACAAAGAAACCCCGTGCTCGATCATGGTCGTGGTTGACACCAATCTCGACACGCGTGCCGACTTGGACGTTCTTATCCAGAATAGCCCGTCGGATGACCGCACCCTCCCCAATTTGGCAACCTGAGAACAAAACTGACCCCTCCACCCGACTCCACTTGTGGATCAGGCAGTCCGGACTGAGCACGGAACGATCGACATCTCCACCAGAAATGATGCATCCCGCTGACACGATTGAGTCCTCGGCGGTGCCTCGCAACACAAACTTCGCGCCGGGAGACTGTGCCTGGTTTGTCCAGATCGGCCACTTACGGTTGTAGAGGTTGAACTCTGGATCAATGCTCACCAGATCCATGTGGGCCTCGTGGTAGGCGTCGATCGTGCCGACGTCGCGCCAGTAGCAGCGATCCTTCTCAGTCGCCCCGGGCATGTCGTTGCTGGTGAAGTCATAGACGCCGGCCATGCCAGCGGCGACGAAGGCCGGAATAATGTTTCCACCCATGTCGTGGCGAGAATTCGAGTCGTTGGCGTCCTCGATCAACAGATCGACGAAGTCCTTGGTGGTGAAAATATAATTACCCATCGAGGCATAGGACTCGTCTGGAGAATCCGGCAATCCTGGCGGATCGGAGGGCTTCTCCAAGAAACGAGCGATTGTGCCAGTGACGGTGGCGTCGATGATGCCAAACTGGTTGCCTTGCCAGCGTGGCACCCGGATGCCAGCCACGGTGGCGGCCAGACCCGAGGCGATGTGGGCGTCCAACATCTGTTCGACATCCATGCGATAGATGTTGTCAGCTCCGAACACCACGACATAGTCAGGGTTCTCGTCTGAGATCAGGTTCATGGATTGGTAGATCGCGTCGGCACTGCCTTGAAACCACTGCTTGCCCGTGCGCTGTTGCGCCGGAACGGTGGTGACATATTGATTGAGCATGGTCGACATCCGCCACGTCAACGAGATGTGGCGATCGAGGGAGTGCGATTTGTACTGGGTCAACACGGCGACACGTCTCAGCCCTGAGTTGACCAGGTTGCTCATGACGAAATCAATCAGTCGGTAAGTCCCACCGAAGGGCACCGCTGGTTTCGCTCGATCTGCGGTGAGCGGCATCAATCGCTTGCCCTCGCCGCCGGCGAGAACGATTGAGAGAACATTTGGTCTGACAGCCATAGCCCATACATTAAATCCCTTTTCGTTGGATGACAACCTTCTTCACTAATTCCCACACAAATTGCCCATTTGAACAAACCCGTTGAGACAATTCGCACCAAAAGGTGTCCAAATCTGTCGAGATGTGGCACTATGCGGG
>JAITVA010000093.1 GCA_031286045.1 Propionibacteriaceae bacterium | reverse complement strand
CATCGGTCGGTTCATCATCATAGACACCCGTCAACTGGGCCTCCACCACCCGAGCAGTCGAAGCCGCCTCATCCACCAACCCCGACAATGTCAGCGCGAATGTGGGACTTTCACCCCCGATCCAGGCGCCATCATGAAGCACTGCCGCAATCCCCGACACCTGCGCCCGCAACAGATTCAAATCACTAGCAGCATCGTCACGCGTCCGACCCACCGAGACACGATACCGATTCGGAACCTTCTCCTCATCAGAAAAATACGGATCCCCCACGACTCACACTCCCACACGCTCGCCAGTGAAATGAAGATAGCTCCCCATTTTCACAATGTCAAGTCGTCGCGGGCTGCCGCCCTGGACCCGTCAATGGATCACCCTCACCACTTGTCAGCGACGTAGGGGGCGGCGTAGCTGTCGTAAACGGCTTCGAGTTCGGCCAGCACCGCTGCAGACAGCGGCGCCAGGTCGGCGGCAGCGGCGTTGGCGCGGGCCTGTTCGGGGCGAGAGGCTCCGGGAATGACGGCGGTGACTCCGGGCTGGTCGATGAGCCAGCGCAAGGCCACTTGGGCGGCGGAGGGGTGGCCCTCGATCGAGGCGGCGATCCGGGCGACCTCGCGCCCGGCCAGAACACCTTGGTCGAAGGGCACACCGGAGAAGGTCTCGCCGATGTCGAAGGCCTCGCCGTGGCGGTTGTAAGTCCGGTGGTCATGCTCCGAGAAAATGGTCGACGGGGCGAACTTGCCGGTGAGCAGGCCAGACGCCAGCGGCACCCGGGCGATGATGGCGACACCCTTGGCCTGAGCGACAGGCAGGACGGTCGTCAAGGGCTTGCGTCGCAGGATGTTGCAGATGATCTGGATGGAGGCGACGTTGGGATGCTCCAGGGCGGTCAGCGCCTCATCGACCCGCTCGACAGAGACGCCATAGGCCGCGATGACCTTCTCATCGACCAGGCGGTCGAGCGCCTCGTAGACCGCCGGATCGGAGTAGACCGGGCTGGGCGGGCAGTGCAGTTGCACCAAGGGAATCGTGTCCATGCCAAGGTTTTTGCGCGAACGATCCAGCCAGGCACGGAAGTTCTGATAGGTGTAAGCGCTGGCCACATGGGGATCAGCGCGGCGACCCATCTTTGTGATGACCGTGACGGCATTGGCCTCCGGCCCACCGATGGAGGCGAGGAAGCGACCGACCAGCTGCTCCGAGTGGCCGTCGCCGTAGACGTCCGCCGTGTCGATCAGCGTGACCCCTGATTGGACCGCCGCCGCCAAGACATCCATGGCCTGGGTGTCGGGCACATCGCCCCAATCACCACCGAACTGCCAACAACCCTGTCCAACAACCCCGACCATACGTCCCGTCGGCCCAAACACGCGCTTTTCCATGCTGGTTACTCTACGCCTGAAAACGGCTTGACGGTGGCCGATGTGAGCGCTCCCATCATCAAGGATTCAATGTCAGTGTTGTTTGCCGAAGCTGGTGCCGAAACCGCGTCGCTCGTTGAGCGACAGTCGCTTGCCACGATGCGAGATGACACCCAGGACCAGCAAGGTGACGACCGCCAGAATCGCCACGGACCCGAACAAAACGCCAAGCAAGGCCATGTTGGCGCCACCGATGATGGCTGAGGTCTTCGGCTTGTCCCCGGCAGAACCGCCGTCCGTGCCGACGCTGGCCTCTGCGCTTTGACTAGCGACGGGATCACTCGGGGCGACACTCTGATCGGCCTGAGGGGATGGACTCGGAGGCGCACTGATCGTGCCAGCGATCTGAGCGCGGGCCGCTCCAAAGCTGCCATCACCACTGAACGCGGCCGTGACCGTGTAGCCACTCGGGAAAGAGGCGTCCTCGGGCAAGGTCACCGCAGCGGCGTAGGTTCCGTCGTCATTGGTCGCCACCATGGCGTCGATGGAGCCGTAGGTACTAGTCAGATCGATCATCGCTGCCGAAACCGCCGTCGCGCCGCAGGTCAGGGAACCATTGACCGACACGATGGCGCCCGGCGTGGCCGCCACCGGATCAAGGGTGAGCGTCAAAGCCGACTCACAGCTTGGGCCAGCCGAAGCCGCCACCGACAGGTGATAAGAGGCCACGGCCGCAGCGTAATTGGTGTCACCGGCCCAGGTCGCCACGATGGTGTAATCGCCAGGCTGTCCGGTCGTTGGCACCGTCATCTCGAAGCTGCCATTGTCGCCGGTCGTGACCGTGCCCTCACTTTGATCATTGACCGTGATGGTGACTGCCAAGCCGCTGATAGTGGCGGTCGCGTCGCTGGTCTCAGCTTGCCCGCTCACATGAATGTCTGCGCCCCGCATCTCGCCGGTCAAGCCGACGATGACGACCGACCTTGTCGGATCAGCCTGAGCCAACGGAGACGACATCACCATAAGGACGCCCAGGCAGGCGATCATGGCGGCCACAAGCCACGATGTGCTGGTCCGTCTCATGCCACCTCCTGACCCTTCATCTGTCACACCCAGCGACAGCGCAGTGCGCTGCCAAGCGGCACAACGTGTATGCCCCCGATCCATGTGCTCGTCAGTGCCCTGACCGCCGCCTTCACAGTCGACGACGATCTTTCCCGCGTAGCGCCGGCAATGGCCGAAACCCACTACAGTGAGCATATGCACATCACAGACGCCACATCGACACCCGCATGGAGCCAACTGACTGACCTTGGCCGCCACTTCGACCCCGATCTGCGAGGCTGGTTCGCCTCCGACCCGAATCGGGTGACCGCCATGACATTCAACCTAGGTGATCTCCGCATTGACCTGTCGAAAAACCTTACCACGCCGTCTGTCATGAGCGCCTTGGTGGATCTGGCCTCCCAGGTCGACCTGGCCTCACGCCGGGACGCGATGTTCAGAGGTGAGCACATCAACGTGACCGAGGATCGGGCCGTTCTGCACACCGCCCTGCGACGCCCGCGCGGCGATCATCTCACGGTCGACGGGGTCGACGTCGTCGCCGAGGTGCATGAGGTGCTGGACAGGGTTTACTCCTTCGCCCGTGCGGTCAGATCCGGCGCCTGGGTCGGGGCGACCGGACGTCGCATCCGCACAGTGGTCAACATCGGCATCGGCGGCTCCGACCTTGGCCCCGCCATGGTGTACGAAGCACTCAAGCCCTTCGTGCAACCGGGGCTGGAATGCCGTTTCATCTCCAACATCGATCCAACTGACCTCTACGAGAAGACGCGGGATCTGGACCCCGAGACCACCTTGTTCATCATTGTGTCCAAGACCTTCTCAACACTGGAGACTTTGACCAACGCGCGCTTGGCCCGCCAGTGGCTGTGGGACGGCTTGCAGCAGGCTGGAGCCATCGGCGACTCGCCGGAGAGCTTGTCAGGTGCGGTCGCCAAGCATTTCGTGGCCGTCTCCACCGCCTTGGACAAGGTGGAGGCGTTCGGCATCGACACCGCCAACACCTTCGGTTTCTGGGATTGGGTGGGCGGACGGTACTCGGTCGACTCGGCCGTCGGGACGATCCTGGCCGTCGCGCTGGGCCCCGAGAGCTTCGCCGAGTTCCTGTCCGGATTCCACACCGTCGACCGCCATTTCCAGACCGAGCCGCTCAACCGCAACGTGCCGGTGTTGATGGGACTGATCGGCGTTTGGTATCGTGATTTCCTCAACCTGGCCAGCCACGCCGTCTTGCCCTACGACCAATACCTGCATCGCTTCGCGGCATACTTGCAGCAGCTGACCATGGAGTCCAACGGCAAGCGTGTCCGCCTGGACGGCAGCCCGGTCACCACCGACACTGGTGAGATCTTCTGGGGCGAGCCGGGCACCAATGGGCAACATGCCTTCTATCAGCTTCTACACCAGGGCACCCAGATCGTGCCCGCCGACTTCATCGGATTCGCCAACCCGGCCCATCCCCTCAAAGACGGCGACGTGGACGTGCATGAATTGTTCCTGGCGAATTTCCTGGCCCAAACCCGGGCGCTGGCTTTCGGCAAGACGGCTGACGAGGTACGGGCAGAGGGCACACCCGAGACCCTGGTGCCCCACCGCACCTTCCCAGGCAACCGGCCGACGACCTCGATCATGGCCGGGGCGCTCACCCCATCGACCATGGGCCAATTGATCGCGCTCTACGAGCACATCACCTTCGTTCAAGGCGTGGTTTGGGGCATCGACTCCTTCGATCAGTGGGGTGTCGAGTTGGGCAAGAAACTGGCTCTTGAGATCGCGCCGGCGCTCGGCGGTGACAGTACTGCTCTTGACGCTCAGGACTCCTCGACCAAGGCACTGATTCGCTACTACCACAGCATGCGTCAGGCTTGATCACCAGGTTGGGTTGTCTGCTGGGTGGCTCGGGGCTTGTGGGGCGCGGCAAACGGTAGCGCAGACGGAGCGAAGCGGAGTCG
>JAITVA010000265.1 GCA_031286045.1 Propionibacteriaceae bacterium | reverse complement strand
CTAAGGGTATGAACCCCGGTTTGACCGCTTCCTTGAGCTATCAGGGCACAGCCAGAGGCGCGGTCTTGCCGATCCCGTTCAAGCCTGGCGAAGAGATCAATGAGCCGGTCATTTGCGATCCGCCGACCAGGAGGAGCACCAACCTGTCGGTGAATCCGGCCAGCGTCCAGCTGCCGGGCGCCTCAACGGCGACCGCTTTGATCACTGACGAGTTGTGCAATCCGATTCCGAATGTGGCGGTTGCCTTCAACTTGGTGCAGCCGGGCACGACCGCTGGCATGACGCCTGCTGGTGGAACCGCTGGCACGACCGTCACCGTGATCACCGGAGCCGACGGTACGGCCAGTGTCACAGTCGCCGACACCGTCGCTGAGACGGTCACTGTTCACGCCAGCACGGTGAAGTCCGGGGAGATCTATCAGTCTCCGCGCAACGTCACCTTCACTGAGAAGCCCTTGGGACCGCCCAGCGCCACCTACTCGACCTTCGCGGTCGACCCCGTGGCCGATCCCACGGACACTGTCAACAAGGTGAATTGGCAGTCTGGCGATGGCAAGGGGACCTACACCGCGACGGTGACGGCAAGGGACGCTGATCAGCGCCTGCTGCCCAACATCAACGTGTCGGACTTCCACTTCGACGCCACTGAAGATGGCGACAAGGTGACTGTCTCCGCTGTGACCAACAACGGCGACGGCACCTACTCGGTGACCATGACCTCGAAGAGCGGCAACCTGCCGACCGCCTTGGCCTCCGTGACCTACGGCGCGGCTAACATGGCCATCGGCGAAGCTTTGCCGATTCCGTTCAAGGTTGGCGCGCCCAGCATTGATCCTGATTGCGAGGACCCGACCAAGACAGGCACCAACCTGTCGGTGACCGGCGACACGACGGTGAGGATCCCTGGCCCGGCTCAGGTCAAGGCTCACATCACCGACGACGCCTGCAATGCCATTGAGGGCGAGACGGTGACCTTCAATCTGGATCAACCCGGCACGACCGCATCCATGTCGATCGGCCAAGGCCCGACCCAGCCGACCACCTTGCAGGGTGTGACCGACGCGAACGGCGACGTGATTCTCTCCGTCACGGACACCGCTCCCGAGAGTGTCAGCGTCCGCGCGGGCATCGCGGCCGGTACGATCAACGGTTCGCCGAAAACGATAGCCTTCGTGGATGAGTCCACGCCGCTACCGCCAAGGATCACCTCGCCGAGTGACGACAGCATCACCAACCTGCGTCCGCTGCCGATCACTGGCGCCGGCGAGGCTGGTTCGACCGTCACGGTGACTGATAACGGCAGGGTCGTCTGCACGACCACGGTGACCGCCGCGGGCACCTGGAATTGCCAGGCCAACCTCAACGACGGCGCCCACGAGTTGGCGGCAAAGCAGGAAGATCCTTCCGGCAACGTCTCGCCTGACTCGATCCCGATCACGGTCACGGTTGACACCGTCGCGCCGGGAACCCCGGTGATCGACAAGGCCAACGGCGACGAGATCGCCGGCACAGTGCCGACTCCGGTCCAAGAAGGCGAGCGGGTCCAGGTGACCTACCCGTCCGACACCGGCACCAAGACCGTCACGGTGACTCCGGATGCCAATGGCAACTGGTCGATCCCGACTCCTGACGACGCCCGCGATGGTGGGACTGTCACGGCCGCGGCGACCGATCCGGCCGGCAACACCAGCCCCTCGGCCCCGAAGACCCTCGACACCACTGATCCGGACGCGCCGACGGTTGACAGCGCCAATGGCGATGGCATGACCGGTAAGGCTGAGCCAGGCGCTTCGGTCGAGGTGAGCTACCCGGTCACTGGCGGTGGCTCCAAGACAGTTCCGGCTGAGGTCGATGACCAAGGCAACTGGAGCGTCAGCCCACTGCCCGAGGACGCTGAAGACGGTCCGATCACGGTCGTGGCCACCGATCCGGCTGGCAACCCCTCGCCTGAGGGCCAAGGCAACTTGGACGCCACTCCACCGGAAGCCCCGGTTGTGGATGAGGCCAACAAGGAGCACGTCACTGGCACCGTTCCTGGCGAGATCGAAGAAGGCACCGAAGTTGTGGTGACCTTCCCCGGTGGCGCCAAGTCTGACCCGGTCGAGGTTGGCCCTGGTGGTACCTTCGTGGTCCCGACACCGCCGAACACCCCGTCCGGTGAAGTGATTGTGACAGTGACGGATCCCGCAGGTAACGACGCGAGTGTGACTGACGCTCTGGACACCCTGGCTCCCGACGCTCCTACGATCGACAATGCCAGTGGCAACGAGATCGTCGGAAGCACGCAGCCCGGCACCACGGTCGATGTGACCTATCAGACCCCGTCTGGCCCGGTCACGAAACCGGCCACGGTCGATCCTGAAGGCAACTGGACCCTGACCCCGATGCCGACCGACGTGGTTGACCGCTCGACGGTCGTTGCGGTCGCCACTGATCCGGCGGGCAACCCCTCCGATGAGGGCGCAGCCACGATGGACAACACGGCTCCTGGCGCTCCGAGCGTCGATCAGGCCAATGGCAACGAGATCAGCGGCGACCTGGCCGCTCCGCTTGAGCCCGACACGACGGTCGAGGTGACCTACCCGATCGCCGGTGGTGGCACCAACACGGTTCCCGCCACGGTCAATCCTGACGGCACCTGGTCCGTGTCCACTCCGGATGACGCTGTCGATGGCCCGATCACGGTTGTGGCCACTGACAAGGTCGGCAACGAGTCCGAACCTGGCACCGGCATGCTCGACGTGACCGCGCCGGCTCCTCCGGCGATCAGCCAGGCCAACGACCAGGGCATTGCTGGCAAGACCGAGCCCAACGCCACGGTCGAGGTGACCTACCCGGTCGCGGGTGGTGGCACCAACACGGTGACGACTGAGGCTGGTCCTGATGGCACGTGGACGATTCAGCCCACGCCTGCCGACGCTGGCGATGGCACGATCTCTGTGGTGGCCACCGACAGGGCTGGCAACGAGTCTCAGCCTGCCACCGACCTGCTCGACGTGACGGCCCCGACCACTCCGGTGATCGAGGATGCGAACGACGAGGTCATCGGCGGCAAGACAGAGCCTGGCACCTCCGTTGTGGTGACCTACCCGAAGAATGACGGCACCCCTGGTACCCTCATCCCCGAGGTCGACGACAATGGTAACTGGTCTGTGCCGACGCCTGACGACGCGGTTGATGGTCCGATCACGGTCGTGGCCACTGATCCGAAGGGCAACCCCTCCGATCAGGCCACGGGCGATCTCGATGTCACACCTCCGGGTGTCATCACGATCACAACCGCCAACGAGACCAACGTCATCGGCAAGGTTGCGACTCCGGTTGACGAAGGCACGACGGTCGACATCACCTGGCCCAATGGCGATGTGACGAGTGACCTGCCGGTGGCCAGCGATGGTTCCTTCTCGGTGATGACACCGGCTGACATGCCTTCAGGCACGATCACCGCGGTGGCCACTGATCCGGCTGGCAACACCTCGGAGGCGACCCATCCGCTTGACGCCGACGCTGATGGCGCCCCGACGATCACCAAGGCCAACGAAGATGTCATCGAAGGCAAGACGACGCCTGGGTCCACCATCGAGGTGACCTATCCGACGGCCGTCGGCGACAAGACTGTCCCGGCTGTGGTGAATCCTGACGGCACCTGGAGCGTGGACACCCCGTCCGACGCGACTGATGGCACGGTCTCCGCCGTGGCCACCGATCCGGCCGGCAACGACTCGCCCAAGGGCACGGCTCATCTCGACGTGACCGATCCGGCCGCCCCGGTCATCGACGAAGCCAACAAGGAACATGTGACTGGCATGGTGCCTGACACCGAGACCAACCCGCGTGATCCTGGCTCCACCGTCGTGGTGACCTGGCCCGATGGTACGACCTCCGATCCGATCAAGATCAATCCTGATGACGGCTCCTTCACGGTGCCGACACCTCCAGGAATGCCGTCTGGTCCCATCGAGGTCGTCGTGACCGAGCCTTCTGGCAACACCTCGAACAAGACCGAGGACCTTGACACGGTTCCTCCGTCCGATCCTGTGGTTGACAAGTCCAATGGCGACGAGATCACCGGTCATGTGCCGGATGCCGATCCTGGCACCACGGTCGTGGTGACCGGCCCGCAGCCCAAGGACGATGTGATCTGCACCGCTGAAGTCCAGGCTGACGGTTCTTGGTCTTGCCTGGTGCCCGACGGCACCCCGAGTGGCGACTACGAAGTTATCGCCACGGACCCGTCCGGCAACGGCTCCAACCCGGTGGACCGGACCATCGATATGGACGCCCCGGAGGCGCCAGGTGTCGACCACGCCAATGACAAGGTCATCGACGGTCGTTCCGAGCCCGGCGCCACCATCACGGTGACGTACCCGAAGAACGACGGCAGCACCGGCACGACCACCACCGTGGTCAAGCCCGACGGTAGCTGGTCGGTCGACACCCCGGCTGACGCCAAGAACGGCGGAACCATCTCGGTGACGGCCACCGATCCGGCTGGCAACGTCTCCGGCCCGACCGAGAGGGTCCTTGACCGGACCGCTCCCGAGGCTCCGGTGGTCAACCCGTCCAACGGTTCCGAGGTGTCCGGCGGTGGCGAGCCTGGCGGCAACGCCACGGTGACCGATCCCGGCGGCAACCCGATCCCGGGTTGCGAGAACGTCGCGATCAGCGCGGATGGCAAGTGGAGCTGCACTCCGACGACGCCGCTGAAGCCGGGTGACTCGATCACGGTCGTGGTGACGGATCCGGAGGGCAACGTCTCCGCTCCGACCACTATCACGGTCACCGCCCTCGCCATCGACGTCGCCTACGCTCAACGTCATCGCCTGGAGACCCAGGTCGTGACTGGCCGGAACTTCAACCCCGGCGAGCAGGTCTGCCTGGTGGTCTTCTCCACCGAGCTGAATTGCGGTTGCCAGGTGGCAGGGGCCGACGGTTCGGTCACCTTCACCTTCACGGTGCCGCAAGACTTCGAGTTGGGCGCCCACACGGTGACGATGACCGGCGCCAAGTCTGGGGTCGTGTCCACGACCTTCCAGGTCATCGAATCGGTGGCGGTCGCCACAGGTGGAGCGGCCCTCGTGGCTGGTGGGGACGCCGGGGCCGACTTGAACCTGCGGGCGCTGGTCGCTGGGCTGGTGGTCGCCTCGATCGGTGTCTGGGTCGGGACCAAGCGCCGCGAGGTGAAGAGGTCCTGACTGAGATGTCGGTGGGGTCGAGTCGTTCGGTTCGACCCCACCTGACAACAAGACTGCGTGGAGGGCTGGATACAAGCCCCTTCTAGCCCTTCATTCAGCCCGTGGGGGAGTTCGAATTCCGATTCGGACTCCCCCACTTGCCATATTCCGGAGAGCTTCTGGGATATTGACGTCTTCGTTTTTACTATTATAATTTGAACTATCAAAGCGAGGGAGGGCGCAATGATGGCCAGAGCAGCGACGCCGGTCACCACGGCTCGGCGAGTGCTGAGCATCGTCGCCGCTGTGTTGTGCGGTTGCGCTGTGGGTGTCGGTGTCTTTGGCCTTGGCTACTCTGATATGCCTTCCTATTTGAGTTCGGATCCATTGACCTGCACCAACTGCCATGTGATGCAGGAGCAGTATGACGCTTGGTCTCGCGGATCCCACGCCAATGTCGCCACCTGCGACGATTGTCATCTGCCGCATGACAATCTCGTCCACAAGTACATGGTCCAGGCTGAAGATGGTCTGCTCCACGGCTATAAGTTCACCACCGGGGATTACCCCACCAACATTGTCATTCGTGAGTCCAGCCTTGAGGTCGCCAACTCCTCCTGTGTCTACTGCCACGAGGCCATGACAAATGACCTGCACTATTCCCTACGACCAGGTGAGACCATCACCTGCACCCACTGCCATTCAAATGTCGGGCATGACTAGGAGTGAGACATGACTGAGAACACGGTTAGCAGCCAGAGCCAGCCGGCGCCAGCCCCACGTCGGGGTGTGCCGCTGTGGGCGCTCATTGTGATCGTCCTCGTCGCAGCGGGCATCACGTTCGCCATCACAGCCATCATTATGAACATTTCCGATCGTAAGGCCGAAGGCACGACGGCCTCCTACCGCGAGGTCGTCGCTTTGACAGCCACGACCTACGATCCGGCGGTGTGGGGTCAGAACTTCCCGATGCAGTATGACGGGTGGAAGGCCACGGCTGACTTCACAGCGACCAACCACAATCAGGCTCTGGTGGAGCACACTCCGAGCGAGACTGATCCGCGCACCCAGACGACCGCGTCGAAACTCGAAGAGGACCCGCGTTTGGTCACCATGTGGAAGGGCTACGCCTTCGCTGTCGATTATCGCCACCTGCGCGGCCACGCCTACATGCAGGAGGATCAGAAATATACCTTGCGTGTTCAGCCGCCTCGCCAACAGCCAGGAGCCTGTCTGAACTGTCATGTGTCCACCCCGGAGGTGTACGCCAAGCTGGGCAATGGCGATCAGATGGCCGGTTTTGACGCTATGAACAAGCTGCCCTACGCCGAGGCGGCCGCTTTGGCGACAGGTCCGGTCGGGTGCATCGACTGTCACGATCCCGAGACTATGGAGTTGCGGATCACCCGTCCGGCCCTGATCAATGGGTTGAAGGCACTCAAGGCCAGTCAGGGGATCGCGGATTACGACGTCAACCGTGACGCCAGCACCCAGGAGATGCGCTCCTACGTCTGTGCTCAGTGTCACGTCGAGTACTACTTCGCGGGCGACGGCAAGACACTGACCTTCCCCTGGGCCAAGGGCACCGACATCGACGATGTCTGGGAGTATTACGGCGAGATCGGCTTCACCGACTTCACCAACGAGTTGTCGGGCGCCAAGGTCGTCAAGGCCCAGCATCCCGAGTTTGAGTCCTGGTCGGCCGGTGTCCACGCCGCCAACGGTGTCACCTGTGCCGATTGCCACATGAACTATGAGCGTGTCGGCTCGCAGAAGGTCTCGAACCACGACGTCACCACGCCCATGGCGGACATCAACGGCACCTGCGGCACCTGCCACACTGCCTCTGAGCAGGTTCTGAAAGACGAAGTCACCACGATCCAGAATCGTTTCACGGTGACGCGTGATCGGGCCCTGGACGCGCTGACCCAGCTGATCACAGCCATCCAGACGGCGCAGACTGACGGCACTCCGGCGGCCCAGATCGAGGCGGCTCAGAAGTACCAGAACATGGCCAGCTTCTATGTCGACTACGGTTACTCTGAGAACTCCTACGGCTTCCACGCGCCGGATTACTTCCAACGCCTGTTCACCGAGTCCTTGGACGCCTCCCGTAAGGGGCAGCTGGTTCTGCTGGGCGTGCCTGAGGATCAACTCGCCGTCTCCGATGTGGCACAGAACCACCTCGACCAGGCCAAAGAGTCGGGCCTTAAGTGAGCAACGCTGGCGACGATCTGCTGAACGAGGTAGATGACGATATCGTTTCATCTCGTCGAGCCAAGACCGTCACGGCGACCGAGGCCACGAAGGCGGGGCGGGGGAGTGATTCTCCCGCCTCGTCGGGTGAACTGGACCAGACGAAGGCTCGCGGTGGTCTCGTCGCCGGCCTGCCTTGGGTGCTGGTGGCCGTGTTGGTCGGCATCATCATCGGCATGGTCTGGATGGTCGGGCGACCGACCACGGCGCCGTCGAGTTCGTCCAGCGCCACCGAGCCGGTCGCCACTGAGACGGTTGACCCAGCCATCCTGCGCGCCGAGATGGAGGCCAGGATCGCGGTCGACCCCAATGACGCCGACGCCCACCTGCAACTGGGTGTCTTGCTCTTCAACCAAGATGACATGGACGGGGCCAAGGCCGAGTGGGACAAGGTGCTGGCCATCGACCCCACGTCAACGCGGGCTTGGTACAACCTGGGATTCTGGTATCTCTATCAAACACCGTCTGACAACGCCAAGGCCAAGGAGGCCTGGAACAAAGTCATTGAGTTGGACCCTCAATCGGACCTGGCCAGCAGTGTCGAAGACCATATGTCGGCGATCACCGACCCGAGCCCATCCGCGACGACTGGAGGCTAGGGATGGTTGAGCTGGCCCCTACCCTGGTCTCCGTCCTGATCGTCTTGTGGGCCGGAGTCGTGTCCTTCGCCTCCCCCTGCTTTTTGCCGGTGGTGCCGGTGTTCGTGGGCTACATCGCGGGCGGATCAGGCGGGCCGGGTGGTCCAGGTCAGTCAGGCGGAGCGGGTTCGGGGGTCGCAGGCGCCGCTGTGGGGGTCGCGGGTGCGGGAACCGGCGCGGGTGGCGCGGGTGCAGGCGCGGTCGCTGGGGTCGCCTTGTCCGGCTCAAGGCGCTGGGCGGCGGTGCGCCAAGGCCTGGTCTTCATGGCGGGGTTCGCCGCCGTCTTCATCGGATTGTGGAGTCTGGTCGGCCTGGTCGGCTGGGCGGTCGGCGGCTGGCGTCCATGGCTACGCATCGGCGGCGGCGTCGTTCTGGTGATTCTGGGCCTTCACACCATCGGTCTGATCGCGATACCCCTGCTCGACCGAGTCCTCCAGCCGCGCTATACCCCTGACAAGCAAGAACCTCCGAATCTGAGGCGCTCACTGTTACTCGGCCTGGCCTTTGGAGCAGGCTGGACCCCCTGCATCGGACCCATCCTCGGGGCCGTCCTCGGGCTGGCCACGTCGTCGAGTTCGATCGGTGTGGGGGCTGGTCTCATGGTCGTGTACTGCTTGGGTCTTGGCCTTCCCTTCGTCGCCATCTGTGCCGGCGCCAACGCCTTGGCCGGTCGATTGACCTGGTTCGCCACCCATCGGCGTGGGGTCAACATTGTGGTCGGTGTTTTTCTGCTGGTCGTCGGTCTTCTGATGATTTTTGATTTGTTCGCCCACCTGGCCGCCTGGGTCCCCCTAGGAATATGAGTGAGGAGTTGATATGACTGAGCGATTGGTCGACGCAGACCGGCCCGGGAGCCCAGAGCGTCTCGACGATGGTGACGAGCCACAGTTGACTATTGGTGATTTCTTTCATCGCCTGTATCAGGTGACCTACTCCAAGACCATCGGTTTGATCATCATTCTGGTGCTGGCGGTCTTTGTGCTGATCGGTGTCATCATCGTGCAGGCCCCAGCCGGCACGTACGCGGACCCGGCTCAAACTGAACAGTTCATGAGCCAGATGCGGGCGAAGTACGGTGGCTGGGCCAGTGTGTTCGAAGCGCTGGGCTTGTTCCATGTCTTCACCTCAGTCGCCTTCCTCGTCGTCGTGGTCGCGCTGGCCATCTCCATCACCGGTTGCACCACCCATCGCATCCCGCAGTTGTGGCAGAATTTTCGCCATCCTCGGGTGAAGGTGTCGGATCGCTTCTTCACGGCGGCGCGTTACCAGGCGACGGTTCCCACGGGTCTGAACCCTGAGCAAACCCTTCAGCTCGCCGAGGACAAGCTCAAGTCTCAGCATTACCGGGTCATCAAGTCCGATGGCGCCAGCCTGTACGTCGACAAGTACTCGTGGGGAGGATTCGGCACGGTCGCGGCCCACCTCAGTTTCATCATCATCTTGGCCGCCTTCCTCATCACCGGCCTGTTCGGCTACGAGGCGATTCTCAATGTGCCGGTGGGTGGCGATGGTGTCGCGGTGGGGCAAGGCACGGCTCTGAGTGTCAAGGCCACGAGTTTCAACGCCGCCTATGACTCGAACGGGCGCCCCCTGGATTACGTCTCCCACGTCATTGTCACCGATGGCGACAAGGTCGTGGCCGAACAGGACGTTCGGGTCAATGAGCCCATCACTATGGGCAAGTGGGCTTTCCATCAGGACTCCTTTGGTCTGGCTGTGGATGTGGCGGTGACCGATGGTTCGGGGGCCTCGGTTTTCACCGGTTCGGTGCCCCAGCAGTGGACCTCGAATGATGGAACGCTAGCCATTGGGCGTTTCCGACTGGAGGATCGGGGTGTGACGGTCGATGTCCTCGCCGCCCAATCGGGAGTGACCAACTCCGAACTCGCGCCAGGCCAGGTCGCCTTCCTGATCTACCGTGATGGTCAGACCGAGGCCACCGATATGAACACCGTCGATCAGAGCGAGACGGTGACCATCGGCGATCTGGACTTCACCTTCGAGCGGGAGAGTCAGTACACCGGCATCAAGGTCCGTACTGATCCGGGCACGATCTGGATGTGGATTGGGTCGATCCTGTTGGTCAGCGGCATGACGGTGACCTTCACCTGCCGTCATCGTCGAGTATGGGTGAAGGCGACCGACTCGGCCCTGCTCTTGGCTTCGGCCGACAAGGAAGACTCGGGACTGCGGGCGAACTTCGATGAGATCGTCGAGCAGGCGAACCGATGGTATCCGTCGGTGGGGCGGTCCGCGTCGGTGACAACTGAAGCCGATGATTCTTAAGGAGGAAATCATGCTGCAATTCGCTGAGTATCTGCTGACCGCCGCCCTCATCTTTGTGGGGCTGGCACTGGTCACCGCCTTGGTGCTCCTGTCCTCGCGCGGACGAGTGACGCGGGCCAAGACTCGCAAGTCTGCGGTGACGCGAGCCAAAGTGGCGGTTGGAGCCGGCGCGGGTGGCGGCGTTGGCGCAGGTTCAGAGGTGCACGTCGACGATGAGGCCGTCAATGGCGCCGACGGGGCCGGCGTGGTGAAACTGGATCAGGTTGAAACGATGGGCGCGACGGCACAGGTGGTCGATGGGGCCGATGGGGTCGATGGGGTCGACGGCGCCGTCCTGGATGCCGAACCCGACACAGGCTCATCGTCGAGCCAGGCCCACGCCGGTCGGGCGCCGGGCCGCTCTGTGTCGGTTGGAGTCTTCTCGACCGGTTTCACCATCGTGGCGCTGATTCTGGTGACGGCCTACCTGGGGGTCCGCATCGCTTTGACCGGCCATGGACCTTTCACCAACATGCATGAGTTCGCGGTCAGTTTCGCCTGGGGCATCCTTGTGGCCTACCTGGTGACCTACTGGCGTTTCAAGTTGCGCATGTTGTCGCTGGTGGTGCTCCCCGTGGTGGGTAGTCTCTTGGTTTACGCCTTGTCGATTGACTCTGGTGTCGAACCGCTCGTACCGGCCCTACAGAACAACCTGCTGCTCTCCCTGCATGTCGGCTTCGCCATCTTGTCGTATGGGGCGGCCTGTGTCTCCTTCGGGGCGGCCATCATTTACCTCATATGGCCGAAACTGAAGCTCAAGACCCCCCGTATGCGCTTCGACGAGGTCGGGTACAAGGCAGCCGTGGTGGCGTTTCCTCTGATGACGGCCATGATTCTGCTTGGGGCCCTGTGGGCGAACATTGCCTGGGGACGCTACTGGGGTTGGGATCCCAAGGAGACGGCCGCCCTGGTGACCTGGCTGCTCTACGCGGCCTTCCTCCATGCTCGAGTCGTTCGGGGCTGGCGCGGGACCAAGGCCGCCTGGTTGCTGGTCATCGGGTTCGCCGCTGTCATTTTCGCCTACTTCGGCAACTATTTCTTTGGTGGTTTGCATTCCTACCAATGATGCTCCCGAAACCGATCGGGGAGCGCTGATGTCACGAACAAATCTGCGCAATGTGGTGGTGATCATCCTCACCACCGTGGTCATTCTCGGTGGTTTGTGGCTGGTCAAGGGGCCATGGCGTGACGGGGGGACCGACCCAGCCGCGGTCTCTTCGGTCGCTGTCTCGGTCGCACCCGGTCAAGCCGCGCCGGCAGTCGGTCAGGTCGCCGCCGACTTCACGGCAGTCACGACCGCCGGTGAGACGATCTCCTTGTCTCAGTTGCGGGGTCAACCCGTCTGGTTGGTCTTCGGCGCGACCTGGTGTGCCAACTGCCGGGCCGAGGCTCCCGATGTCGCTGCCGTGGCCGCCGCCATGGACTCGCGCGCCCACGTCGTCACCATCTATGTCGGCGAGACCAACTCCACTGTGCAGGATTACGTCGCCCGCTTGAAGCTGACCGGCCCCCACGTAGCGGACAGTGCCAAGGCGATCGCGTCAACATACGCTGTCCTAGGCGTTCCAGCCCACTATTTCATCGATGGCGAGGGTGTGATCCAAAGGATCGTGATGGGCACATTGACCGCTCCGGTCGCCACCCAGTCCCTGGAGTCCCTTATGTGACCGTGCAGACCGTAGTCAGGCCGATCCGTCGACCGCGCGCCATCGGTTCTGTGGGACCAGTTGGCGTAGCTTGACGGCAGTGCGGTCATCGGGCCTGGGCGGTGGAGACCCGCACCATCAGGCTGGGGGTGATGTCGATGGAGCGGGCCGGGTCGCCTGCCATGGCTTCCAACAGCAGTTCCATAGTGGCGGCGCCCAGCCCGGCGTGGTCTTGGCGCACAGTGGTCAGGGGTGGGATGGTGCAGTCGGAACCGTCCAAGTCGTCGAAGCCCACCACCGAGACATCGTGGGGCACTGACAGTCCCCGCTCGGACAAGGCGCGCAGTGCCCCGTAGGCCATGCGGTCGTTGGCGGCGAAGATGGCGGTGGGTAGGTCGTCGAGCGCAAGCAGCGACATGGTGGCGCGGTACCCGGAGGCAGCGGACCAGTCGCCCCGGACGAGAAGGCCAGTCGGGTCGCGGCGCAGGGGTCCTGGAGTCGCTGCCTTGTCCGAAAAAGGCAGACGCTCCCGCTTCACGGTGGAGTCGGGACTGTTCACAGACAGTTCACCCTTTGGCGCGTTTCCGGGCGTCACAGTGGAGCCGCTCAGGTGGTCGCGCCAGGCGGCGGCGCGAGCCTCACTGTGGAGGTCGCCGACGGGGCCCGCGATGTGGGCGATCCGGTCATGGCCCAAGTCACGCAGGAGCGTCATGATCTGATGGACGCCGTCCGCCTGGTCGATGTCGACTCGGGGGAAGGCGGCAGGGGTGTGGCCGGAGGTGATCAGGATCGTGGGAACACTGACAGGAGCGCTCAGCATGGCGTCGAGAGCACGCTGGGTTTGGGCCACGGCGATGATGGCGTCGACCCCTTGATCGGTGAAATGCGAGACGATCTCGCTGACCTCGGTCGGGTCGCCCGATCGCAGACCGGCCATTGAC
>JAITVA010000251.1 GCA_031286045.1 Propionibacteriaceae bacterium | reverse complement strand
CGCTGATCTCCGCCATCGGCATCGGAATCTCCTGCGTCGTCGTCATCGTCGCACTGAACGCAACGACCATGATCGCCAATCCGTCCGAGGTGCAAGTGGCCAAATGTGAGGTTCCGCTGCCCATGTTCTTGACCGGCATGTTCCTGCTCTTCTTCTTCGCCGGCGTGGGCAACGCCTCGACCTTCAAACAGATGCCGATGATCTTCGAACCCCGCCAAGCCGGCGGGGTCATCGGCTGGACCGCCGCCATCGCCGCATTCGGGCCCTTCATCTTCTCCACCGCTTTCAATGGCTTGTCCGGTTCGAGCGGCAACTTCGGCCAGAAGATCATCCCCGCCTTCGTCGTCGTGCTGGCCTTGGCCCTGATCTGCTGCGCCATCTCCTGGTGGTACTACGTCCGTCCCAAGGCCGAAGCGAAGAGCTGACCCATCCTGGTCGGGCTTCGACCCCAACCCTCAGCCAGGGCCCATCGTCGAGGAGAAAGGACTCACCCGATGACCGATCAGCCCACAGCGAGCGCTCAGCCTGAGCCCACCGCTGATCGCACCATGTCGCCGCTCGTCGCGGCCCTGCTCAAAGGCCACGAGCTGTTCTCACGGCGCGAGACAGTGTCAGACGACCGACGCACCGTGACCCAACGCCGCGAGGACGCCTGGGAGCGGATGTACCGTGATCGCTACGCTCATGACAAGGTGGTCACCACCACCCATGGGGTCAATTGCACCGGCTCATGCTCGTGGAAGGTCTTCGTCGCCGATGGCTTGATCACCTGGGAGCACCAGAACACTGATTACCCCACCACTGGGCCCGACTGCCCCGAATATGAGCCCAGAGGGTGCGCTCGGGGGGCCTCCTTCTCGTGGTACACCTACTCACCCGCCCGGGTGCGCTACCCCTATGTCCGCTCCGTGCTGCTGGAGATGTACCGGGCCGAACGCCGAGGAGGCAAGGATCCGGTCGAAGCCTGGGGCGCCATCGTCGAGGACGAGGCCAAGACCCGCGTCTACAAACAGGCTCGGGGCAAGGGTGGCTTCGTCCGTGCCTCGTGGGACGAAGCCCAAGAGATCCAAGCCGCCGCCCACGTTTACACCACCAAGACCTACGGACCCGACCGTTGTGTCGGCTTCACCCCCATTCCGGCCATGTCGATGGTGTCCTTCGCTGCCGGGACCCGCTATTTCTCGCTGTTGGGGGGCACCCTCCTGTCCTTCTACGACTGGTATTGCGACCTGCCGCCGGCTTCTCCCCAGATCTGGGGCGATCAGACCGATGTCCCTGAGTCTGGCGACTGGTGGAACGCGGGATACCTCATCACTTGGGGCGCCAATCTGCCGGTCACCCGGACCCCTGACGCCCACTTCATGACCGAGGTCAGGTACAAAGGGACCAAAGTCGTCGCCATCAGCCCGGACTACGCCGAGTCGGTCAAGTTCGCCGACGACTGGCTGGCGCCCCATCCCGGCACCGACGCCGCCTTGGCCCAAGCGATGGGCCACGTCATCCTGACGGAGTTCTTCCGCGACCGACAGGTCGACTACTTCCATGACTACACTCGCCGTTTCACCGATCTGCCTTTCTTGGTGCGTCTGGAGCGGCGCGAGGATGGGACCTACTCCCCCGCCAAGTACCTCACCGCCGAGGACGTCGCAGGCTTGGCCGACCAGGCGAACGCCGGATTCAAACCGGTCCTGTTCGACGCCGCCGCTCAGGCCCCAGCCGTGCCCAACGGGACACTGGGTGATCGCTGGGGCGAGGCAGGGCTGGGTCGGTGGAATTTGGACCTCGGCGACATCGACCCGCTGCTGAGCCTGGACGGTGTCGGCGGCACCAGTGTCGAGGTCACCTTGCCCCGCTTCGATGTCACTCCCGACGCCGGATCGACCATGGTGCGTGGCGTCCCGACGACACAGGTCGGCTCCCACCTGGTCACCACCGTGTTCGATCTGTTGATGGCCTCCTATGGCGTGGCCCGACCGGGGCTGCCGGGACAGTGGCCGGCCGGGTATGACGACGCCAGCGAAGTGGGGACACCGGCCTGGGCCGAGACGATCACCGGAGTCAAGGCCTCCACCATCGCCCGGATCGGACGGGAATTCGCCCGCAACGCCGAAGTCACCTGTGGCCGTTCCATGATCGTCCTCGGGGCGGGGACCAACCATTTCTTCCACTCGGACGCGACCTACCGCACCTTCATCGCCTTGATCACCCTGACCGGGTGCCAAGGGGTCAACGGCGGCGGCTGGGCCCACTACGTCGGCCAAGAGAAGGCCCGACCGCTCACCGGCCAACAACACATCAGCTTCGCTTTGGACTGGGCCCGCCCACCGCGCCACCAGGCGTCGACCTCCTTCTGGCACATCCATTCCGATCAGTGGCGCTACGACGTGTTCGACGCCGGTGACATATCTTCGCCCGCCGGCCCGGGGAGATTGAAGGGCCGTTCGCTGATCGATTGCGAGGCTCAGGCGGTCAGGATGGGTTGGACCCCCGGCCATCCCGGTTTCAACCGCAACCCGCTGGATCTGACCGACGACGCCAAAGCCGCCGGTCAAGAGGTCGGGCCCTACATCGTCTCGCAGTTGAAGTCGGGCGACCTCAAGTTCGCCGTCGAGGACCCAGACGATCCGGCCAACTTCCCCCGCACCTTGACTCTGTGGCGGGCCAATCTCTTGGGCAACACGGCGAAGGGGTCGGAGTACTTCCTGCGCCATCTGCTGGGGACCGACTCAGCTGTCACCTCCGCCGAAGTACCGCCTGACAAGCGGCCTCACGATGTGGTCTGGCGAGATGAGGCGCCGAAGGGCAAACTGGATCTGATCTGCACCGTCGACTTCCGGATGACCGGCTCGGCCCTGTTGTCTGACATGGTCCTGCCTGCGGCGACCTGGTACGAGAAGCATGACATCTCCACCACCGACATGCATCCCTTCGTCCATGCCTTCAACCCGGCCATCGCGCCGCCCTGGCAGGCCCGCACCGACTATCAGGTCTTCACCGGCCTGGCCGACCAGGTGTCCCGGCTGGCGGCAACTCATCTAGGCAAGCGCACCGACGTCATCCCGGTGCCCTTGTTGACTGACACACCTGATGAACTGGCCCAGCCCCATGGCGTGGTCAAAGATTGGAAGAAGGGCGAGTGCGAGCCTGTTCCCGGTGTGACCATGCCGAAGCTGGCTGTGATCGAGCGCGACTACACCAGGCTCGGCGACAGGATGCGCACCCTCGGCCCCTTGATCTCGACCCTGGGAACCTCCACCAAGGGCGTCACCGTGTCCGGCGATGATCCTGTGGCCTTCTTGGCGCGACGCAATGGCGTGGCCGCCGAGGGGCCCTATGCCGGACAGCCGCTGCTCGACTCGGACACCAAGTACGCTGAAGCCATCCTCGCCTTGTCGGGAACGACCAACGGCCATCAGGCGATCGCCGGTTTCGCCGCGCTGGAGAAACGCACCGGGCGCCAGCTGGTCGATCTGGTCGCCAGTGAGGCTGAGCGTCGCATCACCTTCGCCGACACTCAATCCGGCCCGACCGAGGTGATCACCAGCTATGAGTGGTCAGGGATCGAGGCCGAGGGTCGGCGCTACTCTCCCTTCTGTATCAACACCGAGCGACTGCGCCCATGGTCGACCGTGACTGGACGCCAGCAGTTCTTCATCGATCATGACTGGATGGCGGAGATGGGCGAGCTGTTGCCGATCTTCCGCCCGCCGCTCGACATGACCCACTATGTCAGCGCCGATCAAGGAGTCGGTGTGCGGGTCCGGTACCTCACCCCGCATGACAAATGGGCCATCCACTCGTCCTACGCCGACAACCCCTATATGTTGGCGCTGTCCCGTGGCGGCCCCACGATCTGGATGTCCGAAGAAGACGCCGCCAGCATCGGGGTGAGCGACAATGACTGGGTCGAAGCCCAGAATCCCCATGGCGTGGTCACGGCCCGCGCCATCGTGACCCACCGGATGCCGACCGGAACCATCTACATGTACCACGCCAAGGACCGCAACGTCGATGTTCCTCTGACTGAGGCCAATGGTCGGCGCGGTGGTATCCACAATGCCCTGACCAGGTTGTACATCAAGCCGACCCACCTGGTGGGCGGCTACGGCCAATTGACCTACGGTTTCAACTACTACGGCCCCACGGGCAACCAACGCGATGAAGTGACCTGGATCAGACGACGCTCACAGGAGGTGGTGTACTGATGAGAGTCCGTGCCCAGATGGCCATGGTGATGAACCTCGACAAATGCATCGGCTGTTCGACCTGCTCGGTGACATGCAAGCAGACCTGGACCAACCGTGACGGTGTGGAATACGTCTGGTTCAACAATGTCGAGACCAAGCCCGGCGTCGGTTACCCCACCCGCTGGGAGGATCAGGCCAGGTGGAAGGGCGGATGGAAGCTTGACTCGAAAGGACGGCTGAGGCTGCGCTCCGGCGGCAAGATCAGAAAGTTGGCGACCATCTTCGCCAACCCTGACCTGCCGAGCCTGGACGACTACTACGAACCGGCCACCTATGACTACGACAGCTTGGTGACCGCGCCCGCCAGCGAGCGTATGCCGGTGGCCCGGCCCTTGTCCGCCATCACCGGACTGCCCATGAAAATGGAGACTGGGCCTAACTGGGACGACGACCTGGGCGGTTCGGCGCTCTACGCCGCCGCCGACCCGAATATCGCCGCCATGAGCGAGAGGGTCCAGCTCAGCTTTGAGCAAACCTTCATGTTCCACCTTCCACGGATCTGTGAGCATTGCCTCAATCCGGCATGCGTGGCCTCCTGTCCGTCAGGGGCTATGTACAAGCGGGAGACAGACGGCATCGTCCTCGTCGATGAGAACAAGTGCCGGGGCTGGCGGATGTGCGTGTCGGCCTGCCCCTACAAGAAGGTCTACCTCAACCACGTCACCGCCAAAGCTGAGAAGTGCACCTTCTGCTTTCCCCGCATCGAGGAGGGCACACCGACGGTGTGCGCCGAGACCTGTGTCGGGCGCCTGCGCTACATCGGACTGGTCTTGTACAATCTCGACGCGGTGGAAGAGGCGGCAGGGTCAAGCGGTGATCTGGTGGAGGCAGCCCGCTCCTGCCTCTTGGACCCCTTCGACGAGACCGTCATCGCCCAAGCCAAGCTCGACGGCATCGCCGAGGACTGGATCGCCGCCGCCCAGCGCTCACCGATCTGGGCCCTGGCCATGAAACACCAGGTGGCATTGCCACTCCACCCGGAGTACCGCACCTTGCCCATGGTCTGGTACATCCCACCCCTGTCGCCCGTCCTCGACGCCACTGCCGCCATGGGGGGTGACAACACCTCCGCCGACGACGTGTTTCACGCCGTCACCACCATGCGGGTGCCCTTGGACTACCTGGCTCAACTGTTCACCGCCGGTGACGCCGACCTCGTGGCTGGGGTGCTGATGAAACTGGCCGCAGTGCGCTCACACATGCGCGCCCTGACCACCGGCGCCCCCAACACCACCACAGACCGCGGCCTCGAGGCGGCGGATCTCGAAGAGCTGTATCGCCTGCTCGCCATCGCCAAGATCGCCGACCGCTTCGTCATCCCAGCGGCCCACCGCGAGGAAGGCGCCCAGTTGGCGTCCTGGACCTCCGGTTACCCCTTGGACGGACCAGGTTCGGTCGGCATGAGTGGCCCGGTCCCAGTGGCCGTCCCCACCTTGGCGCGGTCCACGAGGAGGCGGCCATGACGAGCTCCGTGATGTCGCCGCCCCTGGTCAGACCCAGGTCACACGATGGCGCCGTCGTCGCCGAGTCGGGCCACGATCGACGCACTCGGCTGCCGCTGTCGGCCTCACAAGCCGACCTGCTCATCGTGGCCAGCCTCTTGTTGGCCTACCCCGACGACGACGTGTGCGCTCGCCGTGGTGACCTCGCGGCAGCGGTGGCCCAGCTGATTGAGCCGAGCGGAACAGTCCCGTCGTCGGCGAAACGGGCCCTGAGACGGTTTCTCACCTGGTGGGAACAAGCCGACCCGACGATCCTGCGCCAAGACTATGTGGCGACCTTCGACACGCGTCGCGGAAGCGCGCTCTACGTCACCTACCGCACCCATGGTGACCAGCGCACGCGGGGCCAGGTGCTCCACAACATGGCTCAGATCTACCGTCGCGCGGGGTTCGAACCGACGTCAGACGAGTTGCCCGATCACCTGCCGACCCTGTGCCAATTCGCCGGATTGGCCGACCCTGCTCTCCTGGCCGAGGCCCTCGATCTAGCCGACCCTGGCATCAGCGGCATCCACGACTGCCTGACAGCCCAGCATTCGCCCTGGGCAGATGTGGTGGCCGCCATCATCGCCGTCCTATGGAAAGGGGACCGACCGTGACGTACGCCTCCATTGCCTTCGGGGTGTGCCCCTATGTCGCCATTGTCGTCTTCATCGTCGGGCATGTCTGGCGCTGGAAACAGGATCAATTCGGCTGGACCAGTCGAACCAGTCAGTTGATGGAGAAGCGTTGGCTGATGATCGGGTCGCCACTGTTCCATGTCGGCGCGCTGCTGGCCGTCCTCGGCCACGCCATGGGACTGCTCGTCCCCGCCTGGCTGACCGAGAAGCTGGGCGTGTCGGACCACGTTTACCACCTGATGGCGGTGACCGGCGGTGTCCTCGCCGGAGTCTTGCTGCTGAGCGGACTCGCCATCTTGCTCTTGCGTCGCTTCATCACCAAGGCCCGTCTGCGCGTCGTCACACGTCGAGCGGACATCGTGATGTACATCGTCCTCGGCCTGACCGCTGTGCTCGGATTCACCGGCACCTTGGTCAACGTCTTCACCGCCGGCCACGACTACCGCTCCACCGTGGCCATCTGGTTCCGCTCCGTCTTCACTCTTCAACCCGACGTCGCGGCCATGGCGGCGTCCCCGTGGTACTTCCAGGCCCACGCCGTCTGCGCCTGCGCCGTGCTGGCGGTGTGGCCGTTCAGCCGCCTGGTGCATGTCTGGTCAGTCCCCCTGGGCTACCTCATCCGACCTCGTATCGTCTATCACACATCGGCGGAATGATGTCCACTGCCCCTGCCGCATTGACCCACGCCGACGACCATGGCCGAGTCCGCATGGTCGACGTGTCGGCCAAGGCCATCACCGCTCGATCAGCCCAGGCCACCGGTCGGGTACGTCTGAGCCCCGAGGCCGCCGACTGTTTGAGGCGGGGCGCCTTGCCCAAGGGTGACGGACTGGCGGTGGCGCGGGTGGCGGGCATCATGGGGGTCAAGCGAACCAGCCAGATGATCCCCTTGTGTCACCCCATCACGGTCGACGGGGTGGCGGTCGATCTGGAGGTGGGTTCCGAGGCAGTGCTCATCACCGTGACAGTCTCGTCGATCGGGCGCACTGGCGCTGAGATGGAGGCCTTGACCGGCGTGACCGCCGCCGCACTGACCGTGATCGACATGGTGAAAGCGGTCGATCATCAGGCGGTCATCGAGGACGTCCATGTCACCGCCAAGTCGGGGGGACGCAGCGGAGCTTGGGTGGTGGACTCTGAGCCCGAACCTGCCTGTGCGGCTGGGCATGTGTCTAGGGCAGGCCTGCCCATGGGTGTGCTGGTCGTCTCGGATCGGCGTTTCGTCGGTTCGGCAGTCGATGAGACCGGGCCGATCCTAGTCCAGTCCTTGAAAGATGTCGGAGCCGGGCAGGTGCTGTCAACTATCGTCCCTGATGACGAGCCGGCGATACGGAAGGCCGTCACTGGGATGGCCGCGCAAGGCTGCCGGGTGATCGTGACCACCGGCGGGACAGGCGTCGGCCCACGCGACCGTACCCCAGAGGCCCTGAAACCACTGATCAAGCAGGAGTTGCCTGGTGTGGCTCAGGCCTTGACCGCGCAGGCCACAAACCCGTTGGCGGCACTGAGCCGACAGTTCGCCGGTGTGATCGCGCCCGATCTGACACAAGGAATCGAACGACCGGTGTTCCTGGTGGCCTTGCCTGGCTCCATCGCCGCCGTGTCCGACGCGATGCTTGTGCTCACCGCGCTGCTGCCACATTTGATCGCTCAACTCGACGGCGGGGACCATGACCGCATCCCCTCCCCGATGATCGGAGCCAAGCAATGACACAGGTCGTCCAGGCGCATGTCGGCCCCGATCCCTTGAACCCGGCAGCCATGGAAGCCATGGTTCGCGACAAGGCAGCCGGGGCCTGCGTCGCCTTCGTCGGCATCGTCCGGGATCATGACTGCGACCGTGCCGTTGTCGCCCTGGAGTACGAAGCCCATCCGTCGGCCAGTGACGTGCTGAGACAGCTGCTGGACGACCATGGCCACAAGCACCCTGAGGTCATCAAAGTGGCCGCCGCGCATCGTACCGGCGCGCTCACCATCGGCGATGTGGCCTTCGTCGCCTGCGTCTCGGCCGCCCACCGTCGCGACGCTTTCCTAGCCTGTGCAGAGATCGTGGACACAGTCAAAGAGAAGCTGCCGGTGTGGAAGCTGCAGCGCTTCGCCGACAACAGTTGTGAGTGGGTGAACGCCTCATGACGACGAGTCTTGACCTCCACCAAGACAAGGCGCTTCGAGCGTCGGCGCCCACCTCCACCTCCGGGTTGACGGATCGCTTCGGGCGGGTCCATCACGACCTTCGCGTTTCGGTGACCGATCGTTGTTCACTGCGCTGCTCATACTGCATGCCGGAGACCGGTGTGGGCTGGCTGTCATCGGACACGGTGCTGACCGCCACGGAGTTCGTTCGTCTGGTGGGGATCGCCTGCACGCTGGGGATCCAACGAGTCCGTCTGACCGGCGGCGAGCCGCTGATGCGCCCGGATCTGGTGGACATCGTGGATGGTATCTCCCACCTGCCGCAACCGCCCGCATTGGCCCTGACCACCAACGGAATCGGGCTGGCGAGCCGGGCCGCCGGATTGGCGCGAGTCGGGTTGAACCGGATCAACGTCTCCCTCGACAGCATCGACCCGGATGTCTATCGTCGCATCACGCGCCGCGACCGACTTGACCAGGTGCTGGCCGGGCTGTCGGCGGCGAAAGCGGCGGGACTGTGGCCGATCAAGTTGAACGCCGTCCTCCAGCGCGGCGTCAATGACGAAGAAGCGTCCACACTCCTCGATTTCGCCGTTCAGTACGGTTTCGAACTGCGCTTCATCGAGCAGATGCCGCTCGACGGCGGCCATGCCTGGGATCAGCAAACGATGGTGCGCGAGTCCGAGATACTGGCCCGTCTGAGTTCGTCCCATCAGCTCACCCCAGTGGCGGAGCGGGGCCATTCTCCGGCTCGACGATGGTTGGTGGACGGTGGACCGGCCACCGTCGGCGTCATCGCCGCAGTCAGCCAGCCCTTCTGCGCCGGATGCGACCGCGTCCGCCTGACGGCCGATGGACAGCTGCGTAATTGCCTCTTCTCTTTGAGGGAGCACGACCTCCGCACAGCCATGCGTGAGGGAGCCAGCGACGACGACCTGGCCAAGCTCTTCATCCAGTGCGTGGCGGCTAAGGGCCCAGGTCACAGCATCGGTCAGGTTGGTTTTCGCCAACCCGCCCGCCCCATGTCGGCGATAGGAGGATGACATGGCAGCAGTACTGTGGGATGCCATCATTCTCAGTGGGGGTCGATCCAGCCGACTGGGGTACGACAAGGATGAACTCGTCGGCTCCGATGGGCGTACCACCCTGGATCGGGTGGTGGACGCCTGCGCCGGGGCACGGCGCCGTGTGGTCGTCGGTCCACCGCGTAAGATCGCGACTGCGATGTCCGTGACCTGGGCCCGCGAAGAACCACCCTTCTCCGGACCCGCCCGCGCCATCGCCGCCGGCCTCGAGGCCCTAGGGAGGCAGGCGGGGGGTGATGGCGACGGGCCGGTTGTTGGCAGGTGCGACGGTGACAGGTGCGACGGCGATGGGTGGGTAGCCGCTGTGGCCTGTGACATACCGAAGGTTGCTTCTGCCCTGACGTTCCTGCTCGCGACCGCGGCCCAGATCGAGACGACCGCACCCGTGGAAGCTATCGTTGCGGTCGATGAAGAAGGGCGGCGTCAATGGCTGTGCGCGCTCTACCGTCGCTCCGCCCTGCGACGAGCCGCTGCCGCACTGCCCTATGGAGGATCAGGCGAGTCGGCGCGGGCACTGATCGGCGGCCTGGCGACGGTGGAGCAGGCGGTTCCGGTCGGTTCGACCGCCGACATCGACACGATGGAGCAAGCGCGACAATTGGGGTTCGCCTCCCCTCTGATGAGCGCCACAGGATCGTTGATCGACAACGGGATTGTTGACTGACCCACAGAATCACTGACCGGCCGACGGGATTATCGACTGACTAGGAAGAAGGAGAAGAGATGGAAAACTTGGCCATTGTTGAGGCCTGGCTTGATGAGTTGCGGGGCACGTATGACCTGGATGGACTGGGCCAGGTGGACCTCCCCGCCGCTTTGGGGGCAGTTCGGGAGGTGGCCCACACGGTGTCCCACCCGGCTGGACCCATCGCCATGCTGGCTGTCGGTTACGCCATCGCCCGTATGGCCGGAACATCCGAGGCCCAAGGGGCAGACGGTGAGCCCACTGACCCCGCCGAGAAATCGTCCGACAGGCTGGACGAGTTGCTGGCGTCCGTGGTGCGCCTCGCCCACGAATTCGCTCAGCGACAGGCCGAGGATGCGACCGAAGCCGCGGACGGCAGCAATGTCTGAGGCGCGCCTACGTTACTTCGCGGCGGCCCGTCAAGCCCTCGGTATCTCCGAGGAATGTCTGAGCGGCGCCAATGGCCTGGCTGGTCTCATCGAGCACCTGTCGGCCCGCAGCCCGGCCATCGCCCAGCTTCTGAGCCGTTGCTCCTTCCTGGTGGACGGAAGGCGCCGAGAACCCGACCGGACGCCCCTGCCCGATGGAGCGGTGGTGGACGTGCTTCCCCCCTTCGCCGGTGGCTGACATGGGATCACGCTACCAGCGCCACCTGTCATTGCCCGATTTCACCCGCCTCCATCAGGAACGACTGAGGGCCGCCCACGTGCTGGTGGTCGGCGCTGGTGGCCTGGCTGCGCCGGTTCTGACCTATCTGGCTGGATCCGGTGTCGGGGACGTGACCGTCATGGACGACGACCAGATCGATGAGACAAATCTTCAACGCCAAGTGCTTTTCACCGTCGCGGACATCGGTCGATCCAAAGCGGTGGTCGCAGCCGAACGGGTCCGAGCTCTCAATCCCGACGTCAGGGTCCACCCGTCGGCGACCCGCTTCTCAACAACGACGCCACCACAGATTCGCGGAGACCTCAACCTGGTCGTCGATTGCAGTGACAACCTACCCACCCGCTACCTTCTGGAATCCTGGGCCCTGAGCGCTGGGGCCACCTATGTCTGGGCGGCGATCGGGCAGTACGCCGGACGATGCTCAGTGGTATCACCCCAGGTCGGGGCTTGTTTCGAGTGCGTCTATGGCCCGGCCGACAAGGTGGCCGAATGGCCCAGCGGAGTCCAAAGCGGTGTCTTCGGCCCGGTGTGCGGCATGGTCGGGGCCTTAGCCGCAGCCGAAGCCATCAAGGTGCTGACGGGTCTGGGCGAACCCCTGGTCGGCCGCATGGCCATGGTCGACGCCTGGTCCGGCGACCTGACCCAGATCGCCATCCACCCCGACCCCCACTGCCGAACCTGCGCGCACCGCTCAATGGCAACCTGACCGGCTAGTCTCCTGCGTTCCGGCGCTGAACATAAGCCAGGAGATCACCGGGCTCCTCAAGGGTGACGTCCACCTGAGTGAACCGGCTCAGGTCATGGGCGCCCCAGGTCGCCAGACCGAACGGCACCCCAGCCGCCACAGCCGTGCCCATGTCGTAGACCGAGTCCCCGACGTACACCGCCGCCTCAGGCGGGGCCGCCAACCGGCGCAATGCTTCCTCCACCGGATCGGCCGCAGGCTTGTGGCGCACAGTGTCCGAGGCGGTCACCATCGTGTCGAAGTAGCGGTCCAACCCGAACCGGGCGACATCGCGCTCCAACTCCCAATCCAATCGTGATGTCACGATCCCCAGCCTCAAGCCCCGCCCCGTCAACGCCGTGAGCAGGTCGACCACCCCACCGAACAGGTCGGTCTGATCGCTCAACTCATCAGTGCGCCCGGCCCATCGAGCCAGCATCTGCTCCGCCTCAGCCTCCGAGTCGGTGTACTCCCGCGTCGTCTCCAGACCCGCGACCCCCAGGATCGTCCGCAACTGGGCCATAGGGACGTCCTCGCCACGCATGTCAAGCAGGGTCTCATGAAAGGCTTGAACAATGATGCCGTTGGTGTCAACCAGCGTCCCATCAACATCGAACAGCACCACATCAAGCACGGATTCTCCTTCGTCGTCAACACAATCCCCTTATGAACCTACCGTCTCGACGGACCCGGAGTCCATCCGGACTTCCCCGCGCGACTTGGCACTTCCCGACCACTCTTGATAAAGTTTTCAGGCGCGGGTCTATAGCTCAGTCGGTTAGAGCGCTGCCCTGATAAGGCAGAGGTCACTGGTTCAAGTCCAGTTAGACCCACCAGGATTGGCTTACTCGAAACGTGGGCTTGTGAAGGTTGCCGGTGGTGAGTGCGTTGTCTCCGAGTATGGCTGGGTGGAGTTGGTGTGTTCGTTGCCAGAAGTCGGCGTGGAGTCTGGTGTCGGGTGCCATGATGGTTTCGTAGACTCCGGTGAACTCGGTTTCGGTGTGGTGGTCCTCAGTGAGGATGATTTTGGTGAAGAACGCTTGGTTCATTTGTTTAAGAGGTTCCTGGCCAAGATCGACGCCGCAGTACCCGACAAGTTAGATATCCACCTCGTCATGGACAACTACGGCACACACAAGACCCCCACGATCCAAGCCTGGCTCGATGCTCATCCCCGGTTCCACACCCACTTCACCCCAACATACTCGTCCTGGCTGAACCAAGTCGAACGCTTCTTCGGATTGATCGCCCAAGACCTCCTCCAACGCAGTGACCATCGATCCGTCCAAGCCCTCGAGAAAGACCTCCGCCAATGGATCGCCGAATGGAACAAAGACCCCCAACCCTTCATCTGGGTCAAAACCGCCGAACAAATCCTCGCATCCCTCGCCAGACCAATACAACGAATTAACGGCGCAGGACACTAGAGACCGGACAGATTCCGCCGGGATTGCTGACCTACTTCGATGGTGATGTTGACAAGCGGGTACGCGCCGCCGAGCAATGCTGGGCACCCGATATGGCGGGGTTGTGGAGAGATGCGGGAAAGCCTCAATTGCTGTCCATTATGCCGACCTCACGGGAATCCCAATCGACGTAGGCCAATCCAACCCGAGCCAAATTTCACGACACGCCCCATATTTCACCCGGATGCCAAGTACTCTTCCTAGAATTCCTCTATGTCTGGAAATCATGACGACATTTCTTCGGCGTCTACGGCGATGCTGTCCTCGCGAGCCAGACTGCTATGGGCAAAATCGGATCCCGCCAACCAGGACCAATGGTTGCCGCTCTATCAACACATGCTCGATTCCGGAGAGGTCGCCCGGCTGCTGTGGCGCGAATGGCTGCCCACGTCCGTGCGGGGCCTGATCATCGCTCAGGCCGGGTCGGAGTCTGCCGCAGAGTCGGTGGTCGTGTGGCTCGCTGCCGTTCATGACCTCGGCAAGGCGACGCCTGGGTTTCAATACAAGGTTCCCAGCCTGGGAGAAAAGGTCCGCGAATCGGGGTTGGCTTTACCCAATCCCCTTCCCACCAGGCCCAAGCCTCATGCGTTGATGAGTCAAACGCTTCTGCGCCGTTGGCTCACCGAGACTCATCGTTGGACTGGCGCGACGGCTCTGACCTACGCAATCGTGCCAGGTGGACATCACGGCGCGCCTCCCAATGAGGGCGACATGGAGTCACTTCTCAAGGACCCTTTCATTGGCGAGGGCCTAGGAGACGCCGCTTGGCGCGGACTGCAGGACGAACTAGCAGCATGGGCCGCCCACTGGTCCGGCGTTGGTGAGCATCTGCCAGCGCTCTCCAGCCACGGCTTGCCGCCGACTCTGCAAATGCTCATCACCGGCACCGTCATCATGGCCGACTGGATCGCCTCCAACAGTGAGTACTTCCCACTGTTTCCTCAAGCCCACCTACTCGACGCGGCCCAACGAGCGCGAAACGGCTGGACGCAGGCCGAGCTACCTCCGGCGTGGAAGGCAACAACCGACTTACCCTCTGGGGACACTCTGTTTCGAGATCGCTTCGATCAACTCCCCGCTCACGCGACGCTGCGCCCCGCGCAACAGATGATGCTTGAGACCGCCCGGTCGCTCACTTCCCCGGGGCTGATCATCATGGAGGCCCCCATGGGATCCGGCAAGACCGAAGCCGCGCTTCTAGCCGCCGAGACGATCGCGTCACGCTTTGGCCAAGGTGGAGTGGCTTTCCTCCTCCCTACGATGGCGACATCCAATGCCATGTTCTCCCGGATACTCTCCTGGCTCAGGCAGGTCCCAGACGCAGATGGCGCAGGCACTGGAGTCAGCATGAGCCTGGTTCACGGCAAGGCCGCCCTCAATGATGCCTTCACCCAGCTTCGGTGGCGAACGTCCTCTGTGGGTGACCAGACCGGCACTCAAACAGGCGACACACTGGTGGCTCCATCGTGGCTCATTGGGCGCAAACGCTCTCTGCTGTCGTCCTTTGTCGTGGGAACCGTCGACCAACTTCTGATGGCAGGTCTCAAAGCCAGGCATGTCGTTCTGCGCCACCTGGGTCTGGCGGGCAAGGTGGTCATCGTCGACGAGGTGCACGCTTACGACGCCTACATGAGCACCTATCTCGACCGCGTGTTGTCGTGGCTGGGTGCTTATGGGGTGCCGGTCATTCTTTTGTCGGCCACCCTTCCACCCAGTCGCCGCCAAGCCATGACTGAGGCTTACACTCGTCGTGGGTCTCGTGGACAAGCGCTGCTCGACCCGCCGCGCACGTCGAGCGGCGCTCTGGCCTATCCACTTGTCACCACGTGCGACAACGCAGGCGTACGGTACGCGACCTGCTCTGACGACAGCCGCCCGCTTGACATCTGGGTGGAGGAGTGCGCAGACGATGACGACGCGTTGGCTGAGCGGCTGAACCAGATGATGGTCGACGGCGGATGCGTTGGCGTCATCCGGGACACAGTCACGCGGGCACAGGCGACGTACGACGTGCTGCTGCGCCGATTTGGTGACGACGTCGTGCTGCTGCACTCTCGTTTCGTGGCCTGTGATCGGCTCGCCAAGGACCAAGACCTACTAAATCACCTTGGTTCGACGGCCGATCATCGCCCGCATCGACTCATCGTGGTCGGCACCCAGGTTCTGGAACAGTCGCTCGACATCGACTTCGACCTGCTCATCACCGACCTCGCGCCGATCGATCTCTTGTTGCAACGGATGGGACGGCTCCATCGTCACCCCAAGTGGAACGGCACCCGCCCGGCCCCGCTGCGCCAGGCGCGCTGCCTGTTGACCGGCACCGTCGACTGGTTGACCGAGCCACCATTACTGGATCGCGGAGTCACTGCCGTTTACGAGAAGGCCCTGCTCTGGCGTACCATCGCCACCTTACGACATCGGGCCAATACCGGTGACGTTGAGCTGCATCTTCCCAGTGATATCGCGCCACTGGTGAAGGCTGTGTACGAATGGGGTGATGGAGCGCCTGATCTGCCCGAGCCATGGGGCCAGCCTCTGGGCGATGCGACGGCGGACATGATGATAGCACGCGACGCGAAGGTCGTCAAGGCGTCAACCTTCCTCCTACCAAAGCTGCCGAGACGCTTCGTCACCGGTCTGCTCAAAGCTGATTTCAGAGATGCAGACGATGACAATCGACGGGGTCAGGCGGCGGTTCGAGACACGTCGGATTCAGTCGAAGTCGTGCTCGTGCAACGCGGCGACGATGGAGTCGTTCGACTGCTGCCCTGGGTGGGACGTTCGGAGCCGAGGCCCAATCTCCAAAAAATGTCTGACCCTTCGTTCACACTAGACGACATGGAAGAATCACCACGGAATCTGACCCTGGACACATGGAACGAACCGTCTTGGCGGGCGGCCCGGTTGGCCGCCACATGCACGGTCGCCTTGCCTTTCGCGATGAATCAGCCCGGGGTGATCGACGCTGTCATCGACGCCCTCGAACGTCAAGGCAACTTCCCTGGGTGGCAGACCTCGCCTTGGCTACGCGGACTGCTTCCGCTGGTTCTCGATGGCGATTTGAACGCGAGGCTGACCATCTCGACCGACAACAGTTTTCATCTCCATTACGATCAGGCCGTTGGCCTGCAACTGCTGAAGGAGGATCCCCATGAATGAGAATCCGTCATTCAATCTCATCGACGAACCCTGGATCGACGTTCGGTGGCCCGATGGCCGAGTGTCGACCGAGTCCTTGACGACTGTGTTCGCTCACGCGAACGAGATCACGCAGATCGCGGGAGAGTTGCCGACCCAGGCATTCGCTATCTTCAGAATACTGCTGGCTATCCTTCAGAGAGCAATCCTCACTGCGGCTGACTTTGACGAAGATGAGGAACCAGCGGATGTTTGGGGCGGGTTCTGGAGTTCCAGCGACCTGCCACTGAGTGACATCACCGCCTACCTTGAGCGCTGGCATGACCGCTTCTTCCTTTTCGGAGGCGATGCGCCCTTCATGCAGGTGCCTGGGCTACACACCCCACGCCATGAAGTCAGTCCGGTTGGGAAAATCGTCGCTGAAGTTCCAGATGGACACCCTTTCTTCACTACCAGGTCAGGGCCTTCGTCGACCACCCTCTCTACTGCGGAAGCCGCCCGCTGGCTCATCCACGTGCATGCCTACGACACCGCCGGGATCAAAAGTGGGGTGGTTGGCGACACGGAGGTCAAAGGCGGCAAGAGCTACCCAATCGGCCCAGGGTGGACCGGTCGACTCGGCGGAGTTCAAGTGGAGGGAGACCGTCTCACAAGCACCCTCCTTCTCAACCTTCGCTTGGGCCTAGCCGACGAACCAACACAGTGGGTCAGCGGAGATGATTTGCCCGCCTGGGAGCGGGCCGGCGAACAGGTTGGAGATGCGAAACGGCAACCGGGCGGTCAGGCTGACCTCTACACATGGCAGTCCCGACGAGTGCGCTTGGTGCTTGCGGACAACGCTGTGACGGGCGTCGTGCTCACGAATGGGGACAAGCTCAAACCACACAACCAGTTCAAACTCGAGCCACTGTCAGGATGGCGTCGCAGCGCCAATCAAGAAAAGGCACTGAAGGAAGCCATGGTGTATCTACCTTTCAGGGTCGAGGCCGGGCGTGCCTTGTGGAGAGGTCTCGACGCACTGTTGCCCACGGTTGGGTCAACCAGAGTCGATGGCCAGCCCTACCTCTGTCCCGGAATCCTCGACTGGCTCTCCTATTTGGTCAGCGACAACGGTGGCGGGGTCCTCTCCGATGACCACGTCCTGAAACTACGCAGCACTGGCGTGGTCTACGGACCGCAGGAATCCACATTCGCTGATGTGGTCAGTGACACGCTTCTGGTCAGCTCGGCCCTGCTCACCCCCGCAGGCGCGCCGCTGGTGGAACTGGCGAAATCCTGTGTCGCTGACACGTTCGAGGCAGTGCGGCACTTCGGGTACCTCGCTCGAAACCTCTATCTCGCTGAGGGGGGCGACTCTCAAACCACGGATGGCCCCCGCAACCAAGCCACCAGCGCTGCTTACTACAGCATAGACATCGCGTTCAGGCGTTGGCTCGCCGACCTTGAGCCCGTGTCTGGAGACGAAGACGCTCAGCAAGACCATGCCATCCTCGCCCGCGAGGCATGGCGGCGAGCCGCGCGGACGATTCTGACCAGGCTCAGCGACGATCTTCTCGCTCAAGCGTCTCCGCAAGCCTTCACCGGACACGCCACCAACGACGCCAGAGCACCATGGATGACCAGCAGCGTCGCCGCGCGCATCTTTTCCAGCGCCCTTCGACGGACCCTGCCCCTGACCACAGACACAGACCCCATCGCAACACAAGGAAAGGAGTAAGTCATGACCGAGACATCCCACATCAGCCCTGGGCGAGAACTAGCGGAGTTCGTCGGTCGTCGAGTCGCCCGCCTGCAAACGGCGTATCTCGACCCGACACGATCGGAGGGAAAAGCTCAGCTCGCCGAATTGCGTAAATCCGCCGCCGAACCCGGTGGCTCACCGAACACTTGGTTTATGGAGTTCGAGGGTTTCCCCGGGGATCTTGTTGGGACCAGAGATGAGCCGTACCCGGCCGAGCGAGCAGCACACTTGGCGTTCACTCTCTATGCGATTCATCAGCAGTCACAAAACACAGCCATGCACCAGTTCGGCAGAGAATTCGGACTTGGTCGGGCTGTCGCGCGCTTACAGAGACAACAATCGACCTCTGATCCGACCGGAAAGCTACCGACTCGCTTCGCTGCGCTCGGCACCGCCAGTGACTTTGACGAAATCAGTCACTACGCCAGACAGCTCATCACCCAGCTTCGGGCAGCGGCGATCCCACTGGATTACGGCATTCTCGCCGCCCAGTTCCTCAGCCTGCAGTATCCGTCGTCGGCAGGCTTTGTGCGACGTGCATGGGGCCGCGATTTCGCAGGCACACACTCTTCATCTTCTAGCAAATCCACCGAATCCAACCAGAAAGAAGCATGACATGCCCAACCAACTCTTCATTGAGTTTCACATTCTCCAATCCGTCCCACCGAGCAATATCAACCGCGATGACACCGGGTCACCCAAGACGGCTGTCTTCGGTGGTGTGCGCAGAGCACGTGTCTCCAGTCAGGCCTGGAAGCGTGCCACGCGAACCAGGTTTGCCGACCTCCTCAATGAGGACGACCTTGGGACGAGGACCAAGCTCCTCGTTGACTTCGTCGGAGCACAGATCGGGCAACTCGCTCCCGAGTACGCCTCACAGGCCGGCGCAATGGCGAACAAAGCACTCGCCAGCGCTGGTCTCAAACTGACCACTGACAAGAACGGGAAGACCACCACGGGCGCTCTCTTTTTTGTCAGTCATGATCAAGCACGCACGCTAGCACAGTTGGCCATTGAGGCTGAGAACGACGGCGCCACTATCGACAAGACTCAGGCCAGAGCTGCCCTCAAAGTCAAGCGAGGCTCGGCGGACAACGCCATCGACATCGCTCTGTTTGGCCGCATGGTTGCCGACGCGCCTGATCTGAACTCCGACGCCGCTTGTCAGGTGGCTCACGCCATCGGTGTCCACAAGTCTGACTCCGAGTTCGATTACTTCACCGCCATGGATGACCTCTCAGCGGAAGACAGTGCCGGCGCCGGAATGATCGGCACTGTCGAATTCACTTCGTCGACGCTGTATCGTTACGCGACGATCAATGCCCCACTGCTGAAGGAGAACCTTAACGAGTCGGTCGAGGCCACCGCCCGTGCCGTGCGTGCTTTCGCTAACGCCTTTGTCACCTCGATGCCCACAGGAAAGCAAAACACCTTCGCCAATCGAACGCTGCCAGCGGCGGTGCTCGTCCAGCTCCGTCAAACCCAGCCGGTCAGCTTGGTCAACGCCTTCGAGCGGCCCGTCGAGCCCACGAACGACAAAGGTCGTGTCACCCTGGCCTGCGAAGCTCTCGTTGAACAAGAGAAGGCTCTTGACGAGGCGTTTGGTGTGGGGCCCGCGCGGTCCTTCGTCATTCTCGGCTCGCCCGACGCGGGACCGCTCAGCCAACTCGGCGAGCAGGTGTCGCTGCCACAGCTTGAGGAGGCACTGTCCGCCGTGATTCAGTCGTGGAGTCAGTCATGAGCACTCTGCTGCTCAAGCTGGCCGGTCCGCTGCAATCCTGGGGAGCTCAGAGCCGCTTTCCGCGACGTGACACCCGGCATGAGCCAACCAAGAGCGCTGTCATCGGCCTCATCGCGGCGGCGCAGGGCCGACGCCGGTCTGACCCGATCGAGGATCTTCTCGACCTTCGCTTCGCTGTGCGGATTGATCAACCCGGGGTTCTCCTGAGAGACTTCCACACCGCGCACAACCTGAAGGGCGAGTCCATGCCTTTGTCCGAGAGGTTCTACCTAAGCGACGCCGTGTTCATTGCCGCTATCGAAGCTGATCGAGTTGTGCTTGATGGAATCGCGGGCTCCCTTCTCAGCCCAGCATTCCCCCTATTCCTCGGACGTCGTTCCTGTGTGCCCAGTGGGAAGCTCGTTCTCGGAGTGGTCGACGATGATCTCGTCACAGCGCTACGGCAGCACCCTTGGGAAGCGGCGACTTGGTTTCAGCGTCATAAAAACAACCGCGACGCTGCAGAGATCCAATTGGAGTTGATCCGTGATGGCCTGGTGGGCGACCCCCCTCACCTGGCCCGAGAGACCGTCCGCGACCGGCCGTTGAGCTTCTCACCTGAGCTACGGCAATACGGCTGGCGGGACGTGGTCCACGACGAGCATGTCGTCGTCCATAACCCCGCTTTTGTCTCTGATCAGACCACCGCCCCTGTCGTTGGACTCCATGATCCCATGGCGCTGCTGTGAAAAAGGTATGACATGTATTTGACTCGGTTTCCCATCAACAGAACTCGCCGTGCGACGAGACAGATGCTTGGTTCCCCCTACCGCGTCCACGCTGCTGTCGCGGGAAGTTTCCCGTCGTGGAGTGTGCCCGATCAAGGCAACCGTGCTCTCTGGCGGATTGATCTTGATCCTGGTGGCCCTGCCTGGCTCTACATCCTCAGCGAGTCAGAGCCCAGTCTGGTGGGCCTTGATGAACAGATCGGATTTCCCGATCGTCCTCCCGCATGGCAGACCCGACCTTATGACGGGCTGCTTTCTCGGCTCGCTGAAGGTCAACTATGGTCTTTCCGTCTCGTAGCCAATCCCGTGCGGACAGTGACTCATGATCGCGCATCAGCCACAAGAGACCTTTCAGGAAAGCGGGTTGGCCACGTCACTAGTCGCCAGCAAGCCTCCTGGCTCATCGGTGCGGATGCTTACACTGACTGTCCTCCCGTCGAGATTCCCCCTGGCCTACCATCCGCCCAGGACACAAGGGCAGCTCGCAACGGTTTCGATGTCCCACTGGACGATCTCGGTTGCGCCCAAGTGGTTGTGTCTGACCGCAGATCTCTGTCTCTCCACAAGCGCGATTCGGACAAACCGATCACGTTAGTGACAGCGCGATTTGATGGCGTCCTTCGCATCACCGATGTGGCCAAGCTTCGGCACGCGCTCACCCATGGGATCGGCCATGCGAAGGCGTTCGGCTGCGGCTTACTGACGTTGGCTTCGCTACCCTCGGATTCACGATGAAACCCATCCCCGGCACTCCTCCTCCGCCACTGTACGAACTGGTCCGCGCCGAGGAGAGGATCTCTTTCATCTACGTCGAACGGTGCATCGTCAACCGGGACGCGAATGCCATCACGGCCACCGATGAGCGAGGGACCGTCCACATTCCCGCAGCCAGTCTGGGCGCCCTGATTCTCGGTCCTGGGTCATCCGTCAGCCACCAGGCAATGATGCTCTTGGCGGAGAGCGGCTCAACGGCGGTGTGGGTCGGCGAGCGGGGGGTGCGCTACTACGCGCATGGCCGTTCTCTGACCCACAGTTCCCGCTTGCTTGAGGCCCAAGCCGAGGCCGTGACCAACCGTCATGGTCGCCTGCGTGTCGCGCGGGACATGTACGCTTTACGATTCCCCAATGAGGATGTGTCCGGGCTGACGATGCAACAATTGCGCGGCCGGGAAGGAGCGCGTGTGCGGAGGGTGTATCGAGACGCCTCCCGGTCAACGGGTGTCACTTGGCGGGGACGAAGCTACGACCCAGCTGACTTTGACGCCTCCGACGACGTGAACCGTGCACTATCAGCGGCAACGACCTGCCTCTATGGTGTGGCACATTCCGTGATCGTCGCTTTGGGGTGTTCACCGGGTTTGGGGTTTGTTCACACAGGTCACGAGCGCTCCTTCGTATACGACATCGCTGACCTATACAAGGCTGAAGTCGCCATCCCCATCGCCTTCGCAGTCACCGCTGACCACCCCGAGGACATCGGAGCAACGACCCGGCGTGCGGTGCGCGACGCCATTCGCGATGGTGGGATCATGTCACGCGCGGCTCGCGACATTCGTCGCCTGCTGCTCCCCGGTTCTGGCCAAGAATCCGACTCCGAGCCACTCGCAGACATTGTGCAATTGTGGGACGAGCGCCAAGGAGTGGTCGAGGCCGGCCACTCATATGCCCCAGCGGAGGCCACAAATGGCGAGGATGTCGCGTGGTAGTTCTCGTGCTCACCGCTTGTCCCCCCGGACTGCGGGGCTATCTGACCCGATGGTTGTTCGAGATCAGTCCGGGCGTCTTCACCGGGCATGTCAGCACGCGGGTACGCGATCTGCTGTGGCAAAACACAGTCGACATGGTCAAGGATGGGCGCGCGATCATGGTTTACAGTGCACGAAACGAACAGCACCTACAATTCAAAGTGCATCGCCACGACTGGGTGCCAACCGATTTTGACGGGATCCAACTCATGATGCGCCCTAGCCAAGAAGGGAGTGGTGCTCATGCGACCGACTCAAGTCTTCGTCCAGGATGGAGCAATCAAGCAAAATGGCGGATGGGACGCCGCCACGGGAAACCGAGCAAGTGATCCCATTTCGCATGATTCTCGGATATAGTTCCTAATCAGAAAGAGTGCTCCCCGCTCAGGCGGGGATGATCCGCAACGCTGTACCCAACCCTGGACAGAAGATCGGTGCTCCCCGCTCAGGCGGGGATGATCCTGGGATGTGCGTGTGATCCGGTCGACGGATGAGGTGCTCCCCGCTCAGGCGGGGATGATCCCACCATCGACGCCCTAGCGGGCTGACATGGTGGGTGCTCCCCGCTCAGGCGGGGATGATCCCGCCGTCCCCGCACTGTCAATGACAGTCTGGTCGTGCTCCCCGCTCAGGCGGGGATGATCCCAGCACTTGATGAGGCTCATGGTGAGTTGATGGGTGCTCCCCGCTCAGGCGGGGATGATCCAAGCTCCACCCCGGTATTGATTATCTCTGGGATGTGCTCCCCGCTCAGGCGGGGATGATCCCGCTTGCGCTGCCGACAAAGTCACCAACACTGCGTGCTCCCCGCTCAGGCGGGGATGATCCCCGGTAAGACGCGTCGGCGGCGTCCCGGATGTCGTGCTCCCCGCTCAGGCGGGGATGATCCCTGGTCCGCGCTCTGCGGGACCGTGCCACGCTCGTGCTCCCCGCTCAGGCGGGGATGATCCCATGACGTTCTCGAAGATGGGACGTTCAAAAAGGTGCTCCCCGCTCAGGCGGGGATGATCCCGTCGCGGGACTTGGTGGTGGAGTCGCTGAGGGGTGCTCCCCGCTCAGGCGGGGATGATCCGCCCGACCGTGTACTGTCCCGCAACCCACCGCGGTGCTCCCCGCTCAGGCGGGGATGATCCCAATATCGATTGGGGTTCTTCGATAACGGGTTGGTGCTCCCCGCTCAGGCGGGGATGATCCCGCTTGGGCGA
>JAITVA010000188.1 GCA_031286045.1 Propionibacteriaceae bacterium | reverse complement strand
CACCACGCTCATGGCGAAGATCGAGCCCCAGTGGGCGTCCCCGCCTCACTCATGTCGTGGTTCGAATTGTCCGGCGTCGATGTGGGACAGCGAGGCGATGCCACGTCCGACGTGCCAGTTGAGGAAGGCCCGCACCAGGCCCGAGGCCTCGGCCACGCGCGCGGGGGCGGCTGTGCGAGTGACGGGCCAGTCACCGGTCGTCAGCGCTTTGAGATAGGCCAATCCGACTGGGCTGACGGCGGCCGATGCTGGCGGACGGCAGCGCAGACAGACCATTCCGCCCGAGGCGGGATGGAAGAAGCTGTGGGGACCGGGTGTGCCGCAGATGGCACAGGCGTCCAGTTGGGGAGCGTACCCTGCCCAGCTGGCGGCACGCAGGATATAGGAGTCAAGCACCATGGCCGCTGGCCGGGGACCATCTGTGGTGCCTTCGGCCAAGGCTTTCAGCGCGCCGACAAGTAAGAGATAGTGGCGCAGGGCGGGCACTCCCTCTTCGGGGATAAGCTTCTCAGCGACCTCGACCATGGCCTCGGCGGCGGTGTAAAGAGTGTAGTCAGCGATGAAATCCTTGCCGAACAGATGACGCGAGACGACCGACGTGAAGATGTCCAGGCTGCGCGCCTCGGTGATCTGGAGTTCGACTTGGGCGAAGGGCTCCAGTCGGGCGCCGAACTTGGAGGACGTGCGGCGCACGCCCTTGGCCACGCCACGCAGCTTGCCGTGGTGACGGGTCAAGACGGTGATGATGCGGTCGGCCTCGCCCAGCCGATGGGTGCGCAAGACCACGCCCTCGTCGTTGTACGTGGCCATATCCCTCCATCGCTTCGGGAACCAGGGTACCCGGTCACATCATGGAAAACTGAGCAAGATCGTCGGTTGTCCGCATGACTCGACCAGAATCGCGACCAGGCCCCTGTGAGTCTCCCCACGCCGATGTCCCATCCTCAGCAGCTCTCCTATCGTCGACTGGGTAGGATCGCTGCATGGTCCCAGGCTACACACACCCGGTCAAGCACCCGCCGACCCCTCATCCATCCGGGGCTCGGGCGCCGCAAGGGCTGAAGGTGCCCAACCACGTCGCCGTTGTGATGGACGGCAACGGGCGCTGGGCGACGGCGCGTGGGCTGCCTCGCACCGCTGGCCACGAACGCGGTGAGGAAGCGCTGTTCGACGTCATCGAAGGCGCCATCGAGATTGGGGTGCGCTACCTGACGGTCTACGCCTTCTCGACCGAGAACTGGTCACGCTCGCCTGCGGAAGTGCACTGGCTGATGGGCTTCAATCGTGACACCATCCACCGTCGTCGCGTCGATCTGGACGCTTTGGGGGTGCGCATCCGCTGGGCCGGGCGTCGGCCTAGATTGTGGGCCTCGGTCATCCGTGAGTTGGAACAGGCCGAAGAGATCACCAAAGACAACTCCACCCTGACTCTGCAGTTCTGTGTCAACTACGGCGGCCGCTCTGAGATCGTCGACGCGGTTCGTCGGATCGGCGAGGAGGCGGCGCAGGGCAAGATCGACCCGACTCGGCTCAGCGAGGCTCGGTTCGCCAGGTACCTCTACTGTCCAGACCTTCCTGACGTCGATCTGTTCGTGCGGTCGTCTGGCGAGCAGCGCACATCGAACTTCCTCATCTGGCAGAGCGCCTACGCCGAGTTGGTCTTCCTCGATCGCTTGTGGCCGGACTTCGATCGACGTGATCTGTGGCGGGCCATCGAGGTGTACTCCGGTCGGGACCGCCGCTTCGGGGGAGTCTGATGTCCGGGTGTCTGAATGGCGCGGAGCCCGGCTTCTCAGGCGATGGTGCTCCACAAGGCCGACTGCGGATCGGCCATGGCGTGGTCGAGCACGGCCAGGGCGGCACCAGTGGTGGCGGCGTAACTGCCGGACCGAGAGGCCCGAATATCGAGGTCGGCGCCGACCCAGCGCGATGACAGAACCCGGGAGGCGATGTGTTGGCCCAGGCTAGGGCTGAGTGCCGGTGTCAAGGCGGCGAAACTGCCGCCCAGGACGATGCGGGAGACGTCGACTAGGTTGACACAGTTGGCCAAGGCGATGCCAAGGGCCTGGGCGGCTTGGGCCAGGGCTGCGCGGGCGGCGGGGGAGCCGGACGCCAGAGCCGATGTCAACGCGTGAATGTCGTCGTTGCCGTCGAGTCCGGCGGCGAGCATCAAGGCCCGCTTGCCGGCGTACATTTCGAGACAGCCCTTGGCGCCGCAGGCGCAGACTGGTCCGTGGGGATCCACCATGATGTGCCCGATCTCGCCAGCCCATCCGTGCAGACCTGAGAAGACTTGGCCGTCGACGACGATGGCGGCGCCGATGCCGACCTCGCCCGACACGTAGATGAACGAGGTGTCTCGGTGGCGGCCGATCTCAGTGCGGGCCGCCAGGTTGGCCTCATTGTCGATCACTAGGCGCTCGACCAGCCAAGTCTGGATCGTCTGAGTCGCCTGGTTCGCTTCACTGCTGGCGCAGGGTGAGGAAAAGGGCGACTCGAGGCCGCCCGATCCAGCTCGCGGGTCTGTCGCGATGAGGCGTTCGTAGGCCCGGGCCATCAGGTGGCGCACGTCGATGTCATGCCAACCGAGGTTGGGAGCCAGTCGCAGTGGCCCGGCCGGGTGGTCAGCGATGCCAGGCAGGGCCAGGCAGGCGCCGATGACCCTGATGGACCGATCGGCCAGCCGTGCGAGCATGGGGACGGCGAGATTGACCAGTCGGTCGAAAGCGACGTCGGGGCCCTGTCGACGGACGTCGATCTGTTCGAAACTTTCGTCGATGATCGCGCCGGTCAAATCGACCGCTCGTAGGCCAAGGAAGTCAACGTTGATCTCCAGCCCGAGCCCGACGGTGGTGCCGGCGGCGAGGGCCAGGGGAGTGGCGGGTCTCCCGGCGCCTCGGGGCGCGCTGGGCGTCAGTTCGGTCACGAGGTCTGCTTCGATCAAGTCATTGACAAGCGATGACACTGTGGCTTTGGTGAGCCCGCTACGGTCAGCCAAGTCGGCCCGAGAAGGCGGCAGGTCATGATCGGCGGTGGCGATCTGGGCTAGGACTAGACACAGGTTGTTCTGGCGCAGAGACTTCTGGCCCGCCCGTGTGATCGTGGTCGCAGCCGAGGGCCGAGGGCGTCGGGTGCGCGTCGGTGATGCGGGCAGGAGATCGGTCATCATGGTGGTCTGGTGAGCGCAGTGTCTCTGCGCCGACTGTGACCTAGGATAGCGTTCCTCCTCGTCGCTGGGGGCTAGTTGCCGTCTGGGCGACCGACACGGACCACAAGCTTTCAGGAGTGTCATGGGAAGGGAGACGACCTGGGACCGATGTTGTCGGAAACGTGGTGACAGATGTTGAAAAATGGCGCAGGAAGGAATATGTTCATCCATAGAACTAATGGAGGCGAGAGGGTCTCCATCGGACACTCTTCAGCCTGAAGGAGGCTTTCGTCTATGTCTATTCCAACTGCGACCCGAGAGGACCAATTCTCTTTCGGCATGTGGACCGTGAACTGGCCCGCGCAAGACCAGTTCGGCACCGGCACCCGTGTGATCATGGACCCGGTCTACATCGTGCACAAGCTGGCCGAGATCGGCGCCTGGGGCATCACCTTCCACGATGACGACCTCGTCCCCTTCGGCACTGATGAGGCCGGTCGTGACAAGATCATCGCCGATTTCAAGAAGGCTCTCGACGAGACCGGCATCGTCTGCGAGATGGTGACCACCAACACCTTCTCGCACCCGGTGTTCAAGGACGGCGCCTTCACCTCCAATGACCGTCAGGTGCGTCGTTATGGCCTGCGCAAGGTGTTGCGCAACGTCGACCTGTCCGCTTACCTTGGCGCCAGCACCTTCGTCATGTGGGGCGGGCGCGAGGGCGCCGAGTACGACTCCTCCAAAGACTACAACGCAGCTTTGTCTCGTTATGCCGAGGGCATCGACACCGTCGCGAGCTACATCAAGTCGAAGAAATACGACATGCGCATCGCCATCGAGCCGAAGCCGAATGAGCCCCGTGGTGACATCATGCTCCCGACAGTCGGCCACGCCATCGCCTTCATCGACCAGCTGGAGAATTCCGACATCATCGGCCTCAACCCCGAGGTCGGCCACGAGCAGATGGCTTGCTTGAACTACACCTATGGCATCGCTCAGGCGCTGTGGTGCGGCAAGCTCTTCCACATCGACCTCAACGGTCAGAAGTCGATCAAGTACGACCAAGACCTGGTCTTCGGCCATGGCGATCTGATGAGCGCCTTCGGCACCGTCGACCTCCTGGAGAACGGCTTCCCGAACGGTGGCCCGAGGTACACCGGCCCGCGCCACTTCGACTACAAGCCCTCGCGCACTGAGGATGAGCAGGGTGTCTGGGATTCAGCCAAAGCCAACATGACCATGTACCTCATGCTGAGGGAGCGCGCGAAGTCCTTCCGCGCCGATCCTGAGGTTCAGGAACTGCTCAAGACCGTCGGCGTCATCGGCCTAGCCGAGCCGACTTTGGCTCCCGGTGAGACCGTCGAATCTTTCATGGCCGACCGCTCGACCTATGAAGATGTCGACCCGGACGCGTTGGCGGAGCGTGGCTACGGCTTCGTGCGCCTGAACCAGATCGCGACCGAGCACCTGCTGGGCGCTCGTTCCTGATTGACGACGTGGTCCGGGCCGCTGAGCTTGCCCAAGGCCATATCACGGGGGTGTTTCCCAGACCAGGCTCCACGGCCTGGTCTGGGGGACGCCCTTTCTCTCTCTCATCCACTCAACCCTCATCGCGTCGGTCGCGACTCAGCGAAGACGCGCCAATCAAGGAGAAGACATGCCGCTCGTCGCTGGGATCGACACCTCGACCCAATCATGCAAAGTTGTTATTCGTGACGCTGAGACCGGAGCGCAGGTGCGCTTCGGCAAGGCCAGCCATCCCGATGGCACCGAAATCCATCCCGATCATTGGTGGGCAGCGTTTCAAGAAGCGGTGAGGTCAGCCGGCGGCCTTGAGGATGTCGCCGCTCTCGCTGTCGGCGGCCAACAGCACGGCATGGTTTGTCTCGACGCTGACGGCGAGGTGGTGCGCGACGCCCTGCTGTGGAATGACACGCGTTCAGCCGAGGCCGCTGAACAATTGATTCTCGAAGCTGGAGACGGGGATCGGGCCGCGGGGGCGAAGTTTTGGTCGCAGGCTTGCGGCTCGGTCCTGGTCGCCTCACTGACGATCACGAAGCTGCGCTGGTTGCGCGACCATGAGCCCGACAATGCTGCCCGGGTGGCGGCAGTGTGTCTGCCGCATGATTGGTTGAGCTGGCGCATCGCTGGTCACGGGCCCAAGTCGCAAGGTGGCGACGGCGATCTGACGGCCCTCTTCACCGATCGTTCAGACGCTTCGGGCACCGGTTACTGGTCGCCCTTCACCAATGAGTACGACCTCGATCTGTTGCAGCGGGCCTTCGGTGCCCAACCCATCCTGCCGCGTGTGCTCGGCCCGAATCAGGCGGGTGGGACGACAAGCTGGGGCGCGCCGATCGGTCCGGGCGCCGGTGACAACGCCGCCGCTGGACTTGGCTTGGGCCTTCAGATCGGTGACGTGTCGATCTCTTTGGGGACCTCCGGCGTGGTCAGCGCCATCAGTCCTGTGGCACTGTCGGATCAGACCGGTCTGGTCACGGGTTTCGCCGACGCCACCGGAGCTTATCTGCCTCTGGCCTGCACCCTCAACGCCTCGCGCATCATCGACGCCGCCACGACCATGCTTGGTTTGGATTATGACGAGGTCGCTCGTCTGGCTCTGGACGCGCCGTCAGGGGCCCAGGGGATCACATTGGTCCCGTATTTCGAGGGCGAGCGCACCCCGAACAAGCCTCACGCTACGGCATCCTTGATCGGTCTGACATTGGGTAACGCCAGCCGAACCAACCTGGCACGCGCCTTCGTCGAAGGTCTGCTGTGCTGCCAGGCGGATGGCTTGGACGCCATGGTGCGATTGGGACTCGAACCCAAGCGGGTCTTCCTGATCGGCGGCGGCGCCAAGTCACCGGCCACGCGCGCCATCGCCCCGACCGTCTTCGGCCACGACGTCATCGTGCCGCCCGACGGAGAGTACGTCGCCATCGGGGCTGCCCGCCAGGCCGCCTGGGTGCTGTCGGGTCAGGATCGTCCGCCGGTCTGGCCGATCGCCGAGTCCCAGGTCTTCACCGGACAGCCCCAACCGGAGGTGCGGTCGCAGTACGCCGCCGTGCGTGAGTTGACCTA
>JAITVA010000144.1 GCA_031286045.1 Propionibacteriaceae bacterium | reverse complement strand
CGATCCCGGATAGGGGTCGATCGGTCGGGCCCTCAACTCGTCGAGAAAGAGCCCATCCTTGAGGTTTCCCAAGCCACACACGCTGGTCAGCGAGCCGGAATCAGTCGCCTGCCCAGGTGGCAGGTGGATGCCTCGGGAGTCGAGCACGGCCCTGACTCCGTCGTAACGGCGACGCCCGTCAACGAGCCGGTAATAGTCCTCATCGGTGTACGGTCGCGCTGATGGATGGTGGGCCAAGAAGCGGGTGAACAGACGAGTCCAGGCGCGTTTGTGGATCTCGGCGGTCGGGGTCAGGACACCGTCGAGATCGAAGAGGAAGGCCCGCGCCTCATCCAGGCGGCGGTCCAAGTATGTGTCCATAACGGAATGGTAACGTTTGCTGCCAACGTTTGCAATTCGAAGGATGATGTTTTACGCTGACTTGTGTGAGCCCGGTCATGAGGGTTCGCCGGGACTATGACTGACCCGATTGTCTATGACGCTGCAATGTACAAAGGAGTTTTCATGGCGAAGAATCGCCTTATCTACGGGGCGTCCATCGCGGCCGCCCTTGCCCTTGCTCTGGCCGGCTGCGCCAGTGATCAGCCGAGCGCGAACAACTCGGGTGACTCAAGTTCTGGCGCCGGGAACGCGGCGGGCGCCACGGTGACCATGTATGGCACCCCCATCGGTGACGAGGCCGCCCAGTGGGAGGCCAGTTGGGAGGCCTGGGGCAAGGCCAATGGGATCACGATCCAGTACACCGGTGACCGTGATTTCACAACGAACATCTCCACCAAAATCCAGGGCAACTCACTGCCCGACATTGCTGTGTTCGCACAGCCTGGTCTGATGAAGGCCGCTGTTGACACCGGCAAGGTCAAGCCCCTCGACGCCACGACCTTGAGCGAAGTCAAGAAGAACTTCTCGGAAGACTGGCAAAGCTACGGCACGGTCGGCTCTCAGCAGTACGCTGTTCCTCTGGATGCGGCCGTCAAGGGCTACATCTGGTATTCCCCGGCCCAGTTCGCCAGTTGGGGAGTGAGTGTTCCGAAGACCTGGGACGAGATGATGACCCTCACTCAGACGATCCGCGACAAGACGTCAAAGCCGGTGTGGTGCGCTGGTTTCAACTCCGGTGACTCGTCAGGATGGCCGGGCACCGACCAGATCGCGGAGTATGTCCTGTCCGCTTCGGGTGGGGACACCTATGACAAGTGGGTGTCAGGCGACGTCAAGTTCACCGATCAGCCGATCGTCGACGCCTATACCGCCCTGGGCAAGATTCTGCTCAACCCTGACTATGTCAACGCGGGCTTCGGCGATGTCGCGTCCATCAACTCGACCGCTTTCGGTGATGTGGCGATCCCGCTGGCCTCGGGTGAGTGCGCCCTGACCAACCAGGCCACCTTCCTTCAGGCCTCGTTCTCCACTGCCAAGACGGCTGCCGGCGCGACTCCGAAGGTAGCGCCGGATGGAGACATCTGGGCCTTCATGATGCCTCCGGTGGCGGGCAAGGCCACCGCCATGGGTTCAGGTGACTTCGCAGCGGCCTTCTCTGACCGTCCAGAGGTGCAGAAAGTCATGGCTTATCTGGCGTCGGCGGACTACGCCAACTCACTGATCACAGTGCCGAACGCGACCTTCATCACCGCGAACCAAGGCGTTGACGTCTCCAAAGAGGCCAACCCTCTGCTCGCCGGAGCTATCACCACCTTGACCGATCCGCAGACCACCTTCCGCTTCGGCGCGGGCGACGCCATGCCGGCGGTGGTTCAGCAAGCGTTCTGGCGGGGCACGGTGGATTGGATCAACGGAAGCGACCAGGCGACTGTGCTCGGGCAGATGCAGGCCGCATGGGTGGACGCCTGATCTCATGAGAATCGATGACGACGAGAAAGGACATTGAGACATGCAAGCGTTTTTCGCCTGGCTGGCTGGGTTGCCCCAACTGGTCCAGATACCGATCGTGATAGTGGCCTTTCTCGTCGTCGTCGGCGCCGTCATCTTCCTCATCGAAGTGGTGCCGCGATCAGGAAGAGGACTCAGCTGGGTGCGGGCGGCCATCGCTATCGGCGTGCCGGTGGTGGTCCTGGCCGTTCTCGGATTGGAGAAGGGGGCGGCCTGGGTCTTCTTGCTCGGGGCTGTGCTCGGCGGTGGCCTGTTCTGGCTGGACGCTCGCTCATCCAAGGGCCGGGGTCGTCTGATCCAGTTGGCTTTGTTCGTCTCACCCGCTTTGTTGATGATGGCGGTGGGCTTGATCTACCCGACGCTGAGAACGATCGTGTCCGCCTTCATGGACAAGAGCGGGACGACCTTCGTTGGTCTGGACAACTTCGCCTGGGTCTTCTCGGCCGGGGGCAGCGGCGGCCTGAGCAGCCTGATCAACACCATCGTCTGGGTGGTGATCGCGCCAGTCGCCGCCACCTTCGTGGGACTGGTCTATGCCTTGTGGGTGGACCGCTCACGCGGTGAGAAGTTTCTCAAGGTGCTGATCTTCATGCCGATGTCGATATCGCTGGTCGGCGCGTCGATCATTTGGAAGTTCTTTTACGACTACCGTCAGGGCAATCAGATCGGGTTGCTCAACCAGATCGTGGCTTGGTTCGGCGGTCAGCCCGTCAACTGGCTGCAGCACTATCCGCTCAACATGTTCTTGTTGATCATCATCTTGGTGTGGTCCCAGACGGGTTTCGCCATGGTGATCTTGTCGGCTGCCATCAAAGGCGTGCCGGCGGAACTGATCGAGGCGGCCCAATTGGACGGCGCCTCGTCCGTGCGTCGCTTCGTCAACGTCATCATTCCGGTCATCCGTCCGACCATCGTCGTGGTGTGGGTGACGATATCGATCACGGCTCTGAAGGTCTACGACATCATCGCAGTCACGACCGCTGGTCAGAACAGCAGTTCGGTGCTCGGCTACGAGATGGTGCGCCAATTCTCGCTCCTGCCGCCCCAGTCCGGGCACTCCGCTGCTCTGGCCTTGCTGATCTTCATCCTGGTCATTCCGTTCATCGCATACAACGCCCGCTCGTTGAGGAAGGATAGCTGATGTCAACACTCACCGCCGTGTCCGCTTCTCATCGGCCTCATCGTCGTACTCACCAAGTGCTGTCGAGTCCATGGGCGACCGCCGGCGCCATCATCATCGCCGTGGTGTGGACCCTGCCCACTTTCGGGCTGTTTCTTTCATCGTTCAGACCGGCCGACGACATCACCACATCAGGATGGTGGACCTTCTTCGCCCATCCTCAGGTGACGCTGAGCAACTATGCTCAGACGCTGGACTTCACTTCGGGCATCTCGGTGATCAAGGCCCTGCTCAATTCGATCACCATCACCCTGCCTGCGGCGATCATCCCGATTGTGCTGGGACTGCTGGCGGCCTACGCCTTGGCTTGGATCGATTTCAAGGGCCGTAACATCCTCTTCATCGCGATCTTCGCTCTGCAGATCGTGCCCTTGCAGATGCTGCTCGTCCCTTTGCTGAAGCTCTACACCGGAGGCGTGTCTGTCGGTGGCCTACACCTGTTTCCGGGATTCGCCGCGAATTCACTGAGCAACGGGTTCGCCCAAGTGTGGATCACCCACACCATGTCGGCCCTGCCTCTGGCCATCTTCATGTTGCACAACTCCTTGGCCGCGATCCCGACCTCCGTCATGGAGGCCGCGCAAATCGACGGCGCTGGCCATGGCCAGGTCTTCTTCCGGGTGGCTCTGCCTTTGGCGACGCCGACCATCGCCAGCTATGCGATCTTCCAGTTCTTGTGGGTGTGGAACGACTTGCTGGTGGCGACGATTTTCACGTCGGGTCAGAACGCCCCGATCACGAAGATGCTGTCAGACTTGTCTGGAGTCTATGGGCAACAGTGGTATCTGTTGACGGCGGGCACCTTCCTTGCCATCATTGTGCCGCTGATCGTCTTCTTCGCCCTTCAACGTTTCTTTGTGCGTGGGCTTTTGGCCGGTTCGACCAAGGGCTGAGTCGCGGGACGCTAAAATAAGGGCACTGTCGTAGCTTTTCGGGGAGGATCATGGTGGGTCTTGAGGATGTGGCGGCCTCGCTTGGCCTGTCCGCATCGACGGTGTCGCGGGCCTTGCGAGATCTGCCCAATGTTTCCCCCAAAACGCGTGAACGGGTCAAGCAGGCGGCCAAGGACATGGGTTACGTCCACTCGATGGCCGCCGTTGGGCTGGTGACCGGTCGAACGATGGCGATTTCTGTGGTGGTGCCGTCGGTGGCGGGTTGGTTCTATTCTCAGGTTCTGGAGGGTGTGGACTCGGTTCTTCGCGAGGCCCATTACGACATGGTTTTGTTCAACCTGGGCTGCCAAGACGCGGATCGGTCGCGGGTCTTCCGGCGTTCCTTGCTGCGTCATCGTGGCGACGCGGTGTTGGCCTTGTGTCTCGATTTCTCCGTGGAGGAGCGTGAGGAGTTGCGTTCGACTGGCCTGCCCACGATCGTCGTCGGCACTCCGGTGCGTGGGGTGCGCCGGGTGGGGATTGACGAGGAACAGGCGGGCCGGCAGGCGACTCAACACCTGCTCGATCTCGGTCATCGCGACATTCTTCATCTGACGGGCGGCGCAGAGGCAGATCGTGGTCTCAATCCGTCTGTTCCGCAAGGCAGATTACGCGGATATAGAGAGGCATTGAGTCAGGCTGGTGTCGACTACGATCCCTCTCGAGTTGTGCCTGGCTGGTTCTCCGTGGCCACGGCGGGCGAGCAGATGGACGCCTTGATCGAGTCAGGCGCGCCCCTGCCAACGGCGATTTTTGCGGCCAGCGATGAGATGGCCATCGGAGCGGTGCTGTCGTTGCAGCACCATGGTTTGCGGGTGTCAGACGATGTTTCCGTGATCGGTATTGACGACCATTACCTGGCCGCGCCCTTCGGGCTGACCACCTTGGCGCAGCATCCCTATGAGCAGGGCGCGATCGGGGCACAGATCGTCTTGGACGAGTTGTCCGGCAAAGCGGCGCGCCGCAAGTCCGTCATTGTGCCGGTGACACTGTGTGATCGGGGATCCACTCGTCGCCTTTGACGCCGAGCGGTGAGGCTGGGGTCAGTCGCTACTTGGTGCGTCCAGTGAGGCCGAAGGCGATTGCTGTGACCATGATGATGCCCGCCCAGACGACGACCAGCCCAACGAACCCGATCATGGAAGTGGCGATGGCGGTCAAGGGGATGGAGAGACCGAGGATGGCGCTGATGTAACCCAGTCGAAGACCAGGGCTCATGCCCTTGGAGTGGCTCGTCGCCGGCATGATCGGCATGTACTGGTTGGGTGTGGTCATCGGAGCCAGAGGCATCTGGGTGGGAGGTGTGGTCGGGTTCGGTCCAGGATAGTAGCCCTGGTCGGTCCCGGTCAGTGGCCAAGCGGCTTCGGCATCGTGCGTCATGAGTCCGACTGTACACCAGCCTGCCAAGACCTGGCAGGTGAGCCTTTGAGTCGTCGGGCTGAGTCAGGGATGGCCCTGAGTTGGGGTGATTCGCTCGGTGTCCAAACAGGTGGGATGGAGCCGTCAATTCAGGATCGCCTCCCGAGATTGAACGAGAAGCGCCGACACGCCGGTAGAGCCGGTCTTGTGCGCTTGTCCACAGCTTGAGCCGGTTGACAAAAAGTTATGCACAGATGGGGGCGATTCGACACGGGAGGTCGCATTTTCTACATGGTCAAGGGTGGAGGCTCACATGCGATGAGCCGAGACAAGGAGTCATGTATGAGATTGTTCGTGCCACCGCATTTTGATCGGATGTTCAAGGCGGTGTTCGGAAACCCGCATCGCAGCGCGCCCTTGCGGTCCTTTCTGGAGAGCGTGCTTGACATTCCGCATGAGGACTTGGCTGAGGTGGATATCATCGATCCACATCTTCCGGCGTCGCACTCACAGGACAAACAGGGTGTTGTGGATGTGCGTCTACGGACGGTCAGCGGTCGCGACATCAACGTGGAGGTGCAGGTGCTCGAGCAGGCTGGGTTCCGAAAGCGACTGGCGTACTATGCGGCTGGCATGTTGTCCACTCAGCTCTCGACGGGTCGCGATTATGAGGAGCTGACTCAGGCAATTACGGTCGCTATCACTGGCTTTGTGGTCTTCCCGGACAAGGATGGCGTGTTCAGTTCCCACTTTCGTCTGTTGGATCCTGACCGGGGACTTGAATTGACCGATGCGCTGCAAATCAACATTCTTGAGTTACCCAAGCTACCACTATATGATGATGGGACACTACTATGGAAGTGGCTGCGGTTCATGGCGGTCCAGACCAGGGAGGAGCTACACATGATTGCACAACTTGATCCTGTCATCGCTGACGCTGCCGAGGAGGTCGAACGCTTCAATCAGAGTCGGGACATGTACCTCGCCTACCTGTCTCTCGACCGAGCCAAACGAGACCGGATCAGCAACGAGGCGCAAACCCGTCGCCGAGAGGAGGAGTGGCGAGTGAAGGATGAGGAGGTGCGTGTCAGGGATGAGGAGGTGCGTGTCCGGGATGAGGAGGTGCGTGTCCGGGAGGAAGAGGCGCGCGTCCGGGAGGAAGAGTTGCAGCGGCGCGAGGAGCAGATCCGGACCAGGCAGGATGCGATTCAGGCGCAGGGGGCTGCTGAGGGCGTCCAGCGGGCGCGACGTGAGGTGGCGCAGGCAATGCTGGAGGCTGGGATGCCTGCTGGCAAGGTCAGTGAACTGACGGGGCTTTCTCTAGAAGACATCGCGGAGCTCTGACCGGCTCACGCGAGTTCTGGGCGGCGATTCTCTTGGGGGTGAGCGAGCAGCGTCCGGCGGCCTTCGTTGCGGGGAGGCATCTCTCAAATCTGGGGTCAGGGCATTCCCTAGGGCCGCATGTCGACTAGTCGGTTGGGCGGGTTGCTTGGAGTGGGTCAGGAACGACCTGAGAGGCATAAACGCTGAAAGGGTCCACGTCAAGTACGGTTGCGGGGTTGTGGTCGTTGGTGATGGTCCAGGCGATGGTTCCGTTGCTGACAGTCACGGTGCTGACGAAAGTTCCCTCGTCGCGCAGCGGTGCGAAGACACCGCCGCGGGCGAGCAGTGGTTTCGCATCGTAGCTTCGGACTGTTCCGTCGGTGAAGTAAGCAAACACCGTGAAGTCTGGACCCGGCAGGGCTTGCGCGATCTCAGGCCAGTATGCTGTAGCCATTGTCGTTCTCCTTATCTCAGCGGGTCCATAGAACCGATTGGCTGATTGTCCTTTGCCCGAGACCAGGCTCGTAGGAGTTCATCTCGATGGAGTTCGCACCAGGCCAAGACGAGCCTAAGCTGTCAACCCGGCGCCGCGCCTCGAAGCACCGATGCAGTTCCGATGTCGATAAGCGCCCTAAATCCCGCGTACTCAGCGTGAAAGTGAGCTGGATCGTTGTCATCCCAGAACATGGTGATCCGAATACCAAAGAAGACACTGATCTCCGGCATGGTTGGCCCCTTGCTCGTATCGCCCAGACCATCAGTGAGTGGTCAGCTGTCGCGAAGAGAGAGTGATACCCGAGGCCAGCCAGTTGCGGGTCATGGATAGGATTTGTTGTGCGGGTCGCCTGACCTTGGGCTGAAAGGGATGGGACGCTGCCTGGTCTGCGCAACGACTAGTCACGACCCCTCGTAGTTTCTGACGAAGGCGAGTTGGTAGGATAAAGGCATGGGATCAACCAGCGATAAACGAGAAGTGACAATTGCGGAGCATCATGTTGGGGAAGCTTACAGACCATTCATTGTGGCTGAGATGTCGGGGAATCACAATGGTGACCTTGGGCGTGCCTTGGCTATTGTTGACGCGATCGCGGAAAGCGGGGCTCAGGCGGTCAAGCTCCAGACCTATCGTGCCGACACGATAACTGTGGATGTGGATCTGCCAGCTTTTCGGATCACAGATGATCACCAATTGTGGGCTGGCGCCAACCTGTACAAGCTGTACGATCAGGCGCATACGCCGTGGGAATGGCATGAGCAGATTTTCGCCAGAGCCCGCGAGCACGGTTTGGTTCCTTTCTCAAGTCCGTTTGACTTCACTGCCGTGGATCTGTTGAGAGACCTAGACGCGCCGGCTTATAAGATCGCTTCTTTGGAGATTGGTGATATTCCGTTGCTGCGTAGGGTCGCCCAAGCGGGCAAACCGGTCATCATATCCACGGGTGCCGCCAACCTGTCTGACATTGATCTGGCTGTGCGAACGATTCGAGCGGAGGGCAATGATCAGGTTGTGATTCTGGGCTGCACCTCTTCCTATCCGGCCTCTCCGGCGGAGACGAATTTGAGAACGATTCCGGTGATCCGTGACGCTTGGCGCGTTGTGGCTGGCCTGTCAGATCACACTGCGGGCATTGGTGTCGCTGTGGCGGCCGTTGCGCTGGGTGCGAGCATGCTAGAAAAACATGTGACACTGGCTCGCAGTGATGGCGGGGTGGATTCGGATTTTTCGCTGGAGCCGCACGAGTTGACTGCCTTGGCGGAGGAGTCTCTCCGTGCTTGGCAATCACTTGGTGAAGTCTGCTTCACTCCAACCAAGGGGGAGTCGGAGTCTCTGCGCTTGAGGCGGTCGCTCTATGTGGTCAAAGATGTTCATGCAGGTGATGTGCTAACCGATGTCAATGTGCGTTCAATTCGCCCGGCAGGTGGTCTTGAGCCAGTCTTCCTTGATGCAGTCATGGGCAGGCGATTCACTCGGGACGCTACTATGGGAACGCCTCTGACATGGGATATCATCTGACTTTGGGTGCGTTTTGTGTTCTCGCGCCGCGGTCTGAGCGGGTAGGGTGCTTTCGTCTACGGATTGGGTGAGGATTCGAAAGGTTCACGGGAGGGTTGGGTCATGTCACGTGCGAGAGGTCATATTTTGAGGGCAGCAGTTGTTGGTGCGAGTAGCGAGTCGATTCACGCGATTCGGGTGGCGCATGACCTGGGTATTCGCGTTGTCGCATTGGATGGGAATCCCCAGGCTGATGGGCTTGCGAGCGCCGACGAGAGTCATGTCGTTGACATAACGGTGCCCGAACTTGTCATAGACGCGCTTGGTGATGCACCGGATGTGGTGTTGCCGGTACCCATTGGAAGGTACTTGACCTCCACGGGGGTTGTGAATGATCATTATCATCTCCCAGGCGTCACTGCTGTCGGGGCTAGGAATTGCACCGATAAGTATCGTTTTCACCAGTTGCTGGAGGCGCAGAGGCTTCGATCATCGTTCTGCATTCTGGTCCCGTCCGGCGGAGTTCTTGCCCAGATGCCGCCCAGCTTTCCTGTGGTTGTGAAGCCGCGGTTCGGCTCAGGTAGTCGAGCTGTTGTCATTTGTGAGACTTGGTCAGCCCTGCAGCGTCATCTTGGCCAGGCGCTCCCCGCAGATGAAGATATGCTTGTTGAAGAGTTCGCTGCGGGCGTCGAGTATGGCATGGACGCGGCGGTGGTGGGTGGACGCTTGGAGGTTATCCTTCTTCGCGAGAAGATCATCACGCCTTTGCCGTATAGGCAGGCGGTCGGCTACTATTCGGTCGCGGATAGCGACCGGGACGCTCTGGTGAAGGAGCGTGCGAATACCATGATGCAAGCTGTCGTGGAGGTTCTTGGTTTTGAGAGTTGCCTCTTGCATGCGGACTTGTTGTGGGATGGGGCAAGTATGTTCGTCGTCGAGGTGTCAGCGCGGCCATCGGGGCATCATCTCCATGATCTCTTCACTCCGCTCGCGACCGGCGTTGACCCGGTTCGGGAGTTCACTAAGTTTGCGGTGCCGTCGCTGGGCTTGGGCTACTCCTTTCAACCTATGGCGACTAGAAGCCTGCTCATTCGATACTTCGACTTCCGAGACGGTACGGTTGTCAGTGTTCCTCGCCTTGAGCGTGTGCGGGAGGATTTTCCGCTTGTCAAGTATGAGGAACATTGTCTCGGCAAGCATATGGATCGAGTCACCGACGGGCCCACGCTTATGCAGCGGGGGTACTTCATCCTCGAAGGCGAGAGTCGAGCCCAACTTGAGTCAGACAGTGCTCGGCTACTCAAACAGTTCGTTGTAGAAAAGGATTAACATGAGTCAACCCAGTCACCTCATTCCAGTCATACCTTTCTCATCTGCGGTCATGGATCGAGGTCAGGGTAGTTATGTCTTCGACACCAACGGAAAAAGGTACCTTGACCTCACGTCCGGTCAGTTTTGCACCGTGTTGGGGCACTGTAACGCGGAGGTGCAGGCTCAGATTCGCGAAAAAACTGCTCGTCTTGTCCACACGAGCACTTCAGTGGTGTCTGGAGAGGTAGTGGATTGTGCGCGTCAGTTGCACCAGATCAGCCAGGATATGGAGGCATCCAGCATCATCCTCAGTACTGGGGCTGAAGTGGTGGAGTTTTGTTTGCGGTACGCCAAGAGCATGCAGGGAAAGGCCGGTGTTCTGTGTTTTGACAAGGGGTATCATGGTTTGACCCTTGGTGCGCAGAGTGTCACTTTCGCTGGTCGCTATGCCCGCCCGGTGGTGGCGGAGGTGCTTTCTGTGCCTGCGCCGACCGCACAGTGGACAGCCGAGGAGATCTCCGCGTCGTTGGAGGCGATTGATCAGGTTATGGAGGCAGACAATGACCTCGCGGCCTTTTTGGTTGAGCCGATTGTTTCTGTGGGGGGGATGATCTTCCCGCCGGCATCGTGGTTTCAGGCGGTTAGGGAACTCTGCGATAAACACAAGGTTCTCTTGGTCTTGGATGAGTGTCAGACTGGGTTCGGTCGGACGGGTGATTGGTTCGCCTATCAAACCTATGGGTTCGTTCCTGACATGGTGGCGACGGCTAAGGGCATCGGGTTGGGCTATCCAGTCGCCGTGGCGCTCTTCCGAGGCGCGCTGATTAAGAGAAGCTCTTCTCTGTTGACGCACTACAGTTCGCACCAGAATGACCCCTTTGGCGCGGCTGTTGTGAACACAGGGATCGACTACATTAGGCGCCACGATGTCTTGGTCGAGGTGCGGGAAAAAGGGCCGCGAGTATTGGGCGCTCTGGAGCGCTTGACCCAGGTCAACCCTCACCTCGTCAGCGCTCGTGGTCTGGGGCTCATGCTTGGTGTCGACCTCTTCTATGAGGGTGTCACGGATTACCGCCCGATCTATCATCAAGTTAGTGACATGATGCTGGAGCGCGGTGTCTTGCTCCAGGGAACTGACGGCGGCCACACACTTCGCTTTCTGCCGGACTATCTGATTGATGTGGCTGCGGTGGAAGACTCCTTTTTCGTGCTGGATGAGGTGTGTCGGGCCCTTTCATCCGTGTGACGTGACTCACAGTGTGAGCTCGGCCAGGTTCTCCCACTCGCTGACTATGCGCTCAGCGCCGCGACCATCGACCAACTCCTGCCCGCGTCGTGCCATGTTCGCCAGGGCCGTGGGTTGATGGAGGGTCCGGGCGAACTCGGCTATGGTCTGTCGGAGTTCCCGGTGGGGTGGTTCGCCGAGTCCGATTGCGAGATTTGCGGCGATGACGCGACGGTAAGCCTTGATCTGGTTATCAACGACGCACAGCAAGCCCATGGGCGAGCCCATGCAAAGAAAGTCCCAGATCGAGGTTCCGGCTGCGGAGATGACCGCGTCGTGTTGGTGCGCCAGCGCGGGCAGGTCCTGGGTGAAGGGAATGACGTTCACAAGGGGCGCGCGGCGAAGCATGCGGTCCTGTTTCGGTGACAAGTTCGGGGCGATGAGGGTGACGCGAAGGGTCTCATCTGCCTCAACCAGATGTGAGGTGACAGTCGCGCCGAGCTCGAACGGGTCGGTGCCGCCGATCATGACGAGCACCCGGTGCGATGCCTCTGTGGCCGGATTGGCTCGTCGCCGTAGAAGGACTTGCTGCCGAATTGGGCAGTATCGGATTCCCATCAGGTCTGCGCGGGCAGCCTTGATGGGCAGTGGTTGATTCTCGGCCTCAAAGTTGGGATCGATACCAAGATCTGTCTCACGCGCCCCAAAGGAGCCGTCGTGGATGTTGCTCAACAGCCATGGACCGCGGGGAACCTCTGCGTCAGCTAGGACATAGCTGTCAAGATGAACCACCTTGGCGTGACCCTGGTGAGCGGCTTGAGCTAAACGCACTGGTGTGTCCGCCTGGCTTGTGGCGACAACGGAATCACGTCCACAGTGGCTAATGGCGTAGTTCACGCCGACTGAGTCAATAGCTCCGATCAGCGTGATGGCCCAACCGCGATGCTGAGCCTCTTCGGCGATGGCGACGCTACGCATGAGGTGCCCCATGCCGAAGGTCCCACCGGAGTTGCAGTGCAAGATGGCTCGTTTGGTTGTCACAGTCTTCTCCATGGGTTTGGGGTGATGAGAGGGCCGAAAACTCTTTGGCGTCGAACGTCCCACGTAATCAGGGTACTATGGGCGACGGGGAGATTGTGTATGGCGGGGAAGGAGATCACGTATGTCAGTCGTCCGTGCTTGTGGGGTGACGGGCCCTCATGTGCCGTTTCAGTCGTTGGAAGTTGTGCGGCGAGAACCTGGCCCGAAGGATGTCGTTATTGACATCAAGTATTGTGGAATCTGTCATTCCGATATCCACACGGTTCGCGGTGAATGGAAGATGCCTCCTTACCCTCTGGTCCCTGGTCACGAAATCACCGGCATTGTTCGCGAGGTTGGCGCTGCCGTGACACGGTTGGCGGTGGGGGATCGCGTCGGCGTGGGATGCATGGTGAATTCGTGTGGCGAGTGTGATTACTGTCAGAGGGGGTTGGAGCAGTTTTGTCGCTCCGGAGTGTGGACCTATGCGTCTCGCGACTACGATGACACGATCACGCAAGGGGGCTATTCGCGAGCACTGACAGTGTCAGAGAATTGGGCTTTCCCACTTCCTGACAGCCTTGACATGGCCAAAGCGGCGCCGCTGATGTGCGCTGGGGCGACGACCTACTCGCCGCTGAAACGATGGGGCGCTGGTCCGGGGATGCGAGTTGGTGTGATCGGTTTGGGGGGGTTAGGTCATATCGCAATTCAGATAGCCGCGGCTATGGGGGCAGAGGTGTCGGTGATAAGTCGAACGCTGTCGAAGAAGGACGATGGTCTCGCGTTGGGGGCGAGTGACTATTGGGCGACCAGCGACGAGGCGACTTTCAAGACGCTTTTCGCCAGCTTTGATTTCCTTCTCTGCACGGTCTCGTCGGTTCAGAACATGGGCGATTACATCAATTGCCTGCGACCTGGAGGTGTTCTAGTTGGCGTTGGTCTTCCGCCGGATCCGATCAGTTTTCCGATGAACGCCTTGAGTCGTCACAAGAGTATTTCGGGGAGTCTCATTGCTGGTCGCAAAGAGACGCAAGAGATGCTTGATTTTTGTGGGGCTCACGGTGTCGAAGCAAGGATTGAGTTGATACGCGCCACTGACATTGATGATACCTATAAGAGAGTTGTCGCATCAGAGGTTCGGTACCGGGCTGTCCTAGACGTCGAGACGATCGCTTGAGTGTTTCCCGTAGCGACATGGAAAAGGAGTGAGGCGTCAGGAGATGCGAGGCCCAATAGTTAGCACTGATGCGTCGTTCACTTTTCATTCCGCGTGAGTAGAGGGTATGCTTTTTACGCGCGTTGGGGAACGTCTAGCCGAGATAAGCGAGATAAGGTAGTTATGTCTGTTCTGTCGGGATCAAGTATTCTCATCACTGGTGGCACTGGGTCCTTTGGAAAGAAGTTCATCAGGCATGCTTTGAACACGTTGTCACCGAAGAGACTTGTTATCTATTCTCGAGACGAGTTGAAGCAGTATGAGGTGCGGCAGAAGTTCCATGATGACCCGCGTCTTCGGTGGTTCATTGGTGACATCAGGGACGATAAGCGTTTGTTTCGGGCGATGCATGGTGTGGATTACGTCGTGCATGCCGCAGCTCTCAAGCAGGTCGACACCGCCGAGTACAACCCGTATGAATTTGTGAAGACCAACATCATTGGTAGTCAAAACGTGATTGAAGCGTCGATTGATGCTGGAGTGAAGCGCGTTGTCGCATTGTCGACTGATAAAGCCTCGAGTCCGATCAACCTTTATGGCGCTACCAAGCTCGCCGCTGACAAATTGTTCATCGATGGCAATCATTACGCGGCTGCCTACGACACACGGTTCTCGGTTGTGCGTTACGGCAACGTGATGGGTAGTCGCGGATCTGTGATTCCGTTCTTCAAGAGGTTAGCCGCAGAAGGCAAGCCTTTGCCGATCACTGACATGAGGTGCACTCGGTTCTTGATCACTTTGTCGCAGGCTGTGCGGATGGTGACGGGTTTGTTCGATTTCATGCAGGGCGGGGAGTTGCTGGTCCCACACATCCCGTCGATGAAGGTGGTTGATCTGGCGCAGGCCATTGCGCCAGGAGCCGAGATGATCGACGCTGGACTTCGCCCTGGAGAGAAACTTCATGAGGAGATGATCAGTCCGGAGGAGGGGCGTCGTGCTCTGTCCATTCGTGATGGCAAGTACTTTGTGATCCAGCCCGACCTGGCGACGTGGGGTTACACTCCGCCAAGTGATGGCGTGCCTGTCCCAGAGGGTTTCGCCTATCGGTCCAACACCAACGACCTTTGGTATGACCCGGCGCAGATTGCTGACGTCATCGCGAAGGAGGACTGAGGCGCGTGCTTCCCTATGGTCGTCAATCAATTTCGGAAGAAGATGTCGCCGCTGTTGGCCAGGTCTTGAGGGGGGACTGGCTGACCACTGGGCCTACAGTGGCAGAGTTTGAGTCGGCCGTCTCGCGGGTCTCTGGTGGGCATCATGTTGTGTCGTGCACCTCTGGAACCGCTGCTTTGCATATTGCCTACAATGCGCTTGGGGTCGCTCCTGGCGATGAGGTGGTCACCACACCGATGACCTTTGTCGCGACCGCCTCAGGCGCCTCGCTCTGTGGGGCGAAGGTGGTGTTCGCTGACGTTGAAGAGGACACCGGGCTGCTTGATCCGAAAGCGGTCGAGCAGGTGGTGTCGAAGAAGACCAAGGTCATCGCCGCGGTCGATTATGCTGGGCATCCCGCCGACTACGACGCACTTGGCGCCATCGCCGCCAGAGTTGGTGCCAAGGTGCTAGATGACGCGGCGCATTCGATTGGCAGTACTTACCGGGGCCGCGCAGTTGGCGATTTGGCTGACGTCACGACGTTTTCTTTCTTCCCGACGAAGACGGCCACAACCGCTGAGGGTGGCGCGGTCGTCACGCATGATGGTGAGATCGCTCTTCGTGCGCGTGAGTTTCACATGATCGGAATGGTTCGCGATCCAGAACGGTTCAGAATGAGGGATCAGGGCGCTTGGCATCAGGAAGTGCACAGCTTCGGCTTGAATTACCGCTTGAGTGACGTCGCGTGTGCTCTGGGGATCTCACAGTTGTCGCGGCTGGGGCAGTTCAAGGCCCGTCGGGCCGCGTTGACGGCCCGCTATAACGAGGCGCTGAAGGATGTGGAGGGGATACGCACTCCTGTCCAGCGGTCTGATGTGGACTCGTCATGGCACCTTTATCCGGTTCGCATTCTCGACGGACGTCGCCGTGAGGTGTTCGACAAGATGCGTCGGGCAGGAATCGGCGTTCAAGTGAACTACATTCCGGTTTATTGGCATCCGGTGTATGAAGACCTTGGCTACAAGCGGGGGATGTGCCCGAATGCGGAGAGGTTCTACGAGGAAGAGTTGTCCTTGCCGTTATTCCCTGATTTGACAGAGGACCAACTTGACTGGGTTGTTGATGTGCTTGTTGGAGTCCTGCGATGACCACATTTTCGAGAGTTGTTCATCGAACATATATGTCTGGATGCCGCTTACGCCATAGTATTGCCTTGTTTGTGGTGTCCGGTGGGGTGGACGGGGTAAGGAGATAGAGTTGGCTAAGCGTAAACAACTCGGTATCGAGGTAACGGGCTCAGGGAGATTCTGCTTTCAAGACTGTGATAACGATCTATCATGGGATGACAAAATCTTGATCATTGGTGATTTTAGCCAAGATTTGACGGCCCAACTTGCTGCTCAGGTGATCATCGACTATGGCGAGAATGCGGAGGTTTGCCTAGCGGGCCGGAACATAGACAAGATTACTGATCTGGTGGTGTCCGGTTGGAGTCCAAAGTCAACGGTTTACTCGGTTGGCATTAACAGCGATTGGTATCTTGCCTATCTTTTTGAGGCTCGCTTTGTGCTTCTGTTTGACTCCCAGGTCAGCTACGTGAAGTATTGTCGCGATCAGCGTGTGGTTGACTTTTCAATGCTAGTGTCAGAAAAAGGCGAGTATAGCTTCGCAGAGCGTCTTGCTCTCTCACGCAACGTTACGGACGTTTTTATTTCTCCAAGCAGCGGCCTTGAAGGAATGTGGCCTGGGGTCCGCGTGCACACGGTCGATGTGGAGAATGTAAGTTGTGCTGCAGCTCACATAACAGGTGTTCTCGATCTTGATCAGTTGTCTCGTCGTGAGAGTTCTCCGGTTGTGTTCGTCACGGGGAGCGCCGAGCCCGACGCCTCAGGGCTGAATTTGCCAGCGATTTGCAGGTCATTGGAGGATGAGGGTGGGCTTGGGCTGTTCCTCTTTTACGATGGAGCAGCGCCGAGATGGGCCGCGAATCACCCACTTTCACCACTTGTTCGGTCCCTGAATCAGGCCAACACCGTGAAGTATCTGCGGCTATTCCAAGGATTGATCGCGTACGACACAAAGTATATACATGACAAAGTTGTGCGTTTGGTAGGCTGCGAGACCACAGATGCTCGTCTGATTCCTGTTGACTGGCTACATTCGGTGGCGGGTTTTCCTCAGGTAACCGACCACTTGCTAGAGGTTGTTGATCAAAGGCCCCACGTCACGGATGTGTATCGTGAGCGATTGCGGCAATGCTACGCCAGTGAACCGGCGATTCGGTCTACTTTGGTATCGGTTGTTGTGCCAACATATGACACGCCACCTGAATTGCTACTACGAGCAGTTCGCTCAGCGCTCGCGTCAACGCACGAGAACCTGGAAGTCATCGTTGTGGATGATGGATCACCAAATCCGGTTGAGCCATGGTTGGTAGACGCCATCGGTGATCAGCGACGGCGATTGCGTGTGATTACTCAGACCAATCAGGGGCAGGGGCCAGCGACCAATAAAGGGGTCAGAGCGGCCAGTGGCGAGTATGTCATGTTCCTTGACTCCGATGATCGAGTTATTTCAGATTCTATTGAGTTGTTGCTTGCGCATGCTTGCATGTTTGATCTCGACTTGGTGGTCGGTCGTCGGATTTTGATCAATGACCGTGAGGAGGTGATGACGATTAGCCTTCCGTACCTGAGCGGTGATACCTACAGGGTGTACCGGCCAGGGCAGGGGCAGTATCCTTTCACGGATATCATGGTGCATGGACGGCTAATTCGTCGAGCCCTAATTATTGACAATGACATTGAGTTAAGTAACCGACATTACCAAGATCGAGCAATGAGCGCCGAGTTGTACTCGATTGTGAGTGAATATCACTTTCTAAATGTCAACACATATATGTGGTATCAGTATCTTGAACGAGAGACAAGCTCCGGATCCTATACACCCGCCAAACTACGGGATAAGTTCATCTCCATTCAGGAAGCCTGGCCATACATTCCCGAGCGAGCGCGAGCTCAGTTTCTTAGGGAGGTCATCAATGTGGACCTTGCGGGCGCCATTGCAGGGTGGCCTCAGTATGATCTTGTTTTGCAGGATGTGCTGTGTAGCATGCTTATTGCCTTTCTGCAACAGCGGCGTGAGTACATCGACCTTGCCGACAATGATCTTTATCGCCGCGCTGTTTTCTCATATGTGCTCGCGGGCGACATTCCTTCATTGACAGAGTTCTTTGAGCAGAGTGCTCCCAGAGCCGGCTCAGCATCGGAGCGGTGGGATGACTACTTCTGTCATACGAACTACCACATCCTTGTCGCTTTGTCCTTAATTCTTAAGAACCAGCGACCAGCGCAGTTGTTTATATATACGGCGTACCAGGACTTCTCGGCGGAGTTCCTCGCTACTCTGAGGACGTTCCCGTGGATCCGTAGGGTTACTGGCTATGGCATGGGGTCGCTTGTCGACACGCTCGAGAGCCATCTCGAGGTTGCTTCAGAGGATGCGTGGGCCTTTGTCCCGCTGACTATGAACTCACAGTTCGCAGCGATTCGTGGGTCCATAGGCCCGAACGATCACGCGTATGCATTCAACGACACCTTGCCCTCCTGGTATATCATCAACGGAGCCTTTGAAACGATCACTCGCTTGGAGGATGCGTATGGGTCCATGGACCGAGAACTGATGATAGAACATTCCTATGGCAAGTGGCGTCAAGTATACGAGCAGATTCAAGCGGAATTCCCACCGATCGCCTATTCCTCTCCGAAGATTGGCCGAGTGATCGTCGGAGTGATGCCCGAGTTTGTTCCTGATCATCTTCGGGGCAAGGTTGAGGTGGTCGACTTCGCCGCAGAGATGGCTGAACAACGTGACGAGCTTCTTGAGTTTCTCTCTCGCCTTTACTCAATGGATGGGATATCTTTGGGGCCAAGGACGGTCCTATTGCTCACTCAGCCACTCGCACTCCTCGGGTATTGCACGCCAGCCGAGCAGTTCGCACTTTACAAAACTCTCTCATCGGAGTACGGACGACATTGCGTTATCAAGCCGCACCCGGCGGATACATGCGACTATTCCAAGCTTGGGCACCCCATCCTTAGTCGATCCATTCCCTCGGAGGTTTTGAACCTATGGATGGGAAATTCAACAATTGCAGCGGTCATCACCTTCTCTTCGAGTGCGGTTCGCACTGCGACCTTCGCGAGGGCGAAGGTTCAACTCTTCGGTGACGAGCTTATTGATCACGACGAGATCCATGACGCCATCGTTCGCACGGCTGGGATGTCCGCTTCGGCATCGGTGAGTGTCTCCTCTGCGATGGGGGGTGTCGGGCCGTCACCATCTGCGGTAGCGCCTCGTGAACAAAAGGGGATAGAGGTAAAGAGGGCTTTCCTATCACGTTCTTGGCGGGTGGCCATCGATCCAAGTCGATGGCACACAATTCCGGGAAAGCTCCGACGGCGTCTCAAGAACGTTTCCCGGCGTCGATGAGTTCGAGGAGTTTCTCGTCGATAAATTCGAGGAGTCACTCGCCGAGCTTCTTTTGTTCAATGTGGCCGTTGATAGCGGACAGCTTTGGGTGGCTAGTCAGGATGGCGACGAGACTGGCGACAGGCAGTTCGGCAGCGTTGTAGTTCTCAATCAGACAGCGAAGTAGCTTATAGTCCTCAGGCGTATCGAGTGTCAGGCGATACTTTGACTGGTTTGTCGCGTTGGCGATGTTCTCCAGCCTCGTGCGGGGGTCAATCCTTTGGTAGAAGTACGGAGTGACATGTTCTCGCTGGTAGGCCTCTGTCGCGTTGTGATCGGCATGGCGCAAGGCCATCATGCTGAAGACCTCGAAGTCCATCCCGCGTGGGAATGTGCGTCTCAGCGCATTCGACACATATAGCCATGGATTGTCTCCTTGTAGAAAGGCCCGAACTCCCTCACTGACAATGGCACCATCGATAAGTGGGCAGTCTGAGGTTACGCGGACGATCACGTCCAGTCCAAGAGAGTCGGCTGCACCGACGAACCGGGATAATACATCATCTTCGCTGCCCCTGAAGACAGAGATGCCGCGCCTTTCCCCGAGAGTTGCGAGTGGGTCGTCTGTGGAATTGGTGGTCGTGGCGATGCATATTGGCAAGTCCACCCTGCACAATCGGTCGAGGTGATGGTCGAGCATCGTGCTAGAACCAGCGGGAAGCAGTACCTTACCTGGCAGTCGGGTCGAGGTCATACGTGCTTGAGTAATAATGCCGACGGTGGTCATGCTTGCTCCCATCTCTCTGGTCGTTGAGGCGGCTCGCTTCGTTAAGAATATCTCTTCCATGTGGGGGGCTTGAGATCACATAGGCCCACGATAAAGCAATCGCCACGACATTCTGATTCATGTACTTCGTTGAATCTAGAGTACTCCATCCCCACGACCGCGTCGGTTCCCCGATGTGCCTCAACTCAAACACGCTTACCTGTGATTGGGCGCGTGTGTGCGGTTTCAGTGTATCGGTGACTGCTGGGGCGGCCGGGGTCGAAGTGCCTCAGCTGATTTTGAGCGTGTGACTGGTGTTGGTGCTTCACGTTGTTTGGGCGCGGGGCTTGCGCTCATTGTTGGGTTGTCAATCGGTTGATTGATGCCTCTAATGGTCTCATATCGAGCCGGAGTGAGGGCTTCTGTTTTGGCTTGGGCGAGGGTGGTGAGCTGGTTCTGGATGGTGATGATGTGGCGGGTGAGGTCGGCGGGGTTGATGCCGGTCCAGGTTGCTTCGAAGGTCTTGATTTGGGGGTCGGTGAGGATGGCGGAGTCTTTGACTCGTTGCTTCGGTTTGGAGCCAGGTGGCCAGTTTGTGGTTGATGAACTCAGACCCGTTATCGGAATCGAACCCGGTGACCGGGAACGGGAACCGGCCGGTCAACTCGGCGACGGCCTGGGTGAGCCAGGTCATGGCATTGTTGCGGATGGTCGCGTTCTCGGTCCACCCGGTGGCCATGTCTGTCATCGTCAGGGTGCGGGCGTATTCACCACGGGCGACTGGCCC
>JAITVA010000138.1 GCA_031286045.1 Propionibacteriaceae bacterium | reverse complement strand
GGATGTCCACAGCCGAGGTGCTGGCTCAGGCACGTGTGGTGGCTGGCAACCGACTGGTCGGGGCCGCTGAGCCGGTGGCGACCAGTGTCATGGCCGATGTCATCCACATGACTAGAAGCTCCCATGTCGATCGCTGGCCCGGTCGCCTGACCGGCTGCACGGTGACGACTCAAGCCGAGATGCGAGCCGCTCTGGTGGCGGGTTGCTCCTACGTCGTGGTCGATTGGCGCCAATCCGATCTGATCGGGCAGGTCGCCATGATGGCTGCTGAGTATGGTGACGTGATCTGGTTCGCGTCCGGCTGTCGCAGTCTGGCTGATGCTCGCCATGCCGTCATGAGAGGCGCCCGCCGCATCTGGTTGGACGCCGCCGACTTTGATCTGGTGGCGCGGTTGGCTGATCGTCTGCGCCGGGCCTGGTCCGCTGACCCGGTCACGTCTGTCGTGTCGCTGGCCGACCGCCCGTCAAGAAAGGGACCCCTGACATGAGATTCGATCCGCAGAGCCCGCTCGCCGAAGAGTTCTGTCAAGCGATTCAGTCCAGTATTGATCGTTTTCTTGACACTCAGCGCGACCTGCTGTCTCAGACCGGTGATCGGCTCGACCCAGTGTGGCGTCAGGCTGTCCATTTCACCCAGGGCGGCAAGCGGATTCGACCTGCCTTCTGCTACTGGGGGTATGTCGCCGCCGCGGGCTACGCCACTGAACCACCGGTCGCGTTGATGGATATCGCCGCCAGTCTCGATCTGTTGCACGTCTCCGCGTTGGTCCACGACGACGTGATCGACTCGTCGGACACACGCCGTGGTGGAGCATCGGCTCATCGTCGCTTCGAGGCCCTCCACCGCGAACGGGACTGGCAAGGGGATCCGGCCCATTTCGGTGTCAGCGCGGCGATCTTGTTCGGTGACCTGCTGGGCGCTTGGTCGATCTCGATGGTGGAGCAGGCTCCGATGTCAGCTGACCGTCTTCGGCGGGCCAGGCCTTATCTCGACGCCATGCGGGTGGAGGTGTTGGCTGGCCAGTGCCTCGACCTGTTCTACCAGGCCCAGCCTTCGACTGACGCCGACATGTTGCGTGAGGCCGGCTTGGTGATGGGGTTCAAGACGGCGAAGTACACCGTGGCTCGTCCGGTTCAGATCGGTGCGGCTCTGGGTGGTGCGGACGATGACCTGCAACAGGGGCTGAGTGCCTTCGGCACCCACGTCGGTTACGCCTTTCAGATGCGTGACGATCTCCTGGGCTTGTTCGGTGATCCCGCAGTGACGGGCAAGCCGACCGGGGACGACCTGCGTGAGGGCAAGAAGACCGTGCTGATCGGCTACGCCATGCGCGGAGCCAGCCCGAAAGATTCCGAGCGACTGGCCGAGATGTTGGGTGATCCTGCTCTGACTGAGACGGACGTCGCGCAGGCCCGCGACATCCTCCTGGATTGTGGCGCGGTTGAGGCGACGGAGAAGGCGATCATCACCGAGGCCACTGCCGGGATGAAGTACCTCCATCGACTCAACTTGACCGCTGAGGGCGCGGAGGGTCTGGCCTCGTTGGTGCACGCCGCTGTGGAGCGCACAGCATGACCATCGCTGACCTATTGGCCCGTCACGGCAGGCCGCTGTGTTCCTTCGAGTTTTTCCCACCCAAGGACGACTCTGGTCAAGAGCAGTTGTGGCACACGGTCGAGGCTCTGCGTGAGGTGCGCCCCGATTTCGTCTCGGTGACCTACGGCGCCAACGGTTCGCAGCGTGAACGCACCGTCGCGGCCACTGAACTGTTGCGGCAGCGCACTGACTTCACGGTCATGGGCCATCTGACCTGCGCTGATCAGTCGCGCTCGCAACTCGTCGAGGTCATTGATCGTTACGCCGCCATCGGGCTGAACCACATTCTGGCCATTCGAGGCGACATGCCCGGCGGTCCGACAGTGCCATGGAGGGCCCATCCTGAGGGCTTGCGTGACGCCACTCAGCTGGTTGAACTTGTCTTGGACCAAGGTGATTTCTGTGTTGGAGTGGCTGCTTTTCCGGACCCCCATCCGTCGCATCATGACCCTGCCCTCGACGCCAGGATCCTGCGTGACAAGTGGCGCGCCGGCGCCAGCTTCGCCATCACCCAGCTTTTCTTCGATCCCGAGTCGTACTTCACCCTCGTTGACCGAGTCCGCAGCCTCGACTGCCCGATTCCGATCATCCCAGGAATCATGCCGATCACTGTGATCTCTCAAGTGGAGAAGTTCGCTCAGCTCAGCGGAGCGGTGATGCCCCGCGCGGTGATTGATCGGCTGGATGCCGTGTCGGGCGACCCGGCGGCGGTGCGCGCGGTCGGTGTGAACATCGCCACTGACTTGTCGCAACGCTTGCTTGACGGCGGCGCCCCCGGTCTCCACTTCTTCACTCAGAATCGCTCCCGTGCCACTCGGGCGATTCAAGAGAACCTGAGACAGGCCTCAACCTGAGACAGGATCGCAAGGGTCATGAGATGATCCGAGGCGTCAATCGACCGAACGTTTCAGACATGGGCCGGGGGAGTCGGCAAGGGTCGCCAGGTCCCTGCCCGGTCGACGTCGATCGTGACGAGCCTCTGGGTGGGTCGAGTCAACGCCACGTACAGCACGCGGGGTCCGGCGGGCGTCTCTTCGGCGATCCGGTCGGGGTCGACGACGACAACCGCGTCGAACTCCAGACCCTTGGCGTTCAGCGGTGTGAGCACCATGACCCGTTCGTCGTCTGGCCGAGATTCCTCGGCGGCGAGAAGGTGCTTTGACGGCGCGATCACGGCGATGGTGCCATCCACCTGCTTGAGCAGCCGGTTGACTTCAGCGGCGACGGCCTCCGCCAGATCAGCCAGTGGCGCGACCAACAGTCGTGGCTCGACCCCGGTCGATCGCACCGAGGTGGGGATGTCCGCGTCAGGTTCGATCTGCTTGATGTAACTGGTGGCCAGGTCGTACGACTCCTTGGGCGAGCGGTAGTTGGTCGACAGCCGAAATGAGCGCTGTGCCCGGTTGCCGACCAGCGCGAGCAAGGCCCGCTGCGGTTCGGTGCGATCAGGCCAACTCGACTGGGCCGGATCCCCCAAGATCGTCCAGGAGGCGCTTGGCCCGCGTCGGCGTAGCATCCGCCACTGCATTGGAGTGATGTCTTGGGCCTCGTCCACCAGAATGTGAGCATAGGTGGCGTGCGGCGCGCCGCTGGCGACTTCGCGTCGGTCGGTCAGTTTGTCCGAGATGGTGACGATCTCCTTCATAGCTGCGTTCGGTGGCAAGAAGATCGGTTCAGAGTCGTCGGTCGTTGGCACTGGGCCGAGCATCAGGGCCAACTCGTCGAGCAGCGGTATGTCGCCGATGGTCCAGTGCTCTGGATCAATCGCCTGCGCCAGCACAGTCGCCGATTCCTGATCCAGTTGTCCAACGGCGACGCCGAACTGCGGGTCGCGCAACGTCGCCAGCGCCGTCGTCGGGTCCAGCAAGGGCCACCATCGGTCCATGAACGGCGCGAACGACCAGAAGTCCCGTACTTTGTCAGCGAACTCCGCGTCGGTCACGTCGACCAACCCGACGCCGACTGCGCGGAAGTGCTCGACCACTGCCCGTGTGGCCAGTGTGCGTCCCTGGTTATAGGTCGACTTGGCCAACACCTCGCGTCGTATCCGATCGAGCTCGGCTGGCCTGATGCTCAGCGGCTCGCCGTCGACGATCACCGTCAGGCCGTCGTCGACCGGGGAGTGTTCGATCAGCCGCCGCAACACCTGGCGCATGCTCAGCCCGCCCTTGATGACCCAGGCCGCCTCGTCGTCGCGGATGTCGCTGGTGAGCCCCAAGACGTCCTCGGCGACTTGGCCGAGGGCTCGCATGACGACCGCGTCCTCGCCAAGTGAAGGCAACACCTTCGCAATGTAGTTCATGAAGACTGGTGATGGCCCCACCACCAGCACTCCACCGTTGGCGAAGCGGCGGCGGTAGGTGTAAAGCAGGAAAGCGACCCGGTGTAGTCCGACGACTGTCTTGCCGGTGCCCGGTCCGCCGCTGATGATGGTGAACCCCTGGTACGGCGCGCGAATGACCTCGTCCTGCTCAGCCTGAATGGTCGCCACAATGTCGTGCATCTGGGGGCCGCGGGCCCGTCCGAGTGCCTGCATCAGGGCCCCGTCGCCGATCACCACCATGTCGGACGGGACACTCGTGGGCATCAGCACGTCGTCTTCGATTCCTGTGACACGGTCGTCACGCGAGGTCAGCACGCGCCGACGGACGACGTCCATCGGTTCGACTGGCGTGGCACGATAGAAGGGTTCAGCCGCTTGTGCCCGCCAATCAATCACCAGTGGTTCGTAGTCCGCTGTGCGCACTCCCAGTCGGCCGACATAACGCTTCTCTTGATCGAGGAAGTCCAGTCGACCAAAGACCAGGCCTTCATGCTGACCCTCCAGGTCGGCCAAGCGGCGCGCCGCGAGGAAAGCGAAGGCGTCGCGTTCGAACAAGGCCGTGCCGTCCTCTTCGCGCACCCTGGTCTCTCGGTTGGATGTGAAGCGCGCCCGGGACTCGCCGGCCAGGTCCTTGGCTGACGCGGAGGCCCGCTTGAGCTCACCGATCACCCGATCGACATAAGCTTGTTCTAGCTGCGTCTCGCGCGCGACCGCGGACTGTGTGGCCAAGCAGATCACCTCTCTCCAGAAACAGACAGCCTTCAAGTCTATCCCACCGTAGGGTGGTCCCGTCAGACAGGTGGCCAGTTCCCAGCCGTGACCGCTCGGTCTCTCGGCCCGAGCAGCCGTCTGGACCCTGGACTTGACACAGCCTTCCGGGCAGGGGTACCTTTATCTAGCCCGAGGGGGACAAGCGCTGATCCGCTAGGATAAAAGTGCTAGTCAACACGGGAATCGGATTTGAAACCGACTGGATGATCTGCTAAGATTGACCAGCGGGTTCGATGAAGAAGGGCTGGAATTCTGAAAGGAAGAACGGCCCGACAGGGTCGAAAACCCGGACTTGACACGGTTCGAAAGACCGAGTAAAGTTGATCGAGTTGCTCCAAGCGGAGACGAAAGTCGAAGCGAGGATCGCACCTGAACCTTGAGAACTCAACAGCGTGCTTAAAGTCAATGCCAAAGAATGCACAAGATACACTATGTAACAAGTGCCCCGACTCTTGGCTGGACTCCTAGTCATTAGGTGTTTC
>JAITVA010000134.1 GCA_031286045.1 Propionibacteriaceae bacterium | reverse complement strand
GTGTAGCCAGAGGCCGCCTCATCCGCCACGCGGACGACGTTCAGTCCCATCTGGGCGGCCTCTTTGGCCGCGCTCGCGCCCCAATGCCCGGTCACCACGACGGCGATCTCGTCGCCTGGATCGGTCAGGTTCAAAGGAACAGCGGCGAACTGCCCCATGCCCCCACCCTGCATGACCAGCACTTCGTGGCTGTCTGGGATCGACAGCGCCGCTCGCATCTTGGCGTCCACCCGTCCCATCAAAGCGGTGAAGTCCGCCCCTCGGTGAGACACGGCCATCACCGGCATACCGGTCCCGTTCCAGTCCGGCAAATCATCATGAATCCGCGTCACCACGTCATCCGGCAAAGCGGCCGGACCAGAAGAAAAATTGAAAGTCACTCGATGATTCTGTCACGAACCGCCCGCGCCGCGATGACCAGTACCATGCTGGCGGGAAAGTGGACCATGAAACAGCAGAGGGTGGTCAAACCTTGACGGTCGTGACCACCCTCTACCTGCCATTTCTGGCAATGTGTCGCGCTAATATCCCCCCGGAAGGCGTCGAGCACAATCACAGCTATCGTCCCCCAACCCGGAACAGTCCTCACGGTGGCTGTGATTAGACACAATCTTACGCCCATTCTTCGCAATTACCTCGCACAAGAGCCTTGACATCTCACCTTCGGTGCTGGTATTTAATGGCTGACCTTGCCGTCGCGGTAATGACAACGGATTACATACGGGGATCGGGTTTCCAGAACACGTAGATTCAGTCAGAAACCTACGTAACTCTGCCAGCAGGACCGACGGCAACAAGTGGCATGGACCAGTGGTGCCAAGTTTTTCCATCGATGAAACAGCCACCTTTGCCGCGAATCCGTTTGGGAAACCAAGGGTCGGCTATGCGACACTAGTCGGATGCGTTCTTACCTCACAGTCCTCAAAGTCCCCGGAGCTTTGGCGTTCTGTGCGGCCGGACTGCTGGCGCGATTCGGTGGCGCGATGATGGGGATCGGCACCGTGTTGATGGTGTCAGGGCTCTATGGCAGCTATGGCATGGCCGGTGGGCTCACGGCGGCGAACTCAGTGGCCTGGGCCATCGGGACTGCCTACCTGTCGCACCTAGTGGACCGACACGGACAGCGCAAAATCATGCTGCCGGCCGCCCTCGTCTCTGCTGTGGCCCTGGCCGCCATGATCGCACTGGCCCTGCTTCATGCGCCGCTGGTTTACTTGTTCATCTGCACGGTGATCACTGGATTCACTGGCGGTTCTCCTGGCGCTATGGTGCGGGCACGATGGAATTATGTCCTCACATCGTCTAGGGACCTTCACACCGCCTTCTCTTTGGAGTCCACCCTCGACGAGGTCACGTTCGTGGTGGGCCCCGTCCTCGCGACTTGGCTGGCCACCAGTTTCAACCCTGCGACCGGCCTGGTGGGCCCCATCATCCTCGGCGCAGGCGGAGCACTGGTCTTCTACTCGCTCACCGCGACCGAGCCCAAAGTCATCCCGCTAGAGAAACACGACCATGAGTCTCGTCGATTCCTACTGTTCTACCCCGGAATCGCACCGGTTCTCGGCGTCGGAACCCTGATGGGATGCATTTTCGGCTCCATCGACGTGACTGTGGTCGCAGCGACTTCCGCGTGGGACGCCCGTCCCTTGGCCGGACTGGTTCTAGGCGCCATGTCCCTCGGATCAGCCATCGGCGGACTGCTCTACGGTTCCAGGGGGTGGTCGAGTCCCTTGTGGCGGCGGTTCACGATCGGAGTTTGTGTTCTCGGCCTCTTGGTCTTCTCATTCCTCCTGGCCGACGATCCTCTGATTCTTGGGATCTGCGGATTCGTCGCGGGATTCGCCATCGCGCCGACCTTCATCAACGCGAACGGCCTGATCGGCCACCTCGTTCCCCCCACGCGTTTGACCGAAGGATTGGCCTGGATGGGCACCGGCATCGGCATCGGAGTGTCGCTTGGATCCACGATCGCCGGTCACTTCATTGATCAGTACGGTTACCATGGCGGACTGCAGTGCGTCCTCATCGCCGGAGGCGTCGCCTGCGTGGTTGGGCTCATTTCCGCTCCGATCCTGAAACGGCTCACGCAGAGCCCTCAAACCGGCGACCCCGCGCGTGAAGAGTTCGAGGTCGATCCCGGCGACTCTTGAGTGCCAGCACCCCACACAAGCTCTTGTTCTTAGCAGTCGACGAGGTAGAGTGCTAAAGAGCGCTAAAATGACTTGGCCCTGTCTGACAGGGCTTCCATACTCGTCACGGAGGTTGAATGCCGATCTATCAGTACCACTGCCAGTCCTGTGGTCGCGATCTTGAGATTTTCCAGCACATGACGGACCCGACCCTGACAGTCTGCCCCGAATGCCAGGGTCAGTTACGCAAAGTGTTCTCGCCAGTCGGTATCGTTTTCAAGGGATCAGGGTTCTACGCCACTGACAACAAGAAGAGCTCATCGGCGTCGGCTTCCGTGCCAGCCGCCTCGACCGCGACGACGACCAGTTCCGAGACGGGGGCCACATCCACCAGCGCGGACGCCTCAACGAGCACGCCGAAGACCACCGAGTCATCGTCGGCCACCGCGACGGCCTCTTCGACACCGGCCACACCTGCTCCGACAACGAACTGAGCCCCCTAGCCAGGTCACATGCCAGCACGAGAGGCGCAAATCTCGTATTGTAGATCATGATGACCTCTCCTCAATCATCTGATCCCGTGCCACGGCGATCGTATCCAGGCCCGCAGACGAACGCTGCGGCCACACCCCGGCGTGCCTGGGAGGCGCCAGATGAGCCACCGATCCTGGCCGGATACACCTATCAACCCGGCCACAGCGAGCCGGTCGGCCCCAGTCCGCAAGCCGCTGAGCCCATCCAGGTCGACCAGTCGCCAGCCACCTCGATCAGTGATTATCGCCCGCGAAGGCGCCTCGGGTGGATCCTGCTCATCGCCGTGCTCGTGGTCGTGGCGATCATCGGCGGGATACTGATCAATAATCTGCCGGTGTCGAATCCGTCGGCCACCCAGTCCCGACCTTTGTCGTACACCACCCAGACCAGAACGGGCGGCGTCTCCTTCGACGACGGCAAAGGCGTGGTGGGGTACTGGAAGATCACCCACACCGCCTGGACCGCCACCGGGGTGCGGTTGACCCTCGACATCACTGTCGACACGGGGACCTTGTACTACCAGTTCTACGCCTATGGAAACACCGACCGCCAACAGATCCTGCCCACATCGACCAGGCCGACCGATCTGGAGGACGGCTTCATCGGATCGGGCGAGACGGTCACCGGAACCCTGACCTTTGAGACCACTCGCCAACCGATGACGCTAGTGATGTCCTCAGCCAACGTCGTTCAATTGTCAGCCCTCCAGATCGACGATTGAGCAAGGGGTCCAACCATACCTGTCAAGTATGTCGTTGTGCATGTGGTTGGCAGTGGATTCTCATTGCGGTAGCGTTTCCTACGACAGCGTAGGTAAGGGCGAGGAGGACCGCCGTGGCGTATTCAGACTTCTATCAACCAGGGGTGCCAGCCGAGATCGAGTCACCAACCGACTCACTGGTCGAACTCTACGAGACTGCGGTGGCGCAGGCGAAAGACCACGTCGCGCTCGACTTCTTTGGCGCCACGACGACCTACCGACAGTTGGGTGACCAGATCAACCGGGCCGCCGAAGGCTTGCGTCAGTTAGGCGTCAGCCCCGGAGACCGGGTGGCGGTCATCCTGCCCAACTGCCCGCAACATGTCGTCGCCTTCTACGCCATCCTGCGACTGGGCGCGGTCGTCGTAGAGCACAATCCGCTGTACACCGCACGAGAGTTGCGGCACATGTTCGAGGACCACGCAGCCAGAGTCGTCATCTGTTGGGACGCTGCCGTCGCCAAATTGCAGGATCAGCCCGAGGACATCGAACTCGACCACATCATCGCCGTCAACCTGCTCGACGAGTTCCCCGTGACCCTACGACTGGCCCTGCGCCTGCCCCTGCCATCCTTGCGACGCCGCCGCGCCAAACTGACGGCCAAGGCGGACGGCGCCATGAAGTGGAAGCAACTGCTCGACAACAGAGGATTGTCGAGCACGCACCCGCGTCCGGGGGTCGACGACCTGGCCGCCATCCAGTACACCTCAGGCACTACCGGAGCCCCGAAGGGCGCCATGTTGAGCCACTACAACCTCTACTCGAACGCTCGCCAGGGCGCCGCCTGGATGCACGGAGCACAAGAACGTAAGGAGGTCTTCTATGCCGTCTTGCCAATGTTCCACGGCTTCGGCATGACACTGTTCTTGACCTACGGCATCCTCAAGCAGGGACGCATCCACCTCTTCCCCACCTTCGACGTGTCGATGGTGCTGTCAGCCGCGAAGAAGCACCCGCCGACGGTGTTCTGCGCCGTCCCACCCATCTTTGAGACAACGGCGAGAGAAGCCAAAAACCAGGGCGTGCCGCTGACCAGCGCGAAGTACTGCATCTCGGGGGCGATGACACTGCCGGAGTCGACGGTCGAACTGTGGGAGTCAGTCTCCGGGGGTCTCTTGGTTGAGGGCTACGGGATGACCGAAGCCTCACCCGTGGCGCTGGGCAACCCCTTCTGGCCGACGCGACGTACTGGCACCATAGGCATCCCCTTCTCCTCGACGCGGATGAAGGTCGTCGATCCCGACAACCCCAGCGTCGAAGTCGAGCGTGGCGAACGCGGCGAGTTGCTGCTGGCCGGACCCCAAATCTTTAGCGGATACTGGAACAATCCTGACGAGACAGCCCTGACCCTCTTGCCCGGCGGCTGGTTGCGAACCGGAGACATCGTCACCCAAGACGTCGACGGATTCACCACCTTGGTCGACCGTAAGAAGGAACTCATCATCACCGGTGGTTTCAACGTTTCTCCAACCGAAGTCGAACTGGTGATCAAGACCCACCCCGACATCGCCGACGCTGCGGTGGTCGGATTGCCCGACGCCCATTCCGGGGAGCAGGTCGTGGCTGCGGTGGTGCCCGAGGCCGGGCGCGTCATCGAACTGACCGAGCTTCAGCAGTTTTGTCGCGCTCGCCTGGCCGCCTACAAGGTGCCGCGCCGGTTCGAGCGGATGACTGACTTGCCCAAGTCCATGTTGGGCAAGGCCCTGCGTGGCCAGATCCGAAGCGAGCTGTTGGCGCAAGCCGACTGAAGAACCGAGGACCGACAGCGGTGTCAGCGGTGACCTGACCCGTGTTCCAGGAGTCGCGAGCGGACCGAAGACAGGTCCGGGCGTCAAAGATACAGACCGGTGTGCTCGTCGTCCGGCTCAAGCCGATTGGTCGCCACAGCGCTGAGATCGCGCTCTCGCACCAACACATACGTGTCAGCGCGTACCTCCACCTCGGGCGCCTCACCCGGATCGTACAAGACTCGGTCACCGACCTTGACCGAGCGGACGTTGGGACCGATCGCCGCCACTGTCCCCCAGGCCAAGCTCCGACCCATCCGGACCGTCGCCGGAATGAGGATGCCGCTGCCGGTCTTGCGCTCCTGCTCGCCCTGAGCGGCGATGAGGACGCGGTCATGCAGCATATGGATCGGCAGTGGCTCTGTCGCCGACTTCTTCGCCATTGTCGTCACTTCTTCTTGCCGGCGGTCGCGAGCACGACCACAGTCACCACCACCGCGCCTGCGATGGCCAGGTTGCGGACATTCCAGCCCGACTCGTCATGGAACTGCGACTTCACCCAGTCGATGGACTGACGCAGTTTGGCCTTGCCCTGCGCCACCGCCGCCCGCGTGCGACGCTTTCCCTCCTCTACAGTGCGGTGTGTGACGGCCTTGGGGTGCGTCTCATAGACCAACTGGGAGATGTTCTCCACCAGTCGCTGCCTGGTCGCCGCCAAGTCCCGCTCGATGTCGGCGACGCTGCGCTCGTCAGCCATGCTGCCTCCTCAAATGTCCTCCAACGTCAGTCCAACAAGTCTAACGCGGTTCGCTCGGCCACAAGCGGAGATGACGACTGGAGCGAGTAGCATGTGTCCATGGCTGAACTAGTGAAGGGTGCTCCGGCCCCTGATTTCCGGTTGACTGCGGCTGACGGCTCGACTGTGTCGCTGGCTGACTTCGCTGGGCGCAAGCTGATTCTGTACTTCTATCCGGCAGCGCTGACGCCGGGCTGCACGATCGAAGCGGCCGACTTCGCGGCAGCTGAGCCCACACTCCAGGCAGCGGGGTACACCGTCGTCGGCATCTCACCCGACGATCCAGCGACCTTGACCACATTCGCCACTGCCAACAACTTATCTTTCACCCTGCTGTCCGACCCCGACCACACCGCCCTCAACGCCTATGGAGCCTGGGGCGAACGCAAGCTGTGGGGCAAGACCTTCATCGGCGTCATCCGCTCAACCTTCGTCATCAAGGTCGACCCCCATGGCAAGGCCCTGGTCCTCGACGCCCAGTACGGTGTGCGCGCCACCGGCCACGTCAAACGCCTCGAAGCCAGTCTGGGAATCATCCCCACCGCTCAGCAGCTCACACAGTAGGCGCGGATATCCAAGTCACCGGCCCCGGCAGGCAGCCGGTTCTTTGTTAGCGTAGGTTTGCCATCGTCTTCTTGGACACCCTGCCCCATTCCTGATTCTCACACCAATAGACCGTGTTCGCCGCACCATCAAGGACCATAGACACGACGGTTGGGCAGGCTTCTTGCGCCGTGGCTCGTAGTACCTCAAAACAATCGCCAACATCAAACCCATCGCTGGCCTTCTCAAGCATGGAGACAGCCGTATTGTATCGATCCCAGCCCATCCAGGGATGCTGCTCCCGATCACCTTTGAAAACAGAGAAATTCGTCATGACCGCGTACTGGGGTCTCGGCAGACACTGATGCCCCTAACCGGGAACGATTCTCAACACATTCCCCTCTTTGTCCGACAACTGCGCCTGAAATGTCACGCCGGGAACACTGGAGACAGCCTCATGCTCCACAATCTGCTGAATCTCACCCAGTGTTTTCCTGCCGAGAAGCAAGTCAGTGTCCAACGAAATGATGGTGCGACCCGTGGCGTTGACCGGGTCACTTCTTCCATCAAAAGGCCAACAGGTCGGCATTGCGACAAAATCGCCCCTACCGTTGGCTCCGAAGAGAGGAAGCCAGCCTTCGCTCTCATCATTGATGGCGATATAGACCTTGTCTGGCTCGGTGACGACCTTCCATTCCATGTCCACAATGTCAAGGTTCCAGCCGATGATCGTTTTGCTCCTGTTAGAAACGACGCTCGTGCACACGTGGGATAGTCTCCTCTATCTTCCTCATGCAATCCCCTATCGGTACCGGAGAAGGGACTTGAACCCTCATGCCTTGCGGCACAGGAACCTAAATCCTGCGTGTCTACCAATTCCACCACTCCGGCAAAGGAAGCCCGATCCATGGGCCTCGTGGTCGCCAAAGAAGTTTATCAGCAGTGGTCACTCTTCCAACCAGCCAGGCCCAGAATCACGATCATCGGGCACGAGAACCGGGGTGGGGCGCAGCAGCGGATCGGTCTTGGCGAAGGTCCGGATCGGACCCGGCCCGGTCTGCGCCGTCTCAAAACGTACTGTCACCAGGTCGAGACCGACCCCCCAAACCCAACCGGGACCGTACTCATCATGAGTGACGTCATCACCTGGACGATAACCTCCCTGGGGATGTCGCACGGTCGCTTGCGGGATCTCCACCCGTGACTCGTCCGAACGAACCGCGCTGACCTCGAACAACGCCTCTTGGGCCTCCGTAGTGAAACCGGACACACCCACCCCCAATAGACGTACGCCTTGTGGCACCAGATAGGCCTGATCCCGCAGGAGGGAGACCGCGACACCACTGATTGTCTCATCCGAGTCGACCGCTCCAAGCAGGGTGCGTGAACGCGTGTGAATGGAGAAGTCAGCCAAGCGCAGCTTCAGGGTGACAGTGCGAGCGAACAGACCGGCCTTGCGCAGCCGTTGCGCCACCAGTGCCCCGTCCCGGGCCGCCATCGGCTCAAGCTCGTCCACTTTGGTGTAGTCGACGGCGAAGGTGTCCTCCATCGAGATCGACTTGGCTCCCCGCTCGGGGCTGACTCGACGGTCATCGCGCGCATAAGCCAGGTCATTCAGCCAATCAGCGGTGTTGTTTCCCAGCTCACGCCGCAACTCCGTGGGTGTGGCCTGGCGTAGGTCGGCAACAGTACGAACACCTAAACGCAACAACCTCTCCGCCGTGGCAGGACCGACACCGGGGATGGCGCGGACGTTGAGCAGGAGGATACGGTCCGCCTCCGTGCCCGGTTCGACCACCACCAGACCATCAGGCTTGGCCTCCTCGCAGGCCAGCTTCGCCATGAACTTGCTCGACCCGATGCCCACCGACGCCGCTAGACCACCGGTGACCTCACGCACGCGCCGACGCGTCTCGGCGCCCAGTTGACGCAGCCCCTCCATTGACAAGTCGGTGACATGGCCCGCCGCCAGATCGACAAAGGCCTCATCCAGACTGAGCGGCTCCACCAGCGGCGACAACTGACGCAAGATGCCCATGACCTGTCGTGAGGCGACTCGATAGGCGCCGAAACGACCCGACAGATAGGCGGCGTTGGGTGCGAGCCTGCGGGCTTCGTGGGTGGGCATGGCGGAATGAACCCCGAGCCGACGGGCTTCGTACGATGCCGTCGAGACGACGCCGCGCCCTGAAATACCGCCGACGATGACCGGCTTGCCGCGTAGACTCGGCTTGTCGCGTTGCTCGACGGAGGCGAAAAAGGCGTCGAGATCGAGATGCAGGATCGAGGCCTCAGGACGCATGGCCGATCAGAGACGCCAGGGCCAAGGCGGCATCGGAACTGCTGCGTCGATAGGTCTCGAAGGCGAAACCCTCGCGGAGCCGACGGCTGGCCAATCGCCAGTGCCGCGAATCGATCGACGGAAAAGTGACTGACCCGTCAGGCGACGCTGCCACAGCAGTGATGTCCAGGTCGGTCGTGTACGGCCACCATTGCCGGTAGATCTCACCCCCGCCGGCGACCCACCAGCGCTTGTCGGTGTGCTGAGCCAGCAGGGCCGCCGTCTGACGAACGCTGCTTGCGACGAGCACCTGCTCTCCTCTCGTATTGGAGGCACGCCAGAGCCGATCGCGTGTCAGCACGATGGAGACTCGTTGGACCAGGGCTCCGCCCAGTGACTCGTACGTGCGTCGGCCCATGATCAAAACTCCGCCGGACGTGACCGCCTTGAACCGAGCGAAGTCCTCCGGGATATGCCACAACAAGCCGCGACCGTCACCGATCACCCCGTTGGCGCCGACGGCCGCTATGGCGGTCAAGGAAGGTCCCGATCCGTCGTGGGGGGCCTGTGTCGGCGCAGCCGCCACCTGGGCCGCGAGCACCGGACTCGCGCCACCATCATGTCCAGCGTCCATGGTCATCACCCTCTCAGCCATCAGCTTCTCACTTGGTCACACGGCGATAGGCGCCTTGATGACCGGGTAGGGGTCGTAGTCGGTCACCTTGATGTCCGACAGCTCGAAGGCGTCGATGTCACTGACCGACGGATTGAGTGTGAGGGTTGGCAGGGGACGCGGAGCCCGAGTCAGCTGGAGTCGCGCCTGGTCGAGATGGTTGAGGTACAGGTGAGCGTCGCCGAGAGTGTGAATGAACTCTCCCACCTGCAAGCCGGTCACCTGCGCCACCAGGTGAGTCAGCAGAGCGTAGGAGGCTATGTTGAACGGCACTCCAAGGAAGACGTCGGCCGAGCGTTGGTACATCTGGCAGGACAGCCTGCCTTCGGCGACGTAGAACTGAAACATCATGTGGCATGGCGGAAGGGCCATCTGCGCGACCTCAGCCACGTTCCATGCCGAGACGACGTGACGGCGGGAATCTGGCTGGCGGCGGATGGAGTCGATGACCTGGGCGATTTGATCGATGTGGCCGCCATCAGGTGTCGGCCAACTGCGCCACTGATGCCCGTAGACCGGACCCAGTTCACCGTCGGCGTCCGCCCACTCGTCCCAAATAGTGATGTCATTGTCGTGCAGCCAAGCGACATTAGTGTCACCGCGTAAGAACCACAGCAACTCACCAAAGACAGATCGGGTGTGGATCTTCTTGGTTGTCAGAAGCGGGAAGCCGGAGCGAAGATCGAACCTCATCTGGCGCCCGAAGACCGACAGGGTCCCCGTTCCGGTTCGATCGGACTTGCGCACCCCCTCGTCCAGAATGTGCGCGACCAGGTCACAGTACTGTTTCATGTCTCATCCTTCGCAGCCAAGGCTCGAATCGTCGGAATGATCGCTCGCAGGGCTCGACCGCGGTGACTGATGGCGTCCTTGTCCGCGTCGGGCATCTGGGCTGTCGTCCTGGTCGCCCCCAGTGGCTGAAAGATCGGGTCGTAGCCGAAGCCGTGCTCACCATGGGGCTCACTGGTCAAGACGCCCTCCACCACGCCTCGCACCACGGTCTCACCGCTGGCGGCGACCACGGCCATGGCGGCGACGAACCGGGCCGTTCGCCGGGCCGGTTCGACGTCGTCGATCTGACGTAACAGCAGCGCTAGATTCTCTTGATCGTCACCATGCCCACCGGCCCATCGGGCCGACCGCACACCCGGCATACCGTTGAGCACATCGACCTCAAGACCCGAGTCGTCAGCCAGGGTCGGCAGACCGGTTGCGGCGAAGCCCGCTCGCGCTTTGATCAGGGCATTGGCTTCGAAGGTCGAGCCGTCCTCCACTGGTTCCGGGTAGGGCGGAACGCCAGACAGGTTGACCAGGTCGACCATCACGTGGTCGGCCATCAGTATCCGACTCAACTCAGCCACCTTATGAGCCGATGAGCTCGCCACCAGCAATTTCATCATGATTCCTCCGTCTTAGGTTCCAAGCTCCCAGCCGGGCACACACCCACGCCTCACTGGGCCAGACACTCCCGTTGGAGACGGGTCAACTGGGAACAACCGGCTAGACCAAGGTCCAGGAGTTGATCGAGCTGAGCCCGTGAGAAAGGCTGACCTTCGGCCGTTCCTTGCACCTCGATCAAATCACCGTCACCGGTCGCCACGACATTGAGATCGACTTGGGCGCGAGAATCCTCCTCATAAGGCAGATCGAGCATGACCTGGCCGTCAATGATCCCGACGGACACCGCCGACACCGAACCTGTCAGCGGCTCCGCCACCAGATGGCCGTGATCGCGCAGCCATGCCACCGCGTCGACCAAAGCGACGTAGGCGCCAGTGATCGAGGCCGTTCGTGTCCCCCCATCGGCTTGGAGCACGTCACAATCAAGTTGGATCGTATTCTCCCCCAAGGCTCGGTAGTCGATGACGGCGCGCAGGCTGCGCCCGATCAGGCGAGATATCTCATGGGTTCGACCCCCCAGGCGTCCCTTGACCGACTCACGATCATTACGCTGCGCCGTCGCCCGAGGCAGCATGGCGTACTCCGCGGTCACCCAGCCCAAACCGGAGCCCTTGCGCCATCGTGGCACTCCGGGGGTGACCGAAGCGGCCACCAACACCCTCGTCTTGCCAAACTCCACCAAAACGGACCCTTCAGCTGTGTCCAGCCACTTGCGCGTGATACCTACCGGACGCAGTTCTTCACAGTCTCGACCATCGTGTCTTATCATGGGGTCCACTGTAATGGTTCGGCCCGACATTTTTTCAGAGACCGCACAATGCGGCAGCACCAGCTGAGTCGAGTGAGAAGATATCCTTTTTACCCACGGAGTAAGCTTACCGTCATGGATTCGCCGTCACACCCGCTTGAGGACACGTCTGTTCGGGCATCCGATCCCGGGTCTGAGCCCAGGACATTCGATCCAGCCACCTACCGAGAGTTCCGCTACGACGGCTACACCATCGCCACCGGCTCCGACACCGTGACCAGCACATTCTCTCTGGTTGGCGAGGACACCGTCCGCTTCACCGAGACCATCGAGTTGCCGGGGTTGATTCGCGACGAAGGCGCCGCCGAACCGGTCATGCGCCTGTTAGCCCTGGCCAGCGGACTGTCCTACTATAAGGCCGCCGCCCCCCCAAGCATCCGAGTCAGCTTCGGCCTGACTGACCACGAGCGCGACTTCCTGACCCATCTGATTCGAGGCGGACTAGGCGAATACGCCTATCGCAACGACCTGCCACACGCCCTGACACCGTTGATCGAAGCGGAACAACGAGCCAGCCTCCGCCAGCCACAGCTGGTTGACGCTGACGCTCCACCCTTGATCGGCGTCGGCGGTGGCAAAGACTCGATCGTCTCAATTGAAGCCTGCAAGCGCCTCGGTTCAACGCCCGTGTTGTTCTCAGTCAACCAGTACCCCGCCATCACCCGATGCGTCGACGTCGCCCAATGCCCCTACGTCAGCGCCCGCCGTCTGATCGACCCGACCCTCTTCGAAATCAACCGTCTGGGCGCATACAACGGTCATGTCCCCGTCACGGCCATCAACTCGCTGATCGGAGTGCTCACCAGCCACGCTCTCGGCCTGGGCCCGACGGTGTTCAGCAACGAGGCCTCCGCCAATGATGGCAACCTGAACTGGCGAGGATTCGACATCAATCATCAGTGGTCGAAAAGCCTGGCCTTCGAAGACCTTCTGCGTGACTGTCTTGAGGCCGCCAATGACGGTCCACCGCCATACTTCTCCTTGCTGCGCGGCCTGAACGAACTGCAGATCGCTCACCGCTTCAGCCGATTGACACAGTACTTCCGCTCCTTCACCAGCTGCAACAAGGCCTTCCGACTCGACCAGACCCTCCGCCGTAGCCATTGGTGTTGCCAGTGTCCGAAGTGTCTGTTCGTGTACCTCGTGCTGGCCGCTTGGCTGCCCCGCGACACCATGGTCGACATCTTCGGCCAAGATATCTTGGGCGACCCTAGTCACGAGCAGGAGTACGCCGAGATACTCGGCCTCGAAGGGCACAAGCCTTTCGAATGTGTCGGCGAAGCCACCGAGGCGCGTGCTGCCCTGCGGCTAGCCGCCCTGCGACCGCAGTGGCAGTCGTCGGCCTGTGTCCAGGCGCTCCTGCCCCGGATCGGCGTCGACACCGAACCTGACCAGGGGTTGGGCGCCGACACCAGCAACATTCCGGCGGCCTACCTGGCCGCCTTGGCCTCGCTCAGTTAGGACCAGCATGATCTATGGCATCTGGGGCACTGGCCGTGAGGGCCAAGCCACCATGGAATGGCTTGTCAAAAACCAACCGGCGGCTCAGGTCGTGATGGTCGACGAAAGCATGGCCGACCCACCTGGCATGGCAGACGGGCGGGTCAAGGTCATCCACGGACCGCAGGCGCTGCCGCATCTCCTCGACGCCGACACCGTCATCGTCTCGCCCGGGGTGCCAGGAGTCCATCCTTTCCGCCGGACCTTGGCTGATCGAGCTGTGACCGTCACATCCGGCACCGACCTGTGGATGGCGACCAACGCTGACCACTGCATCGGAGTCACCGGCACCAAGGGAAAATCCACCACCACCAGCCTGATCACGGCCCTGCTCAACCAATCGGGCGAGCCAGCCCGATTGGCCGGCAATATCGGCATCCCCTTGCTCAGTCTTCCCGCGTCATCCGACACGACCGTGGTGGAATTGTCGAGTTACCAGTGCCACAGTTTGACCCGCTCCCCGTCGCTTGCCGTCATCGTCAACCTCTATCAGGAACACCTCACCTGGCACGGTTCGCTGGAAGCGTATTGGCGCGACAAGTGCCGCGTCTTCACACAAGGAGCGAAAACCCTGGTCGCCGACCAGGCGACGCTGGAGACGATCACCGGCTTGGGCGTCAACTTCCGTGATGTCGATGCCATCGCAGTGTCACCTGACGTGACTGATCGCTTGGACTGCGTCATCGCTGGCTTGGATCCGAGCCAGGTGCCACTGCTGTTCGCCTCTGGACCGGGGCGGCACAACCTCGCCCTCGCCCTGCTCGCAGCACAGGCCTGGGGTGTGCCCGTCAGCGATGACAGCATCGCCCAGGTCGTCTCCACATTCCAAGCCCTGCCCCACCGACTGAACCTGATCGCCACGACTGGTCGACGCCGGTGGTACGACGACACCCTGTCCACCTCGGCGGAGTCCGTCATCGCCGCCGGTCAGGCATTGGCGCAGACGCCACGAACCTTCATCGTCGGTGGTCAGAGCCGGGGCATCTCCTACGCTGGTTTGACCGAGTACTTGCTGAGCCGACCCGACAACCTGCCATACGTGGTCACCATGCCGAGCAACGGTCGTGACATCGCCGCTGGTTATGAGGCCGAGCAACCAACCATGGTGCGCCACGCCGACAGCCTCGACGAAGCCGTCCGGATCGCCGCCATCCTCGGCCCAGCCGACTCCCATGTCATCTTGTCGCCGGGGGCCCCCAGCTACGATCTGTACGCCAATTACGAGGCCAAGTCGGCAGCGTATATCGAAGCCATCGCCGCCTGCGCCCAGCCACTCGCCTGACATAGAGCGATGCCCCCGGCGATAGTCGCTGGGGGCATCAGGTCCGTCGAGGCATCTGGTGACGAACCACGCTTCGAATCAGTCGGGTTCAGGCGCACCCACCAAAGCCAAAGTTCGGCCATGGGGGCCGACCGGACGTTTGATCGGACCAGCGCAACCACGCTCCCACAGGGCGCAGCCACCACATGCGCCACCGGGGCAACCGGAGGCCAACGGCTCCGCCACTAGGCGCTCGGCACGAATCAGGTGATCAACTGCCGCCTCGACCACGTCCGCGTCCAAACCGGTCACACGCGAGATCTGCGCCACCGATCTGACGCCAGGTCGGGTGAAGGCGTCGAGCACCTGAGCCAGTGGACCCGCACTCACCAGAACAACCTTCCAACTTGGAAGACGGCGATGGCCAAGACCAAGGCCACGATCAATTGCATGACGACGCCGAAGCCGGTCCACTTCCACCCGACTTCACGCTTTTGCGCGGCCAAGGTCGCCACACACGGGGTGTACGCCAAGAAGAACACCATGAACGCCACCGCCGCGGGGATGATGTGCCCACCAGATGACAGGTCGAAGGCAGAGGTGATGTGCTGGCCGAGGGTCGCGACATCGTCGGGATCGATCACAGCGTAGGTTTGGGCCCAACTGGAGATGACGGCCTCTTTGGCGACGAACCCGACGATCAGAGCGGACACGGTCTGCCACGTGCCGAAGCCGGCCAACGAGAACAGGGGCGAGACCGCCTGAGCGAACCACCCATAGACCGAATCCTCGATGTCGACCTGGGCGAAACCGACTCCACCGATGACAGGAATCGACTGCAGCAACCACACGACGATGATGGTCCCCAAGATGATGCCAGCGGCGGTTTGGAGGAAACCCTTGAGGCGGCCCCAGGCCACCGACACCGTCAAGCGCAAGGTCGGAGTTTGGTAGGGCGGCAAGTCGATGACCAGTGGCTCCTTGCCCATGGTGCGCCACAAGGTCCGCCGCAACACCAAACCAGTCAGGACGACCAGAATGATGGAGAGGAGGTACATCGCGAACACGGCGGTTCCGGCCCAGCGATCGAAGAAGACCGTTCCCAGCATCACGAACACCGTCAACCGAGCAGTGCAGGCGGTGAAGGGGATGAGAAGGACGGTCAGGAGGCGTTGTCGTGGCGTCGACAGGACACGGGTGGCGGCGATCGCCGGAACGTTGCAGCCGAAGCCGACCACCAAGGGTAGGAAGGCCCGACCAGGCAAGCCGAGCACCGACATGGCACGATCTGTCAGAACGGCGGCGCGGGCCAGGTAGCCGGAGTCTTCAAGCAAGGCCAACAGCACAAACATCAGCGCCATCAAAGGCGTGAAACTGAGTAGCGCCCCGAGCCCTCCGATGACTCCGGTCACCAGCAGCCCCTCGACCCAGCTGCCGTCGAGCCCGACCTGAGTCAGCGCCCAGGTCACCGCCTCGCTGACGGGCTCGTCGAATATCCAGCTCAAGCCGTCTTGCAGCGGCGCAGCCACCGTCGTGGTGATTTGAAAGACCAGCCACATAACTGCCAGGAAGATCAGCGGGCCGAGCACAGGAGCCAAGAGGACTCGGTCGACCTTGTCGGAGAACTGCTGGTGACCGACACCCTTGGACACGGTGCCGCGATCGACCGCAGTCGATATCCAGGCGAAGCGTTCGTCCTCGTCATCGGCGATGTCGGCGACACGAGCGCGTGGCTGGGGAATCGGGCCATAGATGGCGTCGAGGATGACCCTGGTCAAGTTGTCCAGCCCCGATCGATGACGCGGATCGACCTGGACCACCGGCACGCCGATCACCTCGGACAGGGCGTAAGTGTCGACTTCGATGCCGTGACGCCGAGCCATGTCGGACATGGTGAGGGCCACCACCATGCGACGTGACTTCTCTCTCAGTTCAGCCACCAGATACAGGCTGCGCGCCAGATGGGCGGCGTCGATGACAGCCACCAAAAGGTCGGGCGCGGCAGTCGGATCGTCCACGAACTCACGGGTCAGATCCTCATCAGGCGATGAGGACTCGAGGGCGTAGGCCCCAGGCATGTCGATGATGGTGGCTTCACGACGGCTGGCGCCTTTGCCCGACTCATGGTCGCCACCACAATCACACTCGACACAGTCGCAGGTGGTGGCGTCCACCCTGTAACGCCAGACGCCACGGAAGACCTCGACAGTGGTGCCCGGCCAGTTGCCCATGACGGCGCGTGCTCCGGTGAGCGCGTTGAACAAGGTTGATTTACCGACGTTGGGCGCCCCGACCAAAGCGATCGTCCGGCCCGAGGCCGCCGTCTCATCATGGACGAGACAGCACGGCTTGGTCGTGAGGATCTCCAACGGTGAGTTTCCTCGTCTCGGCGCGGTGGAACCCAGGAGGCAGCCAGCTTCATCGTGAGCCTCGCAGCAGGCAGCGGGCTCTGCGACCTGGCTCGCCTTGACAGTCACATTGACAGTCGAGTTCTTGCCCATCAGGCGGCCTCCACACACAAGGACTTCGCCAGATCACCGCTGATCGCCACGCGGCTGTCGTTGAGGTCGAGAACGCGAGCGCCCCCGGAAGTCTTGCGCACGACCCGGACCTGTCCCCCGGGACGCCAACCCAGCCTAGACAAGCGCTGCGCGACGACTGGATCAGTGGACGTGCCGACGATGGACAAGGGCTGGTCGACCGGGGCCTGGTCGAGTTTCACGGTTACTGCAACATTCATGAGGGCAAGGCTATCCAACGCCGAGGATATTCCGCAAGTTTTTTCTTGCGAAATAGGACGGCCCCTTGAATCAGTCCCTAATCAGCACATGACTAGCCTGAACACTGGTTTTCTCGATCAGCGGAGATGGTAAACGTCACCGCTGGCGAAACGGCGGGCCGTCCCCTCGACATTGACGAGCAACTCGCCGTCGTCGGCGACGTCACAGACCCCTCCCTCGACCGACGTGTTTTGGTCGAGGTAGACCCGAACCTGACGCCCGATCGTGTCGCAGGAACGGCGGTATTCAGCCAAAGCCTGATCGCGACCACCCTGAGTGGCCAAGAGCGGCCACAACTCACCCACCTGACGCAACACTGCCGCGGCGACCTGCTCTCGGCTGACACCCAACCCACACAAGGCCAGAGAGGTGGCGCGGGGGAAGACGATGCGGTCCTTCGTCTGCGACACGTTGACACCAACACCGATCACCGCCTTGTCGCGGACCGTCTCCAACAAAACACCGCACACCTTCATAGGCTCGTCCACACCGCCGCCGCACAAGAGCACGTCGTTGGGCCACTTCAACGTGGCTCGCGCCGGGGCTGAGACCGCTCCGTAGTCGCGGGCGAGAGCGCTCAATCCACGCTGAACCGCGAGCCCGGCGACCAGCGGCATCACACCCCAGTGAGCCGAGTCGGCCACTATGGGCACCACCATGGACAGAAACAAGGCGCTGCCAGCCGGTGCTTCCCACTGTCGGTCCAGGCGACCCTTGCCCGCGACCTGGTCAAGCGCGATCAGCACCGAGTACGCCTGCCTGGCGCCAGCACGCACCTCAGCGACCGCGTCGGTGTTGGTCGACCCAGTGCGCGGCACCACATCGACAACCCAGGCGGGCTCACCGGACTCGGAACGCCCCTCCCATCGATCCAGTTCGCGGACAAGACCATCCCGAAAGTCGTGAACTGAGCACAAGCGAGCGGAACTGACCGTGAGCGACCGAGGATTCTTCACACCTGGTACCGTACAGGAATGCAGCCCATCCACACACCCCGACCAGTGACGCCCGTCAGCCGCGCGATTCGACTGATTCTCGCCTCTCATTCCCCGGCCAGATTGGCCACTTTACAGGCTGCGGGCCTCCAACCTGATGTCATTGTCGCCGGTGTTGACGAATCCAGTTTCCACGCCCCTACCCCAACGGATTTGGTGGCGCTTCTGGCGCGACACAAGGCGGAGGCGGTCTTCGCCGGCCTGGACCAGAAGGACGACGTCATCGTCATCGGCTGTGACTCAGTGCTTGATTTCGACGGTGAGCCGCAAGGCAAACCCGGCAGCGCACAAGCCGCCGTCGCGCTCTTGCGTCGTACACGCGGTCGTTCCGGCACATTGGTGACCGGCCACCACCTCATCGTCGCCACAGATCAGCAGGTCCGCCGCGACACCAGGGTTGGCAGCAGTGTCGTTCACATGGCTGACATGACCGACGCCGAAGTCGAGGCCTACGTCGCCACCGGCGAACCCGTCAACGTCGCCGGTGGCTTCACCATCGACGGCTTGGGCGGGCCTTTCATCTCAGCCATTGAGGGCGACTATCACAACGTGGTGGGAATCTCGCTGCCGCTGCTGCGCCTGATGCTGATGGACTGCGGTGTCAGTTGGCCACGCCTATGGCGATCCTCCTAGGGAACCGATAACTAATGCTGTGTCGTCAGATGGGCGCTGGGGTGGGTGAGATGCGATCCCCATATCTCGTACATGGACTGGACGTCCATCGCTAGATAGGGGGGTCGAAGATCGCCCCTCCCAGCGTTCAGATGACGGCGCATGATTGATCATCGATTCCCTAGGTCGTGATGAGGACTTCCACCCGGCCCGCCGGCGCTCGCGCGAAGTGGAACTCCCCAAAACATGACTGTCCCGCCTGGCGCGCCAGGCGGGACAGTCGCAGATGACTCACATCATCTTATGAGCGGGCACCATGAGTGCGTGCCCGGCGATAGAGCACAAACCCGACGATGCCACAACCGATCAGGGCCAAGGCCACCAAGCCCACCCACGGAATGGAACCACTGCCTGCCAACGCAGCGCCTCCGCTGGTGATCTTCGGACCCACCTTCCCGTTCCAGTCATCATGGTCACCGACGGGAAGCTTGGTCACCACACCAGTGCCAGTGATCGTGGCCGTGTCCGTGTGACTCTGACCCAGGCTCATGGCGGGAAGGGTGCCGGTGCAGATGAACGAGTCACCCACCTTGAACGGACCCGCCCAAGTCGTCCCAGAGGACGGACCGCCGAGCTTGGAGAAGTCACAGCTCAAGCCGGTGAGAACACCGCTGGAACCATCCTTCGTCTGGTCAGTCACAACGATATCGATCAGATCCTCATTGCCGGTGTTGGTGACAGTCATAGCGATCGGAGTCGCCACACCCGGCTCAATCGGCTTGGCCGAATTGTCATAGTCACCCGAGATCGCGTCATCGCCATTCAGCGTGTCGTACTTCTCGATGTCGGCGCCCGGAGTGTCGGGCGTCGGCGGCTCATCAGTCGTCTTGCCGTTCCACGGATCATCATCAGTGGCCAGCAACCCGGACACTACCCCGACTCCCGTGACGGTCGCGACATCGGTGTGCAGTTCACCGACAGGGAGGGCTGGCAACACGCCGGTGCACTCGAAGGCATCACCCGGCTCGAATGGTCCAACCCAGTTCAGCCCTTCAGACGGACCGCCGAGCGGCGAGAAGTCGCATGACACATCGGTCAAAGCCACACCACCCGCGCTCGTCGCATCGCTGACCGTGATGCTCTTGAGGGCTTCCGCCCCGTTGTTCTTCACGATGAAGCGAATAGGCGTCTGTGTGTTCGCAGCGATGAGCTTCGGATCCGAAGAGTCGTCGTAATCACCAGTTGTCTCATTGTCAGTGCCGAGGGTGTCGAACTTCTCAATGTCGACACGCGGTTGATTCTTCGCTGGCGATCCACCAGGTTTGGAATTCGCTTCGGCAGTGTCGGTGTTGGAGACCTGGTCCCACGAGCCGCCCCCATTCGGATTCTCAATGACAGCACCATCCTTGTCAACGGGAGTGCCGATCACCTGGGCCTGGTTGACAACGTCTCCTTCAGCTCCGTCATTGACATCAGGGCCAACGATGTAGCCGGCCGTGTTGGTGATGGCAGGCGTCGCGCATCCGACGAAGGCCACGGTCTCACCGACAGCCAGCGAATCGACCACTTGGTCGCCCACTCCGCAGCCAGTCAAGCCGCCATGGTTGGCGCCTCCACGGTTGAGATCCTCTTTAGAGATCGCGACCGGAGCAAGAGTGGTGTCTCCCGTGTTAGTGACGACCAGAATCCACTCAGCAGCCGTGTTGTATGTCACAGTCGTCTCCTTGACCCACTGTTCCGTGGACTGACCGCCGGCCAGCGTCGCCAGATCAGCGTCTGTCGGCGCAGCACAACCCGTGCCAGTGACACAGACCCACTTGGTCAGGGCGATGCCAGGATGGAACTCGTCATCATCACCTGGGTTGACGTCTCGTGCGCGACCATTCCATGGGTCCTTGTCGCCCACCTTCTCACCAGACACCTCACCACTGGCCGTGACTGACGCCACATCCGTGTGCAAACCGTCGGATTCCTGGAGGCCGGGCAGTGTGGCAGTGCAGGTGAATGACTCACCTTCTGCGACAGGGCCCTCCCACATCAGACCGGAGGTCGGACCACCGAGCTTGGAGAAGTCACAGGAGACTCCCGTCAAGGTCACTCCACCGGCCGTGGTCACGTCGGACACGACCACGTCCACCAGTGACTCCTTGCCCGTGTTGGTGACCAGGAAGGAAATTGGAGTGTCTTTGCCGACCGCCAACTCCTTCGGTTCAGCCGAATCGTCGTAGTCACCGGTCACCAGGTTGTCGAGTCCGAGCGTGTCGAACTTCTCGATGTCGATTCCCGGCTCGCCAGGAGTCTCACCCTTCCACGGGTCCTCATCCTTGGTCGGCTTGCCGGACACCACGCCAGTCGCCGTCACCGTCACCACATCGGTGTGCAGCGAGTCAGCGGGAAGTCCCGGCAAAATCGCAGTGCAGTCGAAGGTACCGCCCAAAGGCAAGGGCCCTTCTTCCCAGGTGGTCCCCGAGGACGGGCCGCCATACTTCGAGAAGTCACAGCTAACATTGGTCAGCGCAACCCCGCCTTCGGTGACGACGTCAGACACCACGATGTTCTTCAACTCCTCGCTGCCCTCGTTCTTCACCGTGAAGGTGATCGGAGTCTCAGCGCCAGGCTTCAACTGCGCGTAATCATCGTCGTGATCGCCAGCCGCCGGGCCATCACCGGGCAGAGTGTCATATTTCTCAACATCAATCACTGGCTTGATAGTGGCTTCGCCGTTCCACGGATCGTCATCCGTGACCTTTTCGCCAGACACCTGGCCAGTGCCCACCACAGTCGCGACATCGGTATGCAGGCCATCAGCTTCCACCATGCCCGGCAACGTGCCTGTGCAGGTGAAGGACTCATCGACCGGAAGCGGACCGGCCCAGGTGACACCAGTCTTCGGTGCAGTCTTGTCGACCGTGGAGAAGTCACAGGACACTCCAGCGACCGTCACACCACCCGCCGTCGTCACATCAGACACAGTCAGGTCCACCAGCGCCTCGGTACCAGTGTTGGTGACTGTGAACGAGATCGGTGTTGTCGCACCGGGAGCCAAAGCCTTTGGCGCGGCCGAGTCATCGTAGTCGCCGGTGGAGGCGGTGTCACCATTCAAAGTGTCGTACTTCTCGATGTCGATACTCGGAGTGGGAGTCTCACCCTTCCAAGGATCCTCATCCGTGGTCGGCTTGCCGGACACCACACCAGTCGCGGTCACCGTCACCACATCGGTATGGGCCGTGCTCAAGGGCAGGCCGGGCAATGTGCCCGTGCACTCGAACGACTCACCGACAGGCAATGGACCCTCAGCCCAGGTCGTCCCTGACGATGGGCCGCCAAACTCCGAGAAATCGCAACTGACGTTCTCAACAGCCACACCGCCTTCAGTGACGGCGTCGGACACGACGATGTTGGCCAGATCCTCATTGCCCCGGTTGGTGACCATGAAGGTGATCGGGGTCTCAGTGCCAGGCTTCAACTGCGCATAGTCATCATCATGATCGCCCGTCTCGGGACCATCACCAGGCAGAGTGTCATACTTCTCGACATCAATGACAGGCTTGATCTCGGCGATGCCATTCCATGGATCGTCATCGGTCACCTCGACGCCCGACACCTCACCGGTGCCCACGACATGGGACATATCCGTGTGCAAGCCATCGGCCTCAACCATTCCCGGCAAAGTCCCGGTGCAGATGAAGGACTCATCAACAGGAAGCGGGCCAGCCCAAGTCAGACCTGTCTTCGGGGCAGTCTGATCGACCGTGGAGAAATCACAGGACACTCCAGCGACCGTCACGCCACCCGCCGTTGTCACATCAGACACCGTCACATCGAGCAGAGGCTCAGTACCCGTGTTCGTGACCGTGAAGGAGATCGGGGTCTCAACCCCAGGCACCAAGGCCTTCGGATCAGCCGAGTCGTCATAGTCACCGGTCTTCGGAGTGTCACCCTTGAGAGTGTCATACTTCTCGATGTCGATGCTCGGAGTGGGGGTCTCACCCTTCCACGGATCCTCATCCTCGGTCGGTTTGCCGGACACCACACCAGTCGCGGTGACAGTCACCTCGTCGGCGTGAGCCGAGTCAACGGGAAGACCCGGCAAGATTGCCGTGCACTCGAAGGAGGCGTCAATCGGCAGGGGGCCTTCTTCCCAGGTCGTTCCAGATGAAGGACCGCCGTACTTCGAGAAGTCACAGCTGACGTCCTTCAAGGCCACATCACCTTCAGTGACGACGTCTGAGACCACAATGTTCTTCAACTCCTCGGTCCCCTTGTTGGTGACCGTGAAGGTGATCGGCGTCTCAGTGCCAGGAACCAACTGCGCGTAGTCATCGTCGTGGTCGCCAGTCTCCGGACCACCACCGGGCAGAGTGTCATACTTCTCGACATCGACCGCCGGCTTGATCGTCGCCCGCGCGTTCCATGGATCCTTGTCGGTGACCTCAACGCCAGACACCACACCCGTGCCGACCACAGTCGCGACATCGGTGTGCAATCCATTGGCTTCTGGCATGCTTGGCAGCGTTCCCGTGCAATCGAAGGCGCCCTCCACCGGAAGCGGACCGGCCCAGGTGACACCAGTCTTCGGGGCAGTCGAATCGACCGTGGAGAAGTCACAGGACACTCCAGTCACCTTCACACCACCAGCAGTTGTCACATCCGACACAGTGATGTCACGCAGCGCCTCAGTGCCGGTGTTGGTGATCGTGAATCTGATCGGCGTCGCCTTTCCGTCGATCACCAACTTCTTCGGGTCAGAGGACAGGTCGTAATCACCGGTCTCCATGGTGTCGCCATCCAAGGTGTCGTACTTCTCAATGTCAATCGCCGGCTCAGCCGTGTAGGCCTCCGCATTCGACTCATTCGAGTTGACTGTCCAGTCCCCCGCCTCCCCATTCGGCTTCGGCAGGTCAGTCACCGCGCCGGTCTCAGACACCCTGGCCGGGGTCGCCGCTGCGGACGCCGTGTTCACGACATCATCGCCAGTCAGATAGGTCGGCTCACCCCAGTTGGCCCACTGAGTGTTGCCATCCTCAATCCCCTGCGCCGGAGTTTCGGTGTTTGTGATAGTCGATGTCGTGCCACGGAAGGAGCCCGAGGCGCCAATCGCCAACACATCGATCGACTTCGGCGCCAGGTCGCTGACCAGGGTCGAGTCATCACCAGTCAAGGTGTCCTTGTCGATGACCACGTCACGCAAGGCGGTGTCGCCGATGTTCGTGACCACCATGATCCAATGAGCAGTCTGACCTTGAGGCACATAGGCCTCTTTAACCCAGCCACCGGCGGCGGCGCCAGCGACGGTCTTGGTTCCACCGAGAGTGGCCAAATCGGCAGGACTCGGATCAGCGCAGCCCGCGACATCACCACAGACCCACTTCGTCAATTTGATCGCAGGATTCGCGACATCGGCCCGAACCTCGGCGGTGGAAGTGTTGGAATCAACCTTGACCGGCTGTCCATTGACATCCGGCACCACCTTCCCGTTCGCGTCAGAGGCCGTCGCGGTTGCGCTCGCAGCATTGACAACATCGTCGCCATTCTTGTAAGTCGGCTCCGCGTACTTGTTGTCAGCGTCCTTGCTGTCACCCTCCGCGAAAGCACTGGTGTCAGTGATGTTGGACGTGCTGAACGTGTACGTCCGCGAAGCACCCGGCGCCAGCGGTGTGGTCTCAGTTGAACTCAGAGCGGTGGAAGCACCGTGAGAACCCGTGATCGCCGCCGCGGCGTCAAAGACCTCAATGTTCGTCAGGTGACTGTTGCCCGTGTTGGTGACGACAATCATCCACTGCGCGGTGGCGTCATAGCTGACGGTCGTCTCTTTGACCCATTGCGCGGTGGGCTGGCCCTGAGTGACCGCCACTGTCCCGTCGGTGTTCAGCTTCGCCGAACCGTCGGCATTGGTTTGAACACCGGCCAAGGTTGTCAGGTCAGACGAACCGGCAGTCGGAACCGTGCAGTCCGATCCAGCCGCGCAGACCCACTTGGTGAGCTTGATCCCCGACTTGGGAAGAATGACCTGCGCCGAGTCGACATTCGACGCGACTGAGTTCTCTTCGCCCTTGTATCCAGTGAAACGCGAGGCGATGGAGTTTCCCTCAGGATCGGTGATGGTCTGATCCTGGCTCTGGTTCAGTCTCACATGAGCAGGCACGGTTCCATTGAGACCCGCAGTGTTCTGGACAATGCCCTCGAAGGCACTGTCCAGCTTGGTCTGACAGGTGACAGACGCCGTCTCACCGACCTCGAGGAAGGCTTTGACGACCTTGTCGGTGCAGTCGGTCGACTCAATGCCTGGAGCGGTCGCGCCCTGGACAGGATCAATGTTGGTCAGATCCTCAGTGACGCGCACATTCTCGAGGGGCAGATTCCCCGTGTTGGTCGCGATCATGCGCCACATGATAGTTGTCACACCGTCGGGGACACGACCTTGCTCGACACCCTTGTCAACACCACCGTTGGACACGCCAGCGTCGCCTTCATTGTCGCCGGCAGTGGAGTCCTTCTCCCAACCGTCATCTTTCCCAGCCGTGCAGGTCGGATTCCCGCTGCTGTCATAGGCTGTGCAGACCTGCTTGATCAGTTGCAGCGACGGCAACACGGCGGACGCATAGCCATAAACAGACACCATGTCAGCATTCTGCTCGTTCAGGGAACTCGTGACAGCTCTCGTTCCGTAATAGTCGAGCATCTCCTGAGTTCCACCGAAAGTGACCGAGTAGCCGCGACCAGCCGCGGAGTTGTAGCCCTCTCCGTACAAATCAGTCGGTGTCGGATTCTCCGGAGTCCACTTCATGGTCAGACTCAGGGCACCCTGGCACCAACCGTTCCAGAGGGTGGAAGGATGGGGTGGAATCGCACCTGTTGTGGTCGGTTGTCGTCCATAGGAGACCGTATCGCCATCTTCCACGAGAGTTTGGCTGGGACCGTAGGTCCATGGTCCATCCGCCGTAGTCTCGTCATAGACCCATTCCTGGTCAGCGCATTTGCGACCCTTTGGGTAAACCACCTTCGGAGTCGGCTTGTCCTCAGTGATACTGCCGTCGACTACTTTTCCATTGCTGTCCAGATTGGTCAGATCAAACAGAGGGATAGTCTTTGTTGTGCCATCAGAGTCGGTCACGGTCGTCTCGAGCATAGGAGACCATAAACCCTCGTCACCTGGCATATACCAACCCTCTTGGTCGACGTTGCCCACGGTCTCGAAGTTGGCCGGGCCTGCCAACTCCGACCCCACGATGCCCACGCCCATGTTGAGGGTGTCACCAGGGATGATGAAAGCTGTCTCGAGCTTCTTCGACGCAGTCAGAGTGTTGCCTTTCATGGCGTACCCCGTCAATGCCTCGATCATCTCTTCTTGGGTGGAATAAGTCAGACCCATGGAATCGAAAATCCAGGAGTAGGTCTTGCTGGCAGGAGTCGCCGAGACCGGCGAAATCTGCTCGTTGTCCGCAGTTTCGGCCTGCGCAGACGAGGCTCCCACGACCACTGCTGCCACTGCCAGCGCGAAAGCGCTGACCAGCGACACTGCGCGCTTGCCCTTCTGTTTTCTCCCGATGCTTGCCATTGTGTGGTGCCCCCTCATGTTTGATCATCACGACGCTTTATATATATCTCGCTATATGCAGCGACGTAGTACTTATCAATCCTTGAGGTTTCATGGACCTATGTCAAACAGAAATGCCTAGAACACCGAAATTCGCGACAGCAATTTTTTTCGCATCTAGATCTGACGCGATAATCCCTCCGAACTACGGTTTGACAAGGCGATTCGGAGCACTGATCGATGGCGCCAATCGAAGCGGTGATGGGTCCAGTTGAACCCAGTCTGAAGGTTGACGTAGCGGCACTTTCGATGGCGCAGCCACCAGCTCAGACGGTTGTGCTACATATCACCTTTGACCAGAACATATTCTCATTCCGGACCAGGAGAGGTCTGTAGACCACCACCGAAGACATGACAGCGCCCCGCCTGAGAACAGACGGGGCACGTCGCACAGCTCGTGACCGAGCCCTCTCAAACGAATCAGCGAGCAGCAGTGCCCTCCGTGTAGTCGGAGTCAGCGGTCTTGACCCAACTCATCAACTGGCGCAGCTCTCGGCCGGTGGCCTCGATCGGATGAGCCTCTTCCTTCGCGCGCAGCGCCTTGAACTCCGGCGCTCCCGCGTCTTGATCCGCGATGAAACGAGCAGCGAAGGCGCCCGACTGGATATCAGCCAGAACCGCCTTCATCGACTCGCGCACATGGTCGTCGATGATGCGCGGACCGGAGACGTAGTCGCCATACTCAGCCGTGTCCGACACACTCCAGCGCTGCTTGGCGATGCCGCCCTCGTACATCAGGTCAACGATCAGCTTCATCTCGTGCAGGCACTCAAAGTAGGCCACCTCCGGCTGATAGCCCGCGTTGACCAGAGTCTCCCAGCCAGCCTGGATCAGATGAGACATGCCACCGCACAGCACCGCCTGCTCACCGAAAAGATCCGTCTCGGTCTCCTCAGTGAAGGTGGTGGCGATGCCGCCCGCCCGCAGCCCGCCGATGCCCTTGGCATAGGCCAGGGTCAGCGGCCAGGCGGCGCCGGACTCGTCCTTCTCCACAGCCACGACCACGGGCACACCACGACCAGCCGCATACTCCCGCCGGACCAGGTGACCGGGTCCCTTCGGCGCGACCATACAGACATCGACGCCAGCAGGCGGCTGAATGTAGCCAAAGCGGATATTGAAGCCGTGGGCGAAGAACAAGGCGTCCCCCGTCTTCAGGTGAGGTGCGATCTCGGCAGCGTAGAGCCCGCGTTGAACCTGGTCGGGCGCCAGAATCATAATCAAGTCAGCCTCTTCGCAGGCCGTCTCGGTGGGCACGACACGAAGCCCCTCGGCCTCAGCCTTGTCGCGAGAAGCTGACCCGGGACGCAGGCCGACCCGAACGTCGACACCGGAATCGCGCAAGGACAGCGCGTGGGCGTGGCCCTGCGACCCGTAGCCGATGACGGCCACCTTCCGGTTTTGGATGATCGACAGATCGGCGTCGTCGTCATAGAACATTTTCGCCATTATTTCTCCTTTTTGCTTGTCAACTCTCACACCACCGCCCGCATGGACGAGGGCTTCGCTCATCTGACGCGTCGACGTGCTCGACGCGAAACCTCATCCCCGCTGACTCTTCGCCCGTCTGTCGTACTTACTGCGGTCGGTGATCGCCCGCGAACCTCGGGCGAGTGCGACAGTGCCAGACTGGGCGACTTCTTTGATGCCGTAGGGCTCGATCATCGACAGGAATGCCTGCACCTTGCCGTGTTGCCCGGTAACCTCGATCACCAAGGACTCCGCAGCGACATCGACCACCTTGCCTCGGAAAGTCTCCACCAAGGCCAAGATGTCCGCCCTGGTGGCAGCGTCAGCGCGGACCTTGACCAAAACCAGTTCACGGCGCACCGCCTCATCACGGGCCATCTCGGTGATCTTGACGACCTCGATCAGCTTGTTCAACTGCTTGGTGACCTGCTCGATGACCGCCTCGTCCTCAGCCGGAACGACCAAGGTGATGCGCGAGTATCCCGGACGCTCGGTCGGACCAACCGTCAGCGACACGATGTTGAAGGCCCGACGCGCGAACAGTCCGGCGATACGGGTCAACACGCCAGGATTGTCCTGAACCAGGACCGACAAGGTTGTGATGGTGCTCATAGGGTGATCTCCTCCCAATCCGGGGCCATGTCACGGGCGTACTTGATGTCATCGTTGCTGGTTCCGGCCGCCACCATGGGCCAGACCATGGCGTCCTTGTGCACGATGAACTCGGCCACGACCGGCCGGTCATTGATCTCCATGGCCTGGGCTATGACGGCGTCGACCTCGTCCTCGTTCGACGCCCGAAGCCCGACACAGCCCATGGCCTCGGCGAGTTTGACGAAGTCAGGCACACGATCAGTGTGCAACTCCGTGTTGGAGTAGCGTCCGTTGTAGAAGAGTGTCTGCCACTGGCGCACCATGCCGAGCACCTGATTGTTGATGATGGCGATCTTGATCGGAATGCCGTTGAGGGCGCAGGTCGTCAGCTCCTGATTGGTCATCTGGAAGCAGCCGTCGCCGTCAATGCCCCAAACCACCGACTCCGGGCGAGCCACCTTGGCGCCCATGGCGGCTGGGACACAGTATCCCATGGTGCCGGCGCCTCCGGAGGTGAGCCAGCGATAAGGCTTCTCATGAGGCAAAAAGTGGGCGCTCCACATCTGATGCTGACCGACCCCGGTGACGAAGATCGCATCCTCGCCAGCCATCTGACCGATGCGCCGAATCACTTCCTGCGGTTGAAGCATGCCGTCGTGAGGGGCGCCTGCCCAAGTCGGGTACTTGTCGCGCAGACCTTGGAGGTATCCGATCCATGAGTCCCAGCCGGGGACTTCCAGATCCGCCAGATTGCGTTCCAACTGCGCCAACACCAGCCTGGCGTCGCCGACGATCGGAAGATCGACGGCTCGGTTCTTGCCGATCTCGGCCGGATCGATGTCGGCGTGGATGATTTTCGCATGCGGTGCGAAGCTCGCCTTGTCGCCGGTCACCCGGTCGTCGAACCGCACCCCCACGGCCACGATCAGATCGGCCTTCTGGAGGGCGCCGACCGCCGCCACCGTGCCATGCATACCCGGCATGCCGAAGTTGAGCGGATTGGAGTCGGGGAAGCAACCCCTGGCCATGAGTGTGGTCACCACGGGCATGGGTGCTCGGTCGACAACCGCCGCCAGTTCGTCGACCGCGCCCGACTTGACGATGCCTCCACCGATGAAGAGCACCGGTCGCTTGGCCTCGGCGATCATGGCGGCCGCCTGGTGGACCTGACGGAAGTGCGGGGTCAGCGTCGGTTTGTACCCAGGAAGCCGCATCGGCGCAGGCCACGACCATGGCGCGGAGCCGGTGAGCGCATCTTTGGCGACATCGACCAACACCGGCCCTGGACGACCGGTTGAGGCGATATGGAAAGCCTCCGTCAACGCTTGAGGAATGTCCTGCGGCCGAGTCACTAGGAAGTTATGCTTGGTGATTGGGAAGGTGATGCCGCGAATGTCGGCCTCTTGGAAGGCGTCGGTGCCGATTGAGGTCGAGTTGACCTGACCAGTGATGGCCACGATCGGAACCGAGTCCATGTAGGCGTCACCCAGACCCGTGACCAGGTTGGTCGCACCTGGGCCCGAGGTGGCCATGCAGACTCCCACTCGGCCGCTGGCCATGGCGTAGCCCTCAGCGGCATGGGCCGCCCCCTGCTCATGGCGCACCAGGATATGGCGAATGGACGAGTCGAACAACGGATCGTAGAGCGGCAGAATGCAGCCGCCCGGAATGCCGAAAGCCACCTCGACACCCAACTCCTCCAGGGTCTTCACCAACGCTTGCGCACCCGTCATGCTTGCAGTCACCTTCAGCCCCTTTCTGACTAATTGGCGTCGCCCGGCGATCCTGGACTAACAAAAAACCCCCGCCGCCACGATGGCAGACGAGGGTGCGCGTATGAGCCATACGCGCGACTTAAAGTACGAGGACCTCTCCGAACACACCAGACACCTTGCCGCATCCCACATCGTGGTGTCAAACCTGTTCGCATCGTGGACGTTTTGGCGCGTCCCTTCACAGAACCAGCAGTTTCACAAGCATATCCAGATCATCGCTGGAATCATCGCTTCGGTTCAGCATCGCCGCCATGCCAGGGTTGTCGGTGTACCGCGGGATGACGTGGATGTGAAAGTGGAAGACCGACTGGCCAGCGTCGGCGCCTGCGTTCGACAGGATATTGACCGCGGTCGCCCCCAGTCGGTTCTCCACCAACTGGCTGACACCGACGATCGCCGAGGCCACCTCACCCCAGGCGAGGGGGTCGCTGGCGCCATCCTTGACATGTCGACGCGGAATGACCACGGTGTGCCCACGCTGAAACGGCGCGATGTCCAAGAAAGCCAAGGCGGTGTCGTCCTCATAGACGACACGCGCGGGCACCTCACCCGAAGCGATTCGACAGAACAGACAATCAGTCATACGTAACTCCTCATCCTTGATCAGACCCAGGCGGCGACTTCTTCGACCATCCTTCATGCCCCGCACCAGGAAACCCTTCGCCACCCAGCTTAGAGGTTCCGTCGATAGGTGCTTCGGATCAGGGTGTGGACTCAGGAGCCGGGGTAGCAAGGACGACGAAGGAGGCGGGCTGGACGCCCGTTGACTGAGGAGGACGCAGTCCACCGTGGCTCCTGAGCACACACCCCCGAATGACCTATCGGCGGAACCTCTTAGGGGCTTCCTCAGACATCGGCCCGAACCGGGTATCCGGCCCGCGCGAGCGCGTCCTTGACCTCGTTGACGGTCAACTGGCCGAAGTGGAACACACTGGCCGCCAACACTGCGTCCGCTCCGGCTGCGACCGCTTCGACGAAGTCCTCCACTCGACCGGCGCCACCAGAGGCGATCAGCGGCAAGTCGGTGACTGCGCGAACTGCGGTGAGCATCTCACAGTCGAAACCCTGCTTCGTGCCGTCGGCGTCCATCGAATTGAGCAGGATCTCCCCTGCGCCGCGATCCTCCGCCTGACGGATCCACTCCAGCGCGTCCACCCCAGCGCTGCGACGTCCACCGTGAGTGGTGACACCGAAGCCCGACGGCATACCGGACTCACGACGAGCGTCGACGCTGAGCACGAGCACTTGGTTGCCGAAGCGGGCGGAGATCTCGTCGATCAGGGCTGGGCGAGCGAGCGCGGCCGTGTTGACTCCGACCTTGTCGGCCCCGGCACGCAACAAGGCGTCAACGTCAGCCACGGACCGTACCCCACCACCGACGGTCAGGGGTATGAAAACGGTCTCAGCGGTGCGTGTCACCACCGACAAGGTGGTCGCCCGGCCTTCGACTGAAGCCGAGATGTCAAGGAAGGTCAACTCGTCGGCGCCTTGGTCGAAATAGGTCCGACCCAACTCGACCGGATCACCGGCATCGGTGAGGTTTTGGAAATTGACACCTTTGACCACCCGTCCGGCGTCGACGTCAAGGCAAGGGATGACCCGAATGGCGACAGACATGGTATGAGTCTAGAGAACCGATGACCATCATGTGTCGTCGTCTGAACACTGGAACCGGTGATCCTCGAACCCACAGGCACGACAAGCCGCACAGCCACTGCGACGAGGACGGACCCGGCCTCATCACTCCTCGGTCATGTCGATGTCGACGACGCCGCGTCGCATGGCCCGCACCACCTCGTGGCAACGATCGGCCAAGGCCGTGCCCTTGACCGCGTCGGCGATCTGGCCGGCACAATCGACACACTGCCGCACCCAGCGCACGAAATCACCGGCTGACAAGCCAGTCCACTCCACGACTTGACCCAGTGTCGCACCGGTCGCCCAGAGATGGGCCGCCTTCGCGAAACCGGTCTCAGGTTGGGTGGTCGGCTCCAAACGGTGGTCTTTCTCCACTGTGCGCAGTTCCCGCCACAGTTGGCGCAAGGCCGTGATGGCCTGCGTCGACGCTTGATCAGGCATGCGCACATCCAGGCGTCGGTCGGTCAGGCGTGGCTCATACACCAAAGTCGACAGCACAGCCGCCAACGACGGCACCGGCAGTGGGTCGAAAACCCCGGCGCGGATGGCCTCCGCCGTCAACAGATCATGGGAGCCGTACAAGCGCGTCAGCATCCCGCCGACCGGGGTCACCCGCGTCGGATCGGACTCGATGTAGCCGAGCGACTCCAACACCAAGCGGATCGACTCGAACTTGGCGACCAAGGTCAGTGAGCGCGAACTTTGGGACGGTCGCGTCTGATCGGTGTGGAACTGCGCGAAACTGTCCTGAAGAATGCGCCTGGCCCGCTCCACCCCCATGGAAGCGATCAGGTTGACGGCCATGTTGTATGTCGGCGCGAAGGCCGAACGCAAAGGATACGTGCGCCGGGAGGCCAGGCCGGCCAGGGCCCGCGGATCCAGCCCCGCCTGCCAGGTGACCACGGCGTGGCCCTCCACATCGATGCCGCGGCGTCCGGCCCGACCGGTCAACTGGGTGTACTCCCCTGGAGTGATGTCGACGTGACCGGCGCCGTTGTACTTCACCAGCTTGTCCAACACCACCGTTCGCGCCGGCATGTTGATGCCCAGGGCCAGAGTCTCAGTGGCGAACACGACCTTGACCAGTCCCAGGGTGAAAGCCTCCTCGACCGCCTGTTTGAAGACCGGCAGCAGTCCGGCGTGGTGAGCGGCGATGCCACGGGTGAAGGCCTCCAGCCAGGAGTGGTAATGCAGCGCCTCCAAGTCCTCCAGACTCAATCCGACGGCATGTCGAGCAGCGATCTGCGCCAAAGCCTCTCGCTGCGAGGCCGTCGTCAACCAGACGCCATCGTCGACCAGACGCGACACCGCCTGATCACACCCTTGGCGAGAGAAGATGAAGTAAATGGCGGGCAAGAGGTCGAGCCGCGCGAGATCGGTGACCACCGTCGAACGACGTGGCACCAGATGAGAGCGGGTCGCCCAGCGGCCATGGGGTCTGGCTCCGAGATCCGACTGGGTGCCGCGCTTGCCCCGACCGCTGCCAGCACGCAGACGACGAGAATCGTCGCGCATGACCCGTGACTCCTGGACGGCGAGCCTGGTGAGTTCAGGGTTGACTTTCGGGCCAGGGCCATCGACACGCGAGGAGGCAGCGTCATAGAGATCGAGCAACCGTTTGCCTGCGAAGACGTGCTGATACAGCGGAACCGGACGCCGCTCAGATACGACTGTCGCCATGTCGCCGCGCACCTTCGACAGCCAGGCACCGAACTCCTCGACGTTCGACACCGTGGCCGACAGACCCACGATCTTGACCGCCCGGTCGAGCGAAAGGATGATCTCTTCCCACACTGGCCCACGGAAGCGATCGGACAGGTAATGCACCTCGTCCATGACCACGAACTCCAGCCCGCGCAGAGCCGACGAGCCGGCGTAGATCATATTGCGCAAGACTTCTGTCGTCATAACGATGATGTCGGCCCCGCCGTTGACAACCTGATCGCCGGTCAATAGTCCAACCTTGTCAGAACCATAATCCAGGCAGAGGTCGCGAAACTTTTGGTTGGACAGCGCCTTGATCGGGGTGGTGTAGAAACACTTGGCGCCATGCTCGACTGCCAGATCGACGGCGAACTCGCCGACGACCGTCTTGCCTGCCCCTGTCGGAGCGGCCACCAAAACCCCGCGCCCCGCCTCCAGATGCTGGCAGGCTTCGACCTGATAGTCATCCAGTGAGAAGTTGAGCCGAGCCCGAAACTCAGTCAGTGACACCGCGGCACCCCATCACCTCAGTTGCTTGCGCCGCTTGGTCAAGGGGTCACGATTGGGCACGAAGACGGACAAGACACCCGGCTCACAGACCACTCCAAAGGGCGGTCGGCCGAGCGCTTCGCCATCGGCCAGCCCAACCAAACCCTCGCCATCAATGACAACCTCGGTGGCCTGCAAGCACTCGATGGCCGGATCGTGGACGAAACTGCCGTCGAACATCCGCGGCAGCAAACGCAGCAAAGTGAATTTTGACACCGGATGCACGATTGTGATGTCTAGCTTGCCGTCTGTGACGGACGCCTTCGGAGCCACCTTCATACCGCCGCCGAAATACGCGGCGTTGGCCACCGCGATGAACATAGCTGGAAGAACACGCTCCTCACCATCGATCCGTAGCCGATAGGTCAAAGGTTCGAAAGTGCGCAACTCCGCCAAGGCCGCCACGGCATAGGCCAGGGAACCCCAGCCGCGCGACATGCTGGCTCCACGAATGCCCACCCGCGCGTCAAAACCGGTCGCCACGACCGATCCGACATAACGCTGACTGGCTCCATAGGCCAGATCGCCCACCACAGAACTCAGGTCCATGGCGATAGTGGAAGCCTCGGAGACCACATGGGCGGCTTTGATCGGGTCGAGCGGAATGCCAAGGCCACGGCAGATGTCATTGCCTGTCCCCGCCGGGATCAACCCCAGCGGCACCCCACTGCCAGCAGCGGCGTTGAGGCCCAGGTGCATCAGCCCGTCGCCTCCCATCACCACAAGACTGTCGCGGGCGTCCGCTGTCAGACGGGCCGTCTCAACCGCTTCACGGCAATACTCCTCCGCGTCGGCGTAAGCGTTGGCCTGACGCACGGTCAGACTACCCTCGGGCAGACCGCGCATCAATTCCTTGAGAACCTTCGGCAACATACGCAGCGCCTTGCCACGACCCGCTGTCGGATTGATGACCAGGGTAGTGGTCGCATTGTCGACGCTCATGACACTCTCCTCACGACCACATCGGCGCCCCGCCCGCCTCGGCTTGCGACGAGAGCGACTCCCCGAATCACAAGGCTGATCGTACTACAACTGACAGGGAAACGATGGTGAACGTCTCAGGAGTACAAAGCCAAGGTGTCGGCCGCCACGTCACGAGCGGCCCGGGCATACTCCCCCGGTTCGACCCGGCTCACCTGCCCACCCAAGCTCAACAACAACCGCACCAGCCAGACCGGATCCACCACCGGCAGCTCGACCACCACCTCGTCCCCGCAGGGGCGCACCGCTCTGGTCGGATAGTACTCACCGATCCAGGCGGCCGACTGATCGACCGTCAAGGTGACAGTGGCGCTGGTGGCCAGGCTCTGCGCCCACTCCTGCGGACCAGGCTGACGCGGATGAGGGGCGCTCGGTTGACCGGTCACCTCTACCCTCGCCACCCGATCGAGACGGTAGGTGCGCCAGGCGCTAACCGCGATGTCGTACGCCGCCAGATAGGCCACGGAGTCCGCCACGTACACCGAAGCCGGATCGACGACGGGATGGGTGGTGTGACCGCGAGACCGGCCCTCGTAGGTCAGCTGGACCTGATCGCCCGCAGCGATGGCCCCCGTGATCATGCGTCGCACCGCCTCGTCACCAGCCGCCAGCCGCAGATCGATATCTGGCTGACTCGGCAGGGAGACCTTCGCCATCAAGGCGTCGATGGAGGCGACCACATCATCGGGCACCAAGGAACGCAGCACCGTCAGCGCCAGGTGAAGGCTGGCCATCTCCGGAATGGTCAACCGCAGGGGGCGGTCGAGTGTGGTCGGGTTGGTCAGATACAACACACCCTCATCATCGAGCACATCAAGATCGACGTCGATCAGATCAGAGGGGTAGCCACCGGGCAGTCCACAAAAGATCGCCACGGAGACGTCCTTGCGCACTTGGGCGGGTGAGATGCCAAACACTCGCGCCACTTCGGTGACACGGATGCCTGGGTGCGCTTCGATGTAGGGGATCTCGGACAAGAGGCGTGCCACCTGGTCGATCGATGTCGTCATGAGCCCACCTCCACGAGCGCGCGCAGGTGGGCGATGACTCGCTCGCGAATCAATCCTGGCTCGATCACGAGCACGTCCGGGCCAGCGGCACAAATCGCCGACACGATCTCGTCGACGAGCGCGTATGAGACAGCGACCACATCAAAGTCAGGTGGCGTCACCAGCCAACCGGGATCGGTCGGCGCGGCGGTGGTCAGGACTTCCCCGCGTCGGCGCAAACTGTCAGCCGCGCCACGTCGCAGAGCCAGGAGGACTGTGGCGGTTGGCGCAGGCGGTTCGACTCTAGCGGCATGGTCGGCGATGATGGCCGCGTCAGGCAGGACGTAACTGCCTGGTTCGCCGTCAAGGCGTGGAGCATCCTCCATCCGGCTGAGCCGAAACAGTCGCACACCGTGCGCTTGGTCCTCGCCCAGCACGTACCATGCGCCCGAGCGCAAGATCAGACGCCAGGGAAACACTCGACGCTTCGCATGGTGGTAAGTGAACCTCAGCGGAGTGCGGCTCAGCAGGGCCTGCCACACGACCGGAAAGCCTGGCTCGCGGGCGCCCAGCCGTGGCATCATGAACGAGGCTGGACCAGCAGCGACATCCTCACCGGCGGCCCTCAACTTCACGGTCGCGCGCCCGACATCGGCTGCCACGGTCGGTTCGCTCCAGACTGCGGCCGCCAGGCCGACCAGAGTCGACTCCTGCGGGGTCAAATGGATATGGGGCAAGTAAAAGTCACTGGGCGCGACCCGATAACCATCCAGTTGAGCCGACGATGGGTCACTCGGTCTGATCTGCAGTTCGACGCCCATTGCCCGCAAATCTTGTTTGTCACGCTCAAACATGCGCTGGAAAGCGGCCTCGGATCCAGCCGTCTCATAGCCAGCCACGCGTTGGCGTATCTCCTCACGCGAGAGGAAACGTGGCGCGTCCAAGAGGGCGATCACGAGATTGAGCAGACGCTCGGAGTTGCGCTGCGCCATGCCACCTCCTTCCTGGCTCGACTCCGACGACGATGAGGCCCGCCCTAGGACAGTCGCGGTATCGTTGTCACGACGATCGATCAGGGGCCATCCCCACATCGTCGCCTAACAGTCAACCACCAGTTCAACGAAAAGAGTGGATCTTCTCGTGATGTTCGGTCGTTTCGCGCCCACCCCCAGCGCCGACCTCCACCTGGGCAATCTTCGCACAGCCGTCGTCGCTTGGCTGACCGCCCGCGCCAGTGGCAGAGGTTTTCTCATCAGGATCGAGGATCTCGATCAACCTCGGCTGCCCCAGGCCGACACCATCGCCGCGCGACAGTTAGCCGACTTGGCGACACTGGGCATCGACCATGATCAGACGGTCGTGCGGCAGCGGGACCGGACTGATCGCTATGTCGCCGCGCTCGCAGGGCTGGACGGTCTGATCTACGAATGCTTCTGCTCACGCAAGGATGTCGCCGAGGCGACGCGGGCACCCCATGGCGCCACTGCCCATTACCCTGGCACCTGCCGTCATCTCAGCCCCACGGAACGTGACCGCCGCAGAAGGATACGACCACCGGCCTGGCGAATCAACGCCGACGCCGCCCAGATGAGCGTCACCGACCTGCTGCATGGACAGTACAGCGCCACCGTCGACGACTTCATCGTACGCCGAGCCGACGGTGTGTTCTCCTACAACTTCGCGGTCGTGGTCGACGACGGGCTACAGGAGGTCGATCAGGTGGTTCGCGGTGAAGACCTACTTGAATCGGCTCCCCGCCAGGCCTGGCTGGCTCACCAACTTGGGTTGCCCGTACCAAACTACCTCCACGTGCCCTTGGTGCTCGCCACCGACGGCTCCCGTCTGGCCAAGCGTGACCGATCGGCCAGCTTGGATGGTCTGGGGACGACCGGCATCAGCGCGTCGGCAGTCCTGTCGCACATCGCCTCATCGCTGGGTTTGACCCAACCAGGTGAGCCGGTGAAGCTGCCGGAATTAGTGGAAAGATTCGATCCGACAGCCTTGCCCCGTCAACCTTGGTTGGTCGATCCCTCGTCCTGGGTGACATCGGACCGTTGATCGGTGGTCACACCGACTGGTCAGGCCGACGCGGTCGCCGCCATCGTCAGCCAACCAGCGTCACCGTACGCCTATGAGGTGCTGCCCGCGTTGAAGAGCACGTCGATGACATAGACCATGGTCGAACCTTTGTCGACACCGATCTTCGGCGCGCCTTCGGGATAGGCCTTGTCCGGCGGCACCACGACCAAGAGGCGCGAACCGGTCGTCTGGCCAGCGATCGCCTCTTGCCAGCCAGGAA
>JAITVA010000123.1 GCA_031286045.1 Propionibacteriaceae bacterium | reverse complement strand
CCCGCCACACCCGACACCACCACCGGCATCCAACTCCGAACCGGCTAAACCCTTTCACGGGCAAAAACAATGTGAGGCACCGAACCAATTTCGCGGGCAATTTGACACGAGGCACCTCGCGCTGTCCCCGTGGGACAGACGCATTGTTATTGAGCTCTTGGCTTGTGGACATCGGCCTCGACGATCTCATCAGGGTTCTGGCGGAACTCCTCATCACGGGTGAGAGGATATCGCAATGCCTAGACTTGAGAAGATATACTCACCTGCGCGAGTCGAGCCAGAGTGAGGGTGCCATGCGAGAGGCGGTGAGGGCGGCAGGTGATGGTGGCGGTCAGCGGACATCATCCCCTGATAGCGACGTCGGTGGGATGCGGCGGCGACTGAAGAACCGACACGTCCAGATGATCGCCCTGGGCGGTTGCATCGGCACCGGACTGTTCTACGGCTCAGCCGAGGCCATCGCCACGGCTGGTCCAGCCATTTTGGTGGCCTATGTCATCGGCGGCGCGGCGATCTTCATGGTCATGCGCGCCATCGGCGAGATGTCGGTGCACGCACCGGTGTCGGGTGCCTTCACATACCATGCCTACACCAATTGGGGCGAGCGCGCTGGCTTCGTTTCCGGCTGGAACTACTGGTTCAACTACGTTCTGGTCTCCATGGTGGAGTTGGCTGTGGTTGGCATCTATCTCAACTATTGGGTGCCGGGTTTCCCGACATGGGCGACGGCTGCTATCTGCGCAGTCTTGATCACCGCGATCAACCTGGTGGGGGTGCGCTCCTTCGGGGAGTTCGAGTTCTGGTTCGCGCTCATCAAGGTGGCGGCGGTTCTGGCCATGATCGTGGTCGGCCTCGTCGTCGTCCTCGGCGCCATCCACGCGCCGGGCACGCCCACGCCCTCCTTCCATAACGTGGTCGACCCCTCCATCGGTGGCGGGTTTCTGCCTTACGGCCTCTTGTCCCAGGTCGGTGGCCGGTGGGTCGGAATGGCCATGGCGCTGGTCGTAGTGATGTTCTCTTTCGGCGGGGTGGAGTTGGTCGCCATCACCGCGGGCGAGGTCGAGGACCCGGCCCGTACCGTGCCGAAGGCCATCAATCAGATCGCTTGGCGGATCATCCTCTTCTTCGTCGGCACGCTCGCCATCATCATGTCGGTGGTGCCGTGGACCAGCATCGATGGCCAGATGAGCCCTTTCGTCCGGATCTTCGACGATGTCGGTTTCAAGGCGGCTGCGGCTGTGCTCAACTTCGTCTGTGTCACCGCTGTGCTCTCGGTCTACAACTCCGGCCTCTACTCCAACGGCCGCATGCTCCACTCGCTGGCTTCGCAGGGAAACGCGCCTCGAGTGTTCGCCACCGTGGCCAAGAACGGCGCCCCGGTCGCTGGTGTTCTGGCCTCGGCTGTCGTCACCGCCATCGCTGTGGTGGTGGTGTTCGTGTGGCCGGAATTCGCCTTCAACTATCTGATCTCGATCGCCACTGTCGCCGCCATCGTCAACTGGATCATGGTGATGATCACGCAGATGAAGTTCCGGGGTCGCCTAGGCAAGGAAGAGTCCGCCCGCCTCGGTTTCAAGCTGCCGGGGTACCCGGTCGTCAATGTCGTGGTCATTGTCTTCCTGGCCTTCGTCGCAGTCATGATGTGGTTCTCGCCGAGCTACCGGGTCGCCCTCATCGCCGGACCGATCTGGTTGACGATTCTGTTGCTCGCCTACGAGGTGAAGCGGCGGGTCCATGCGCGCAAGCGTGTCATGTGATTGACTGGGCCCATCACTCGGTGATGGGGGGAGAGGTCACCCATCCGAGACGTCCATATAGACTTGGCCCATGTCCAGTCCTTCTGAGCACGCGCCCAATGACCTGGCGCCCGCCTGGTTGGGGGTTCCGAGCGACCTCAACCGGCCTGATCCTGCCATCTGGCCACAGACTGCCACACGCGATGAGACTGGTCAGCTGATGGTCGGAGGGTGTGGTGTCACCGAGTTGGTCGGCGACCATGGCAGCCCGGCCTACGTCATCGATGAGGCCGATTTTCGGCAGCGGGCGGCTCGATTCGCGCGGGCGTTCACCGGGTGGAGCGTCAATTACGCAGGTAAGGCCCTGCTCAACCGCACTGTCGCCCGATGGGTCGATCAGGAAGGTCTGGGGCTGGATGTGTGTTCCGAAAACGAATTGGCGATCGCGCTGGCGGCTGGCTTTCCGGTCGAACGGATCGAGTTCCACGGCAACAATAAGTCCATGGCGGAGTTGGTTTCGGCTGTGGAGTCGGGTGTCGGTCGGATTGTGGTCGATTGCTTCGAAGAGATCGAGCGCGTCGATCAGGTGGCGCGGACCCACGACAGGGTCGTCGCCGTCCAGGTCCGGGTCACGACCGGTGTCGAGGCGCACACCCACCGCTACATCGCCACCGCCGGCGAGGATCAAAAGTTCGGTTTCTCGATCGGTTCCGGTCAGGCACTGGCCGCACTGCGGGACTGCCAGTCCCGTCGGCATTTGCGCTTGGTTGGGGTGCATTCGCACATTGGCTCCCAGATCTTCGACACCGAGGGTTTCGTGGTGGCGGCGCGGCGAGTCTTCGATCTGGTCGATCAGTTCCATCGTGCCAGCGGCGTCTGGTTGACCGAGGTCAATCTGGGGGGCGGTTTCGGTATCGCCTACACCCCAGCTGACACGCCGCTGGCGCCCGAGGAACTTCACAGCAGGCTTGACCGGATCGTTCGTGACGCCCGTGAGGAGTTGAGTCTGCCTGACACGCACATGGCGATCGAACCGGGCCGGGCGATCTGCGGTCCGGCTGGCGTGGCACTGTACACGGTCGGAGTGGTCAAGCCGGTGACCCTGTCGTCGGGGCAGCAGCGGGTCTATGTGGCGGTCGACGGCGGGATGAGCGACAACATTCGTCCGGCCCTGTACCAGGCCGACTACACCGCCCTGTTGGCCAATCGCGTCTCCGACGCGCCGCCGATGTTGGTGCGTGTCGTCGGCAAGCATTGCGAGTCCGGTGACGTGCTGGTGCGCGACGGCTATCTACCCAGTGACCTCGCCCCAGGCGATCTCCTGGCTGTCGCGGGGGCTGGCGCCTACACTCGTGTGATGGCGTCCAACTACAACGCCATCGCTCGTGCGCCGCTCATCGGTGTGGATCAGGGCCGCTCACGTGTCATGATTCGACGTGAGACCTTGGCGGACATATTGGCCCTGGACGCCGGGTGAGGCTGTCGGGACACCAATCGAGAAGAAGAGGAGAAGCAGGGCAATGGGCATGGAGATCATGTGTCTTGATCTGGAGGGCGTGCTGGTCCCCGAGATATGGATCAAGGTCGCCGAGGCGACCGGCATCGACGGTTTGCGGGTGACGACCCGGGAGATGTCCGACTACGACGAGTTGATGGGTTATCGTCTGCGCCTGTTGGATGAGCACGGTCTCAAGCTTCCCGATCTTCAGCGGGTCATCGCGGGAATGCGCCCATTGGATGGCGCGGTCGAGTTCCTCGCCTGGTTGAAGCGTCATTTCCAGGTCGTGATCTTGTCGGACACGTTCTACGATTTCGCTGCCCCTTTGATGGAGCGACTCGATCACCCGGCCCTGTTCGCGCACAACCTCGAGGTGGCTGTGGACGGCCGTGTCGTCGGCTACTCGATTCGGCTGGCCGATCAGAAGAGGGCAGCCGTCCATGCTTTCCAGTCGCTGAACTTCCAGGTGTTCGCGGCTGGCGACTCTTACAACGACACCGCTATGTTGATGGCGGCTGATCGTGGCTTCTTGTTCAATCCGCCCCCCAATGTCGTGGACGATTTTCCAGGCCTGCCGGTCGTCACGACATACGATGGACTGCGTGACCACTTGATCGCGGCATCGTCGCGGCGCCTGGGGTGACGAAGCCGAGGCTGGGCGCCGTTTTGACGCCTGGCGACGCGGTGTGTGGAAGTTCGGGGCTGCCACAGCGTCGATCGACGATGCGGTGATCGAGCCTTTTGTGGTAGTATCAATGCGTTAGGGAAGTAAGTGTCCCACTCATTGTTGGTTTTTCGATTATCCGAATACTAACCACACCTCATTTCATTCGCGGTCTCTGTGTCCTGACTGCGAACACCATTGACGGAGAGGACGTCTGTGACCACAGATCTAGAGTCGATGCTGCTGCCGCAGTTGCGGAAGAAGGCGTCTAGCCTGGGCATCACCCGAGTCACCAGCATGAAGAAGACCGAGTTGATCGCTCGGATATCCGAAGCACAGGGAACTCCACCGCCGGTTCCCCCGGCGCCGTCGATGTCGACGCCGGTCGAGCAGCCGCCGTTGGCTGCACGCGGTCGCGGGCGTCAACGAGGAGTGCGTCTGCCACCTGAACCTGCGCCTCAAGCCGTGGTCGCGGCGGACCAGCCGACATCGGTCGGCGTCACTGAGCCTGCCCCCTTGGTGTCGGCCTCTCGGGCAGAACCGGTCGCTGTTTCGGCGCCGGTCGTCGAAGCGGCTCCGGCCAGGTCGGCTGCTCCGGCCACGTCCAGCAACCCGCCAGTCACCAGTTCCCACCGCTCGGGTGAGGCGTCGCGTGGTTCGGACACCGGTCGCAGCCCTCATCATCGGGTGCGCCCCAAGGCCAACACCGAGCCTGATCCGTCGGTCTCCGACGAGGTGGGCGCTCGACTGGCGGCGCTGGGCATGGAGATCGATGTCGCGCCCAAGGCCGACCTGACCGATCATGGCCTAGACATGAACCGCGACGATGACGACGCCAACGGCGCTCATCGTAATCGCCGTCGTCGCAGCCGTGACCGGCAGAACCGCCGCACCCGTCCTGATCGGATCGAGACCAGCGAGCCTCAGGTCGCCGATGGCGACGTGCTGGCGCAAGTCCAAGGCATCGTCGATGTGATGGAGGGTTACGCTTTCGTGCGCACGACGGGCTACCTGCCCAGCCCGGACGACGCCTATATGCCCATGGGCATGGTGCGCAAATTCGGTTTGCGCAAGGGTGACGTCGTGACAGGGTCGATCCGGCTGCCCCGGGAGGGCGAGCGTCGTGAAAAGTTCAGTCCCTTCGTCACGTTGACATCGGTCAACGGCCTTGATCCAGAAGCTGCCAAGAATCGCCCCGAGTTCGGCAAGCTGACCCCGCTCTACCCCCAAGAGCGACTTCGTTTGGAGACGGAGCCGAGTGGCATGACCGGTCGGATCATCGACATGGTGTCACCAATCGGCAAGGGACAGCGTGGCTTGATCGTGTCGCCTCCTAAGGCCGGCAAGACCATGATCATGCAGACCATCGCCAACGCCATCACCGCCAACAACCCAGAGGTCCACCTCATGGTCGTGCTGGTGGATGAACGGCCCGAGGAGGTCACCGATTTTCAGCGGACGACTTCCGGCGAAGTCATCGCTTCGACATTCGACCGCCCTGCCGAAGATCACACCACCATCTCAGAACTGGCCATCGAGCGGGCCAAGCGCCTGGTCGAGATGGGCCGGGACGTGGTCATTTTGTTGGACGGCATCACCCGCTTGAGCCGCGCCTACAACCTGGCGGCCCCAGCCTCGGGTCGAATCCTCTCCGGTGGTGTCGATTCGGCGGCTCTGTACCCGCCGAAGAAGTTCTTCGGGGCGGCTCGCAACATTGAGAACGGTGGCTCTTTGACCATTCTGGCGACGGCTCTGATTGAGACCGGTTCCAAGATGGACGAGGTCATCTTCGAGGAGTTCAAGGGCACCGGCAACATGGAGCTGCGCCTGCGCCGCGATTTGGCCGACAAGCGGATCTTCCCGGCCATCGACATCGATGATTCCGGCACTCGCCGCGAGGAGATGCTGATGGGTCGCGACGAGCTGGCCATCATTTGGAAGCTGCGTCGCGTCTTGTCCAACATGGAGGATCAGGCGGCCTTGGAGATGCTGCTCAAGCAGATGCGCAAGACCGGGTCCAACCACGAGTTCTTGCTGCAGATCTCGCGGACCACTCCGAACTGATCCGGGTCCTAGGCGCGCTGAGGAGGCGCGACCTGTGGCGTCCAGACGGGCTGCCGCAGCGCGCGTCCACCAGCGCTTCGCGTTCGGGTTTTCCAGCTCAGGAATAAACCGAGTCACTATGGTGTTGTCCTCAGTGCGCGTCAGGAGCTGGACTTGTCACAGACCGTCGGTTTGATGGTCGGACATGACACCTGACATAATGAAAGACGGTGCCGGTTCACGTACTCCCGACCCGGCAGAATTGAAGGAGAACCAATGAAACCAGGAATTCATCCTGATTATGTGGTCACTGAGGTGACCTGCACGTGCGGGAACCAATTCGTGACGCACTCCACCAAGGCTTCTGGCGAGATCCATGCCGAGGTTTGCTCGCAGTGCCATCCGTTCTACACGGGCAAGCAGAAGATCCTCGACACCGGCGGTCGCGTGGCTCGCTTCCAGCGTCGCTACGGCAACAAGTCGACGACCAAGTAGTGAGAACAACAGCACCGGGCTGCCGGAGACGCCGATCTCTGAGGCCCGGTGCTTTTGTTTGTTCTAGGGACCGATGGTGATCATCGTCTCCCTCACGGGGGTCACGCGACAAGGATGGGTAGGACAATGAGCGGCGCACATGACTTCATAGCGGAGTTCCACGATCTGGAGACTCAGTTGGCCGATCCGGCGATCCACTCCGACATGGCGGCCTCCAAACGGGTCGGACGCCGCTACGCCGAGTTGGCGCCGATTGTGCGGTCTTTGACTCTGAAGGAGCAGTTGACCGATGATCTTGCCGCTGCTCGCGACTTGGCTTCAGACGATCCGGACTTCGTCGACGAGGCCCGCCAGATCGAGGCAGAGTTGGCCGAGGTCGATGATCGGTTGACCCGCTTGTTGGCGCCGCGCGACCCGAACGACTCACACGACGCCATCATGGAGATCAAGTCGGGTGAAGGTGGCGAGGAGTCCGCTTTGTTCGCCAAGGATCTCTTCGGGATGTACGTCAAGTTCATCGAGACACGCGGTTGGTCGATTGATGTCCTCGACGAGCAAGAGACTGACCTGGGCGGCTACAAGACCATCACCTTCGCGGTCAAAGGTGGGCACGGCGACGAGGGGCCTTATGGTGTCCTCAAGTTCGAGGGCGGGGTCCATCGGGTCCAGCGAGTGCCGGTGACCGAGTCCCAGGGACGCATCCACACTTCGGCGGCCGGGGTTTTGGTGATGCCAGAGGTGGACGACACTGAGATCACCATCGACGAGTCTGATCTGAGAGTCGACGTCTTCCGCTCTTCAGGGCCTGGCGGCCAAGGGGTCAACACGACTGATTCGGCGGTTCGCATCACCCACCTGCCGACCGGCGTGGTCGTCTCCTGCCAGAACGAGCGTTCCCAACTCCAGAACAAAGAGGCGGCCATGCGGATGTTGCGGGCCAGACTGACGGCCTTGGCTGACGAGGAGGCCGCCCAATCCGCCTCAGCCGCTCGTCGGTCACAGGTGCGCACCGTCGACCGGTCCGAACGGATACGGACCTACAACTTTCCCGAAAACCGAATAGCTGACCATCGCATCGGTTACAAGGCTCACAATCTCGACCAGGTGTTGGCCGGAAACCTTCAACCGCTCATCTCGGCCCTGCAAGAAGCCGACCTGGCTGAGCGTTTGGCCGAGGCGACCCAGGTCGCCGGTGACTGAGATCGCGAGCCTGTTGCGTGACACCGCAGCGGCTTTGGGGCGATCTGGCCTGGTGTCCTCCCAGGCTGAGGCCCGCACCCTGGTGTCCCTGGCTCTTGGTGTCGAGCCCGCGCGTTTGGTCTTGGTCCCTGAGGTCACCTCAGCCCAGAAACAAGCACTGGCCGACATGGTGGCCCAGCGAGTCGCAGGCCGTCCTCTGCAGCACATCACCGGTGAAGCTTACTTTCGAACCGTGACCCTGGCGGTTGGGCCGGGAGTGTTCATTCCTCGCCCTGAGACAGAGGTTTTGGCGGGATGGGCGATCAGCCAGGTCGAGAAGGGCCAGCGTCGGGTGGTGGAACTGTGCGCCGGTTCGGGAGCGATCAGTTTGGCGATCATGACCGAGTCCGACCCGGAGGCTGTCTGGGCGGTCGAGCGTGACGAGGTCGCCTGTCAGTGGCTGGCTCGCAATCTCGAAGGAACGGGCGCTCAAGCGGTGTGCGCTGACATGGCTGAAGCCTTGCACCATCTGGACGGCAGCATCGACATCGTTGTGGCCAACCCACCTTATGTGCCGACCAGCCAACGTGACCTTCTTCCTGCCGATGTCGGCCACGACCCGGCGGCGGCGCTCTTCTCTGGTCCAGTCGGATTGGACGACACTGTCACGGTCGCGCGTGTGGCTGGCCGACTGTTGCGGGGCGGGGGGGTGGTCGGCAGCGAACACGGCGAGGATCAGGGCGAGGGTGTTGCCGAGGTTCTGGCGGCGGCGGGGTTTGTCGATATCTCCTGCCACGCCGACCTGGCCGGACGCCCGCGTTTCACGACCGCGCGAAAACCCAACCATCCGACGATCGCTCGATCTGCCGCTCAGAGGCCAGCATGTGGCTGCTCGTCGGTTTCCTCCTCCCAGCACACGGTCGGGACGTGACATGATGGTCATCATGAACAACCACCTGACGCCGCCAGGGCCGCCCGACTCACGTGTGGTCACGATGGACGACGCCCAGTTGTTCGATGTCGTCGAGTCGGTGCTGGTGGCCGGACAGTGCGTCGTCGTCCCGACGGACACGGTTTATGGCATCGCCGCTTTGGCCGATGACAGGCAGGCGGTCGCCCGTCTGCAACAGGCCAAGGCTCGCTCTGACGCCTTCCCGCCGCCGGTGCTGGTGGCCGACGCCGCTGACGCCTGGTTGACGGCCAGTTCGACACCGGCATACGCCCGGGCCTTGGGTGAGGCGCTGTGGCCGGGAGCGTTGACCCTGATCCTGCCGAGTGTGCGCGAGGAACTATCCTTGGTCGGCGCGGTCGGCTCCATCGGCCTGCGGGTGCCCGATCATGGCCAGTTGCGGGCATTGTTGCGTCACACCGGGCCTTTGGCGGTGTCGAGCGCCAATCGCCAAGATCAAGCCCCGGCCACGACGATGGAGGAAGCCAGAGCTCAGTTGGGTGACGCGGTGGCCCTGTATGTCGATGGCGGGCAGACCCCTGGACCGCTCGCGTCGACCGTGGTCGACTGTTGTGGAGCCAAGCCGGTCGTTCGCCGGGTTGGTCGACTGACGCGTGACCAGATCATGAGCGTCGTTGGAGTCGCCGATGCGTGAATATATCCTGGTCTTCCTCATCGGCATCGTGGTCTGCTTCTGTCTGACCCCGGCCTGTCGGTCCTTGGCCTTGCGGGTGGGGGCGGTCGCCAAGGTGCGTGGCCGTGACGTCCATGAGCACGCCACGCCCTACTTCGGCGGGTTGGCTATGTTCGGCGGTCTGGCGGCGGCCTACCTGATGGCTTCACGCATGCCCTTCCTCAGCCGATACCCCATTGTCACCCAGGACTCTTTGGTGATCTTGGCCGGGGCCGGGGTGATCTGTCTGGTCGGCGTGATCGACGACCTGATCGATCTCAACGCCATGATGAAGATCGCGGGGCAGGTGTTGGCGGCCGGCGTCCTCGTGCTGGGCGGGGTGCGGATGCAGTGGCTGCCCTGGAACGACGGTATCGTCACGCTCGATCCTGCCGCCGGCATCCTTATCACGGTCTTTGTGGTCTTCCTCTGCGCCAACGCCATCAACATCGTCGATGGACTCGACGGTTTGGCGGCAGGCATCGTCGCCATCTCAGCCAGCGCCTTCTTCATCTACGCCTATTGGCTGACCACCGAGGAGGGCATCGCCCGGGCCACGACGGCCGCCTTGGTGACCGTGGTGATGTGTGGCATGTGCGTCGGTTACCTGCCGCACAACTTCCATCCCGCCAAGATCTTCATGGGTGACTCGGGCGCCATGCTGTTGGGGCTGCTGTTCGCCGCCTCCACCATTTCGCTGACTGGTCAGATCGACCCGACCGTGTTGAACGACCGGTCGGGCCTGTGGGCGGCCTACGTCCCGCTCCTGATGCCACTGATCGCCTTGGGTCTACCCTTCCTCGACATGTTCGTCGCCTACACTCGACGCACCTGGCAAGGGGTGTGGTGGTTCGTCGCTGACAAACAACACCTCCACCATCGCTTGTTGCAGCGGGGGCATTCCCAACTCGGCGCAGTCTTGTTGATGTACGTCTGGACCGCCCTGCTGTCGTATTCGGCGATGTGTCTAGGGCTGTTTCCCTCACCGATCACCGCTGGGATCGTCATCGTGGTGGTCTTGGCCAGCCTGGCTTTCGTCATCTTGACCGGACGCAAGACACCGGTGGAGTCACAATCGCACTTCCTGTCCCGGTTCGGCGCACGCCGCCGCCGACGCGTCGGTTCGCGTGGTGAGCATGACTGAGCCGATTCACAAAGCCGCCACCGGTGACAGCCTGGTCGACGCAGGCAAGAAGCTGATCGTGCGCGGAGCGGTCCTGGCTGTCCTGGTCGGGGCCATCGCGATGGTCGTCATCGGACTGGTCGTCGGTTGGCATGCCGGTCTCAGCTTCGGCGCTGGAGTCGTGGGCGGTCTGGCGGCCATGGCAGCTGGTCAGGCAGTCCTCGTGGCGGTGTGGCGCCAAGGCGCCGCCTTTATCTTTGTGATGGCGATGGCGGGCTACGCTGTCGGCGTCGGCGGGGTCGTGGCAGTCTTGGCCTGGGCGTCGCGTCATGACCTGCTCGACTCATGGTGGCTCGCCATCGGCATCGCTGTGGGCGCCTGGGCTTACCTCGGCGGAGCGATCTGGGCCCACACTCGTCTGAGAATCCCGGTGTTCTCCAATGCGAAAGGCCCTTCAGGCGGTGAGCTCACTGGTGCTCAGAACGAGGGTTCCTCCATGATTGCGCAGACTCCCCCCTTGTCGGATAAGATGGGCGAAGACATCGCTCAGGGCAACGCACTGCGCGCGGGCGAGTCGGAGTAACACTTCAAGTCATCTGTGAGGAGGGACATGGCGCACGTGACCGTTGGGGGGGTCCTTCTGGAGGGTCAGGCCCCGACGTTTGACGCCAGTGCTTTCAACTCCCAACCCATGTTCCCGTCGGCAGTGTGGACCAGTTCGGGCGGGGCACAGTACACATGGACTGATGTGTGGATCACCAACCACATTTGTATGGCTGTGATCGGGGCTGCCATCGTCATCGCATTTTGGCTGATCGTCTCCCATAAGATGACGATCGTGCCGTCGAAGCGTCAATGGTTCGGCGAGTATGTCTACAACATCATCCGTAACGGTGTCGGTCGCGAGATGATCGGTGAGGGCTACAAGCGTTTTGTCCCTTGGCTGTTGGGTCTGTTCTGTTTCATCCTGGTCAACAACTGGTTCGGCGAGTTTTTCCCCTTCATGTTCCCGACCTTCTCCAAGATCGGTTTCGCCTGGGGCCTGGCGATACTGACCTGGCTGCTGTACAACTACGTCGGAATAAGGCGCCACGGGTTCGGCCATTATATGAAGAAGATGACGATTCCAGACGGTGTGCCCAAGCCGCTACTGATTCTGATCGCCCCGTTGGAATTCATCTCCAACTTTTTGACCCGCCCGATCACGCTGGGCATCCGTTTGTTCGCCAACTTGTTCGCCGGGCACCTGATGGTGCTGATCTTCGTCGTCGGCGGGACCTACCTGTTGACCTGGGTCAACAACGTGGCCTACAACATCGCTGGCGGCGCCTCGCTGCTGATGAGCTTCTTCATCTTCGCCCTTGAACTGCTGGTTGGTTTCCTTCAAGCCTACGTTTTCACTGTCCTCACTGCTCAATACGTCTCTTCTGCCTTGTCAGAGGGGCACTGATGAAAGGAACATCATGACACTGCTCGAATTGGTAGGGTCGATCAACGTCGTCGGTTACGGCATCGCCGCGATCGGACCAGCTCTGGGCGTGGCCTGGATCTTCTCGTCCGTCATCAATGGCACGGCGCGGCAACCCGAGGCCCGCGGCGCCATGTTGTCCACCGCCTGGATCGGCTTCGCTGTGGTTGAGGCGTTGGCATTGTTCGGCTTGGTCTTGGCCTTCGCGATTCGCTGATCATGGTGCTCCTTGAAGAACAGGGCCCGTTGGGTCCGCTTCTCCCGGCGCACCTATCCGAGTTGGTCATTGGTGTCGTTCTTTTCATTGTCATTGTTCTGGTGATGCGTAAGGTCGTTGTTCCGCGCTTCGAGAAGATGTACGACGAACGAGCGGACGCCATTCGCGGTGGGATGGAGCGGGCTGACAAAGCCCAGGCCGACGCCGCTGCGGCGCTGGCCCAGTACCAGCAGCAGTTGGCCGGAATCAACGACGAGGCTGCCCAGATCAGGGACAAGGCCAAGCAATCCGGCGTCCAAATCCAAGCCGAGGCACGGGTCAAGGCCGAAGATGAGGCCCAGCGGATCGTCGCCAATGCCCGCACTCAGGTGGCCGCTGAGCGGTCGCAGGCGGTCGAGTCACTGCGCAAGGATGTCGGCTCGATGGCGACGGTGTTGGCTGGCAAGATCCTCGGCGAGTCGCTGTCTGACGACACTCGGGTGAAGAAGACAGTCGACTCGTTCATCGATTCTCTCGATTCTGAGCCGGTCAAAAAATGACGGACGCCACGCCCACACCAGTCACGGTCCCCTCCGGGTTGATGCACGACATTCAAACCATGGCGGTCGCACTGCAGGAGTATCCCGCCTTGTCGCGGGCGTTGACGGATCCAGCGACCGCGATGTCGAGCAAGACCACGCTGATCGACGACCTGTTCGCCGCCAGTGGTGAGTCAGCTCGTCAGGTTTTGAAAGAGGCGATCGGGCGGACTTGGGAGTCGAATCAGGCTCTGACCTTGTGGGTGCAGGCCGAGGCGGTGCGTGCCGGTTGGCAGTGGGCCGCCGACACCCAGACCTTGAGCCAGTCCATTGACCAGGTGTTCAGCTTCGGGCGGATGATGTATGACGATCACGAACTGCGTGAGGCGGTGACCGATCGCAACGTGGACCTAGGGCGTCGCCAGGCTTTGGTGCGCGAGCTCCTGACGCGGACCATGACAGCACCGGCGGTCGCCATCTGTGTGATGGCGGTCGGATCGGCGCGTGGAACCATCGACGCGGCGGTGCGTGCCTTCGTTCACCAGGGCGCGAAACAAGCGAACGCGACCTTGGCAGTGGTGACGGTCGCGCGCTCGCTGGACGACGATCAGAAGGCCCGCTTGACCGCAGCCTTGAGCAAGCGACTGGGTAAGAGTGTGATCGTCGAGGAAGTCGTCGATCCGGCGGTGTTGGCTGGTGTGCGTGTCGAGTGCGGATCAGACGTCATCGATGACACGGTGCAGGCCCGCCTGCAGGCCGCCCGCCGAGACTTCGTGTGAAAGAAAAGTGATGATGAGGAGAACCAATGGCTGAAGCAACCATCAAGGCAGATGACATTCGTCGCGCCCTTGACGACTATGTGCAGTCTTTCACTGTGGCCAAGGCTGCGGGCGAGGAGATCGGCTATGTCACAACCTCTGGCGACGGCATCGCCCATGTCGTCGGTCTGCCTTCGGCCATGGCCAATGAGCTGGTCGAGTTCGCCAATGGGGTTCGCGGCATCGCGATCAATCTGGAGGAACGCGAGATCGGCGTCGTCGTGCTGGGCGCGTCCGAGGGCATTGAGGAGGGCTCCGAGGTCCGTCGTACCGGTGAGATCTTGTCAGTGCCGGTCGGCGACGGCTATCTCGGCCGGGTGGTCGACGCCATGGGCAACCCGATCGACGGACTCGGCCCGATCACCGATCTGGTGGGGCGTCGCGACTTGGAGCTTCAGGCCGCCGGCGTCATGGATCGCCAGTCGGTCAAGGAGCCGCTGCAGACTGGTATCAAGGCCATCGACGCCATGATCCCGATCGGTCGAGGTCAGCGTCAGCTCATCATTGGCGACCGCAAGACCGGTAAGACGGCCATCGCCATCGACACGATCATCAATCAGAAACCCAACTGGGAGTCCGGCGATCCGAAGAAGCAGGTCATCTGTGTCTACGTCGCCGTCGGTCAGAAGGGATCGACCGTGGCCGAGGTGCGTGCCTCACTGGAGAAGGCTGGGGCGCTTCCCTACACGGTCATCGTGCATTCACCGGCGTCCGATCCGGCTGGCTTCAAATACATCGCGCCTTACGCCGGTTCCGCCATCGGCCAGCACTGGATGTACCAGGGCAAGCATGTCTTGATCGTCTTCGACGACCTCACCAAACAGGCCGAGGCCTACCGTGCCATGTCCTTGCTGTTGCGTCGTCCGCCGGGGCGTGAGGCCTATCCGGGCGACGTCTTCTACCTCCACTCGCGTCTGTTGGAGCGCTGCGCCAAGCTGTCCGACGAGTTGGGCGGCGGTTCGATGACTGGTCTTCCGATCATCGAGACCAAGGCCCACGACGTCTCGGCCTATATTCCGACCAACGTCATCTCCATCACCGACGGCCAGATCTTCTTGCAGTCAGACCTGTTCAACGCCAACCAGCGTCCGGCCATCGACGTGGGCATCTCGGTGTCGCGTGTCGGTGGCGACGCCCAGGTCAAGGCTATGAAACAGGTCGCAGGCACCTTGAAGATCTCGTTGGCCCAGTATCGTGACATGCAGGCTTTCGCCATGTTCGCCTCCGACTTGGATGAGACTTCCAGGCGGCAGTTGGATCGCGGGGCCCGTCTGATGGAGTTGCTGCGTCAACCACAATTCACGCCCTATCCGATCGAGGATCAGGTCATCTCAGTGTGGGCTGGTTTGAACGGTTTGATGGACGCCGTTCCGGTGGCCGATGTCCAGCGCTATGAGAAAGAGTTGCTGGAGTACCTGCGTCGTGAGACCCCCATCCTCACAAATATCGCCACAACTGGCTTGTTCGACGCCGGCGCTCAAGACGCCGCCAGGCAGGCGGTCGACGCCTTCGGCCACACCTTCCGTACATCTGACGGCAGGGTCTTGATCCAAGACACAGTCGCCGCGACCCCGATCTCACGCGATGACGACATCGATCAGGAGAAGATCGTGACTGGGGGACACAAGTAAGATGCCGGCCAGCCTCAGGGACCTTCGGGAACGCAACCGCTCAGTCCAGGCGACGCAGAAGATCACGCGCGCTATGGAGTTGGTGGCTGCTTCCCGGATCACGAAAGCGCAGACCGCCGCCCAATCTGCCCTGCCGTACACCCGTGAACTGAATCGGGCGGTCGCCGCCGTGGCATCGTATTCATCCGTCACCCATGCGCTGACCACCGAGCATCCCAACCCCAGCCGTTCCGCCATCCTGGTGATGACGGCCGATCGTGGCTTGGCTGGCCCTTATTCCTCCAACGTCATCCGCATGGCCGAGCGGCTGACCCAGACTTTGACGGATGAGGGTCGCGAGGTCGTCACCTACATGACCGGGCGTAAAGGCATCGGTTACTACCAGTTCCGCAACCGCCCGATTGAGAAGAGTTGGGCTGGTTTCTCTGACAAGCCGACCTACGGCGAGTCAGACCAGATCGCCGACGAGTTGATCGCCCGCTTCCTGGCCGACGACAAGGATGGTGGTGTCGACGAGATCCAGGTGGTGTACACACGGTTCGAGACCATGCTGACCCAGGAACCCAGGGTGCGCCGGATCCTGCCGCTGCATGTCGTCAAGGGTGATCAACCCCACGAGGCCATGCCCTTGTACACCTTCGAGCCGAACGCGGCGACCGTGCTGGACGCCCTGCTGCCCTTGTACGTGCGCAATCGGCTCCATTTCTATTTCATGCAGGCGGCGGCCAGTGAGTTGGCCAGCAAGCAGAAGGCGATGAAGTCAGCCACTGACAACGCCCAACAGCTGATCGAGAACCTGACCAGGCAGGCCAACCAGGCTCGCCAGGCGCAGATCACCCAAGAGATCACCGAGATTGTGGGGGGCGCTTCCGCGCTTTCCGGGAATGAGGAGTGAATCAATGACAGACACGCAAGCTACCCCCGGTGTCGGGCGTGTGGTCCGAGTCATCGGCTCGGTCGTGGACATCGAGTTCCCACCCGATCAAATGCCAGACATCCTCAACGCGCTCAAGGTCACCATCGACGCCGAGAACGAGTCGCGTGAGATCACGATGGAGGTCGAACTCCAGGTCGGTGACAACATCGTGCGTGCCATTTCGCTCAAGCCGACGGACGGCATGGTGCGAGGCGCCGCAGTGCGGGACACCGGTGCGCCGATCTCTGTGCCGGTCGGCGATGTCACCAAGGGTCGTGTCTGGAACGTCACCGGCGACTGCCTCAACGACGACATCACCAAGATCGACGTCGAGCAGCGCTGGCCGATCCACCGCGATCCGCCCCCGTTCGACGCCTTGGAGCCGCGCACCCAGATGTTGCACACCGGCATCAAGGTGCTTGACCTGCTGACGCCCTACGTCCAAGGCGGCAAGATTGGTCTGTTCGGTGGCGCCGGCGTCGGCAAGACGGTTTTGATCCAAGAGATGATCTACCGCATCGCCCACAACTTCGGTGGCACTTCGGTGTTCGCCGGCGTGGGGGAGCGAACCCGCGAGGGCAATGACCTGATCCACGAGATGGAGGAAGCCGGTGTCATGAAGGACACCGCCTTGGTCTTCGGCCAGATGGACGAGCCGCCTGGGACTCGTCTGCGTGTGGCCTTGTCAGCGCTGACGATGGCGGAGTACTTCCGTGACGTCATGAACCAGGACGTGCTCCTTTTCATCGACAACATCTTCCGCTTCACCCAGGCTGGTTCTGAGGTGTCGACTTTGCTTGGCCGGATGCCGTCAGCGGTGGGTTACCAACCGACCCTGGCCGACGAGATGGGCCAGTTGCAGGAGCGCATCACCTCGACCAGGGGTCACTCGATCACGTCGATGCAGGCCATCTATGTCCCTGCCGATGACTACACGGACCCGGCCCCGGCGACGACCTTCGCCCACTTGGACGCCACCACCGAGTTGTCGCGTGACATCGCTTCGCGTGGCCTGTATCCGGCCGTCGACCCGTTGAGCTCGACCAGTCGAATCCTTGATCCGCAGTACATCTCACAGGAGCACTACGACACGGCGGTCGAGGTCAAGCGGGTCTTGCAGCGCAACAAGGAGTTGCAGGACATCATCGCCATTCTTGGCGTCGACGAGTTGCCCGAGGAGGACAAGGTCGTGGTCGCGCGGGCTCGCCGCATCCAGCAGTTCTTGTCGCAGAACACCTACATGGCGGAGAAATTCACCAACGTGCCTGGTTCGACTGTCTCGTTGGACGACACCATCGAGGGTTTCCAGATGATCTGTCGCGGCGACGTCGACACGGTGCCGGAGCAGGCCTTCTTCAACGTGGGCAACATGGATGACGTGATGAAGAAGGCCCAGGATCTCAAGCAGGAGGGCGCCTGATGGCTGAGCCGTTCTGGGTCGAGATCGTCTCAGCCGACGCGCTCGTCTGGGAGGGTGAGTCCACTCAACTGACTGCCACGACCACCGAGGGCATGATCGGCGTCTTGGCCCATCACATCCCGCTGATCGCGACCCTGGCGCCTGGCAGCACCGCCGAGGTCACCGCCACCGACGGCACCCGACATGTGGTGGCGGTGGACGGGGGGTTCGTCTCCGTGACGTTGACCCGCACCGCGATCATCTCGCCGTATGCCCAGATGGCTGAAGACATCGACATCGACCAAGCTCGTCGCGACCTGCGTGAATGCCAGGACAAACGTGATGCCGGGGACAACTCCATGGAGACTGAGATGGCCTATCGGCGGGCGCAGGCCCAAGTCAAAGCCGTTGATCACTGAGTAGCCGAACGCGTAGGGCGATAATCAAGGGTGGCGAGGTCTGGCTGTGTCGTGGTTGTCCGTGTTGTGCGCGCACGCTCACGACGGTGCTTCGCGCCGTCTGCGCTACCGTTTTACGCGCGCACAACACGGACAACCACGACGCTTACAACGCGAGATGACGTCGATTGTCGGTCTCAAGCTCTGAATGCTGGGTATCATGAAAATCGTGGCGAGCCGGTCAGTCGACTCGCCACGATTCGTTGTCGTTGGTTTGGCTCAGTCGACTTCGAGGGGGACCGGCTGGCCGATCTCTTCTAGCATCTCCTGGAACCAGGGCTGAGTGACGTCGAAGGGCTTGGCGCCGGCGATGCGGTCGAAGGCGATCGCCTTGAGGGTGTCATGGTCGTCTTCGTCTTGGCCGATGACCCCTGACACACCATTGAGGGCGCAGTCGACGGCCATGTCGGTCATCGACTTGATCAGGGCGAGGTCGTAGTCGTTGGCCGCTGCCGAGCGGGAGAAGTAGCCGGACTTTTGGACCATGACCTTGTCGGCGTGGATCATGGAGGAGAAGTGGCGAGCGAACCAGGCTCCTGGGTTGATCTTGTCGAGCTGGACGTGGCCGAAGGCGTCGCGAGGGACCTCTTCGCCGCGTTCTTCCATCTCCTCGACGATCGTCTCAACGCCGGCGCCTTCCGACAGAAAGATGTTGACGTTGCCGACGCTGTTCATGACGGCCTCCAAACGCAGAGCTTCCGCGTCGAGGTCGATCTCAGTCTCGGGCACGAACACGGCGTGGATGTCCCAGGCTTGCTGTGACAAACCGATCTCTGGCAGCCATTCGGCCTGCTTGACCCAGTCACGGTACTTGCGCGCCGCCGCCGCGGTCAGCCAACCGCAGTGGCGACCCATCACCTCATGGATGATGAGTTGGCGGCTGGCTGAATTGTGTTCAGCGAAGACGTTACGGGCGAAGTCCGCAGCCATCTGGGCGGCGGTGTCGGCGCCCAGAGACTGACGGATCGGGATGATGTCGTTGTCAATGGTCTTAGGCAAGCCGACAACGGTGAGCTTGTAGTCATGCTCTGCCAGGTAGGCCGCCAGATCAGCGGCTGTCGTGTTGGTGTCGTCGCCGCCGATGGTGTGGAGGATGTCGACTCCGTCAGCGACGAGGCGTTCGGCCGCCACATGCAGGGGATCCTCGCCTTCAGTCACCAAACCGCGTTTCACCAGGTCAGCGGTGTTGGTCAGCTTGACCCGGGAGTTGCCGATGGGGGACCCGCCGAACTGATGGAGCACGGCGGCACCACGGCGAACCGCATCCGTCACGGTGAAATAGTCCCCGGTCAACAAGCCCTGGTAACCATGCTTGTAGGCGATGATTTCCGTGTCAGGTGATACCTCGGTGTACTTCTGGATCAAACCACCCACTGCGGAGGACAAACAGGGGGCGAACCCTCCAGCAGTGAGAATTGCGACCTTCTTGATCATGGAACCCTTTCTCGCAAGACGACAATGAGGCGCGTACGCCTGAATAATCCTAGTCCATCGGCTGGTCGATGGCGGCAGAGCTACTTGCCTCACAAAAAGCGTCCGGGAATGTCTGCGCCCGTCTCGCGTGAGAGTGTCCGCCTGGACAACCCCTTGTTCAACGTCGAGGTACATAACTGTGCAAAGAGTGACCCTTCCAGCGACCGCAGTCATACATTGGCCTAGTTGTGTCACCGAAAACACCGGAAACAGCGACACAACTAGGCCAATGTATGCAGTTGCAGGCGCAAAAGGGCAATCTTTGCCTAGTTGCCGCCAGTTGTCGTCAGGGCTGGTCCTATAGGGTGTCGAATCGCGTCACTCCGGTGTCGAGCGCCTGTGTCCGCTCCGACGCCCACACTAGCGCTCCGGCTTGCCGCCGCCAGCGCCCTAGTCGATGAGGAAGGCTCTGTTAGACCAGAATTGACCTGCAAACTTGACTAAAGCTGCGTTAGTATATACTATTGACGTATGGATGTGAGCTTTACTTCCCTCGTCGATTTACTGAGGTCGAGCCTTCGTGGATTGACTTCCGCTGAGCGTAGCCAGGCGATCATGGTTCTGCGGGAAGTCGTCTACGAGGACGCCTATTCATCGGTCGCGGCGGATGATGTGGAGGCGTGTCTACGGTGTGGTTCTGTGACGGTCACCAAGAAGGGGCGCACCGCCGATGGTTCCCAACGGTGGCTGTGTCATGACTGCCACCGAACATTCAGCGGCTCCACCAGCCGAGTGATCGGCATGTCGAAACTCCCAGCATCAGTGTGGATGCAATACGTCGAATGCTTCGTAGACGCTCTACCCCTCCGGGTCTGCGCCACTCGGTGCCACGTTGGGCTGAGAACCGCCTGGCTGATGCGACACCGACTCCTAGAGTGCATCCAACGCTACCTCCCAGACTTCCACGCCGGAGCCGGTGATGGTGTCCAGGTGGATGAGACCTACTTCCGGGAGAACTTCAAAGGCAACTACACCCACTCGAAGAACGACCTTCCCCGGCCAGCGCGTTCGCGTGGAGCTTCCCTGAAGAAGCGTGGGCTAAGCAAGGAACAGATGTGCGTCATGACCGGCATCGACGACCAAGGCGCGGTCTTCCTCGACCTGTGCGGACGTGGAGCACCCACCAAAGACCAAGCCTTATCGGCACTGGCTGGCCGAGTTGGGCGCGGCGCGGAAGTGATGACCGACAAGGCCACTGCGTACCGTGACGTTCTCTCGACGCTGGGAGCTACCCATACCGCTGTTCTGGCTGATTCCCATGGGATCAACCGTGTCAACACTCTTCACTCGCTCCTGGGTAGGTTCATGCACCGCTTCCATGGGGTCGCCACCAAACACTTGACGGCCTACCTGATCTGGTTCCAATGGCGGCGAACCTTCCAGACCGCCGACACTGACGCCGCCAAGGTCACCACTCGGCAGATCGCCAACGGCGTGTGCCAGCGGTCTACGACCTCTTGGGTTGGCGTCGAGTCGCCCTACATGGAGTACTGGCTCGCCGCCTGACGCGCCAGCGAATGAAAGGAACCATAATGCAAGAAGGACCATCCACGTCAATGCGGATCGACCCAGTGTTGAAGAAGGAAGCCATGTCCATCCTGAAAGACCTCGGCCTCAGCCTGTCTGGGGCCGTCACCATCTTCCTCAAAGCCGTCGTGCGCGAACAAGGACTACCATTTAGAATGAGCACTCAACCAATATCAGAAGCAGATAGTCCAGCGACACGTAAGTAGGCTTCAATAGCGCGTGCGTGCTCATTCTCAAGCGTTCGGATGCGCTCGGACTCAAGCATACGGGCACATGCTTCCATGTAGTCCCATGCCGGGGTACTGTCAGCGAGGACGGGAATCTGTAGTCGGTCGTTCTGAATCTTCTCTCTTGAAATGCTGCCGCCCCATGTATAGAGATGGGACAGGGAACGCTTGAGTGCCGCCACTAGAAATAGCTGGGTTAGCTTCGTGCTGTGCTCAAGCTCCTTCAAGCGCAAGGCAAAATTATGACCATCATTGGTGAAGAAGGCCTGCTCCTGGTATGTGATGATGAGTGTCTTCCCGCCGATAAAAATGCAGTTGCCGTCCACCTTTAGTGAATCGTTGTAGCTAATATATGATGCAACACCATTATTGGTTGATTTGGCAGTGACAAATGGAATATCACCACTGCCTTCAACAATGTCCCTGACAAGAATCGTTCTCATCTTCTCATCCAATGAGAACAGAGAAGTGATGGGAGTCTCTCTCCATCCCACGACTCCATGCTTTACCTCAAGTGCCAGCAGATCGGCATCCATCGGATGGCTCACGACTCTTGGGATATCACTGCGGTTGAGAAGCTGGTCCACCTCCCACGCCATGTAATCGGATACTGTGTGGCGAAAATCGTCCATGCTTGGTTTTGTATCGACTGAGATGTGTTGGTCATAGTTCCAGTCGTTCCCTGCCTTTGGGTCAATTGTGTCCTCGAAGTAGAGTTCGCCCGTCGGATAGTAGGAGGTCTCGCGCCTGCACCCTGTCACGATGGCCACGACTTCAGCATAGCGTCCGTCAGGATCGGATACTGGGCGAAGATTGATCGATGGGTCTTTGACCTTTTTCCGATTGGATCGTTTATAGCCGTCATTGCGGAAGTCGATGAACTTGACTAGTTGATTGGCTGGGTGTGGTTGTCCGAGCCGAAAGACGTAGATTGATGTCTGAACCCCGGATTTCCCGATAAACAAGTCTGCTGGCATCTTGATCGATGCTTCAAGTGTGGAGTCTTGCAGAATGCTCCGACAGAACTCCACGGCTTTGCCTGATCCGGCAGAGTCCTGAATGATGACTGCTCCATACTTGCCAGTTTTCTGCTCGTTCATTTTGGCGAACGCTTCTTGAACAAAGATGAGGCCATTCCCTGCGGCTGAATATGGGGGATTGAGTAGCAGCGTCGTGGCGGGGAAGGTGATGTTGCGGTCCTGGTACTTTCCATCGAATTGATGCGAGTTCCCGTGAATGATGTTGGTTGATCCGTCGCCCATGAGGATCATGTTCAGCACAGCGAGGACGTAGATTGGCTCCAGCTTTTCGATGCCGAGAAGCTGGTCAACCTTGATTTGATTCTCCTTCTTCCTGAAAGCGTCGCCTTGATATTTAGTTTGCGCGTCCGCGATCATTGCGTTCATCGCTGAGATGAGGAATGTGCCAGTGCCGAGGGTCCAGTCCCAAACGTAGGACTGAGCATCGACTCTGGTGAGTTGAACCATTAGGTCAGTGGTGCGGCGCGGGGTGAGCACCACATCGTTAGCTCCAGCGTCCGGCACATCGATCCAGGCGAACATCTCATTGAAGAGCTTGCCAGTGAAGTCAATCCTCACGTTATCGTGATAGTGAGGAAGTAGACCGCTCGACATGATGCTGAACGCTTCTTTGAGTGGTGACATGCCTTTAGTGTGGAGGCTGGATAGATTCGAGTCCAGTAGCGTCGAGCGTAGGGCGTTGAGAACGGACTCCTGCTTGTCGGTTGGCAACTGAGGGGTCCGCTGTTTCAGGTAGTCCTCCACACGGCGAAAGATAACACTCCCGTCGCTACTGTTGCCCTTGCCACCGTATAGCTCATCACTGGACAACGGTTTCACAATCCAATGACCTTGCCCGTCGTCAACCCCAAGGGATGCGATCAACAACGCCGTGACGACATTGACTCTATGACCGGGTAATATCCCATGCTCGGTATGGAGAAACTGATTGAGTCGTTTTAGCCCTTCATCCAAAGATGACGAGGCCTTTTCCTTCCGTAGCTTTGCCGCCAACGGATCAAGGGCATCGTTCACTTCCTGTAGTAGCGACGCCCAATTTGTGGCAGCGAGGAAACTCATGTCGCTATAGTCTCCGACCCAGACAACCTTGTCAGAGTCATCACTTGAGACTGCGTACACGGCTACCTCGTAAGTGGGTTCTACATCAGAAGACGCCCTCCTGTATCCATTCGCAGCGATAGCAAGCGCGAGCTTGTGTCCGCCCGGATAGGAGACTACTTTGCTTGCATAATATGCTGCGCCAAGACTGGCGAACTTGTCGATACCCTTCTGCCCATACCGATAGCCGCCATCCATGTCTTTGAGGACAACCGCCTTCTTATCCCGTAGCCTCCCCTTCGCGCCTTTCCACTCGCACAGGACTGGCACACGAGTCGCCCCGTCGGCGACGATGATGACGTGATCGGGCGCGTTGACACCGTTCCCGCCGTCCTTAGTCGGAGCTTGTCTCAGCGCGCCATCAACCAGGCGGTCGGTCTGCCGACCTCCCTGCTCCGCACCATGCTCCCATCCCAGAGCCTCGATCTGCCTCTCCGCCCACGGCCTCACCTCTGACTTTTCGATTGACCCAGCCATCACGCCACCCCCACAACACTGTGGAGCCGCCTCAGACGCCTGGCTAAACTAGAAGACTGGCCCTGCGCCCTGCGCCCTGCGCCCTGCGCCCTGCGCCCTGCGCCCTGCGCCCTGCGCCCTGCGCCCTGCGCCCTGCGCCCTGCTTAATGAAGTATGACCTCAAAGATTCACAACACTGCACCCCTCAAGAATAGACAATCGTCCAGCCTGCCCCCACAAGACCCACCGTGAGTTAGGTCAATTCTGGTCTAACAGAGCC
>JAITVA010000109.1 GCA_031286045.1 Propionibacteriaceae bacterium | reverse complement strand
ATTCTCGACCGTACCCGCCACATCATCTCCAGACGAAGGACTGGGTGGCGGTCGAGCCGTGCGAGGTTCGGCTTGACCGGCTCGTGACAACCAAGAGTGCGCTCGATTTGCACACGCTCTTGGCCGACGATTCGACTTTATACGGGGACCTGTTTCCCCACGTCGTGGTGTGGCAAGGAGTGATGTACCTGGAAGACGGGTTGCAGCGAACATTGCGCGCGGCCCTACAAGGACGCGACATCATCCACGCGCGAGTGCTTCATCTGGACTCAGATCGACTAGGCTGTGCCGATCGACTAGGCTACGCCGACGAGGCGTCGCAGGAGGTATGACATGAACGCCAAGCAGGTCCGTCACATGCTGTCCACCCCCATCACCCTCGTCATTCTGCTCGCGCTGCTGGTGGCAGGCGCGGTCTGGGGCTTCAAAGCGGTCACCGCCAAGGTTCCAGCCCCTCAACCGGCCAACTGTGTGACACAGCCCATGACCCAGCTGACGACCGGCTCGGTGACGGTCAACGTCTACAACGGTGGCAACATCCGGGGACGGGCCGCCGCCGTGGCTGAGAAACTCGCCTCCGGCGGTTTCATCATCGGAAAGACTGACAACACCGAAGAACGCGTTTTGACTGTCATCGTGACAGGCGCGGCCACCGACAGCCCCGAAGTCCAACTCGTGGCCGCCTGGTTCAACACACCCGAAGTCAAGGCGGACGCCCGCCCCGACCACAGCGTCGACGTGCTGATAGGCGATGACTACAATCCCGACAACGGAATGGCTGCGACTCCACCGGCGGCTTTGGAGATTCCATCCGGCGAGGTCTGCCTGCCACCCAGCGCCACACCGGCGCCGTCTGAGACCGCCGCTGAACCGCCGACCGACCAGCCCACCTGAACACTGTCTGGCTAGGCCCCACCCGTGAGGCGACCACAAAGATGAGCGATCACTACCCCCGGCTGGGCCAGTGGGTTCGGTCCAACACGAAGGAGAGCGGGGTCAGTCCACTGCGATCCGAGTGATCGTGCCATCCCGACAGCGCACGGCAGGTCAGACGAAGACGAAGAAGCGCAGCCAGACGTAGACCCAGGCCAGCGCGACGGTCACACCGGTGACGATCAGGCCGTACTTGGTGAAGCGCCAGAAGCTGATCGGACGGCCCCACTTGGCCGCGACGCCCAGCACCACCACGTTGGCGCCCGCCGCCACTGCGGTGGTGTTACCCCCCAGGTCGGCGCCGAAGACGAAGGCCCACCACAAGGGGCTGTCCGCGCCGGAGTGAGCGGTCGACTCCACCATCTGCGACACCACTGGCGTCATCGCGGTCGTGTAGGGAATGTTGTCGACAATCGCCCCGATGACTGCGGAAAAGACCAGTAAACCGGTGGCGCCGAGCAGCTCCGCCCCGCCCATCGCGTTGGCCGCCAGGTGTCCGATGGACTCGATGACACCGACCTTGACCAGCCCGCCGACGAGGACGAACAGCGCCATGAAGAAAGCCAGCGTCATCCACTCGACCTCTGCCAAGAACTGTTTCGGCGTGGTACGGCTGATGAGCACCATGGCTCCAGCGCCAAGCAGGGCCACAATCGACGGGTCGACATGGATGACAGTGTGCAGCGTGAAGGCCACCATGGTCAGTCCCAGAATCACCAAGCAGCGCACCAGCAGCGGCTTGTCTTCGACGGCGTCCCCCGGTTCGATGCCTAACAAGGCCTCGTCAATGTCGACCCGAACCCGGAGCTGGCGACGGAAGAGGACCAGCAGGAGCCCGATCAGGACGACGAGCAGGATGACGCACAGCGGCAGCGAGTACACCAGGAAGTCGGTGAAGGTGAGATCCGCCCGTGAAGCGATGATGATGTTGGGGGGATCGGCGATCAGGGTCGACAAACCACCGATGTTGGCCGTCAAGATGAGGGCGATCAGGTGCGGGATGGGATCGAGTCGAAGGCGTTGGCAGACGGACAGCGTCACTGGAGCCACAAGCAATACGGTTGTCACGTTATCGAGGATGGGTGAGCACACCGCCGTGACGGCGACAAAGAGCACGAGCAGAATAGTTGGTTTTCCCCGTGACGCCCGAGCAGCCCACAAGGCGATGAACTCGAACAGGCCGGTGTGGCGCAAGATTGAGACGATCACCATCATGCCGAAGAGCAAGAAGAGCACATTCCAGTCGACACCAGTCTCATGGTTGAAGAAGGCAGAATCAGCCTTGACAAGCCCCAATAGCGTCATGGCGGCAACACCGCCAAGGGCCGCCGCCACCCGGTGCACCTTCTCAGTGGCGATCAAGATGTAGCTCGCCACGAACACACCAATGGCGATGTAGTACACGATCACAGTCGGTTCCTCTCCGTCAACCCATCGGGGCCGTGCTGTTCACAAGAGGACACACGACGGCGTCACAACCCCGTCACGACTGTCATCACACGACCAGTCGACGTGTCCTCTCACCTCAGGCATTGATCAGACACTCAGTCCGGCTGCTCGAATCGCTCGCCTTCCGCTTCGCCCGGCGCCGACGCCACTGGTGTCATCTCTCAGTACGATATCAAGTCTATGCCACCAATGGCACCGACATCATCACAACATCAGCTTCAGTGGCGTGGCTCATCGTCCTGTAGCTATGTCGACAATCATACCAGGCGGGTTGAACCCAAACCAGATTTCAAATGAGGCGAGTTCTCAGCCGACGGGTCGCTTCGCGGCGACCAACCCTTCGCGGGCGCTCAGGCCCGCCTGGCGGTGACGGAGGGATTTGAACCCTCGGTGGGTTGCCCCACACTCGCTTTCGAGGCGAGCTCCATCGGCCACTCGGACACGTCACCGCGGGCAATACTACCAAAGAATTCGCGGATCAGTCTCCCGCACTGGTCAGCCAAAACTCCGCCGGTGACCTCGGGGCGGTGGTTGAGACGCGGGTCACGCACCACATCGAACAAGGAAGCGACCGCCCCGGCTTTCGGGTCGTAGGCGCCGAAGACGATACGCTCGACCCGTGCCAAGACGGCCGCCCCGGCACACATCGTGCATGGCTCCAAGGTGGCGACCAAAGTGCAGTCGTCCAGACGCCAGGATCCGCGGATGGCCGCAGCGCGCCGCAGCGCCAAAACCTCGGCGTGCGCGGTGGGATCGCCCGTCAGCTCGCGCTCGTTGCCGCCGACGGCCACGAGGGCGCCGTCCGCGTCCATCACCAAGGCCCCGATGGGCACGTCGCCATGCTGGCCCGCCTGACGCGCGACGCTCAACGCCTGCCTCATGGCCGCGTCCCACTTCGTCATACCTCGTCCTTCTGGCTTCACTGATCCGTCATCAAGGTCGACCGAAGGTGATGAGGGCCAATGATCCTTCGATCTCATCGTCGGCCTCGATCGACGCGCTCCACAGCATAGCCGCAAGATCACACCAGTTCACTATGTTGTAGGCGTGTTCTCCCCCGAATCGCCGCCGCTGGTGAGCTAATCTGAGCAGTGACGACAAATGAGAGCAGTTCTATGACCACCTACTTCTTGAAACCCCGAATTCCTGGGGGAACCTGGCTCGCCATCCTGCTCCTGATCGCAGGCACGATCGCCGTCGCCATCTCTTTCATCTCTGCCCCGTCCATGGTCCTGCGCGTCGTAGGCGCCATCGCCGCGATCGGCGGACTAGCCCTGCTGATCATGACCGTCGTCGCCATGCAGAGACGCCGGGTCTGGGTCACCCTCGACGACGACACCTTCACCGTCGAGGGTCCACGCGGGGAATACAGCGGGGCCTGGGCCGACATCACCGATGTGGCGGTGTCCCGGCGCACCGCCAAGATCGCTCTCTGGCTCGGTCCGGATCGACGCATCATCATCGCCCATCCGGCCCAGACCATGGACGACGAGTTCATGAGGTTGCGCGAAGGCATCCGTCGTCATGTGGAAGAAACGGTGTGAGCAGCCCACTGTTCGACTGAGCCGATGCGGTCGGGTTTCCTTAGGAGGCCCTGTTCCCGCTAGAGTTGTCTGCTGTACGTGGAGGCGTCGCCTAGTACGGTCTATGGCGCCCGCCTGCTAAGCGGGTTGAGGACTCAAATCCTCTCGTGGGTTCAAATCCCACCGCCTCCGCCAAGTCAGGTGCAAGAACCCCCGCAGGGGGCTTGTGGCCTGCGCGAAGGAGTGCGGTTGCCGGGGCGCAGCCCCCAACACCGCCTCCGCCAAGTCGGGTCACAAGAACTCTCAGGGGGTCTTGTGGCCTGCGCGAAGGGATGCGGCTGTCGTGACCTTGCGCAACTATGGAGACATGAGAGTTTTCGCTGCCATTGTCTTGCCGACGAAGATTCGCGACCACCTGGCCCAAGCCTTGGCCATGGTCGCGCCGAGGGAACGAGCCCCTCGCGACCCCTGGGTGCCAGCCGTCAACTGGCACATCACCTTGGCCTTCTTTGGCGATCAACCCGAGGACATGACCGCCGAACTTCTGGCCCACCTGGGAGAAGTCAGTCGGCGCACTCCCCCGTTCCCACTCGCCTTGGTTGGCGCCGGTGTCTTTCGTCAGGACATCTGTTGGATCGGGGTCGCTGACCCAAGTCAGACATTGCCCGAACTGGCGGAACAGACGCGCGGGTCGTATGCGCAGGCCTCCCAACACGCGCACAACCGCTTCCATGTCACGGTCTCACGCGGTGGACGTGCGAGCGGACGCCAGAAGGCCAGTCTTCTGGCTGGCGCCATGTCGGCGCTGTCGGTCTACCGGGGCCCGGAATGGACCGTTGACCAGGTGGTTTTGATGCGGTCTGACTTGGGTGAGGGGGTCGGCGGGCACCCGCTTTACTCCCAGTTGGGGCAGGTCGCGTTGGGGAGATGAGAGGCTGCCACGACCGTGAACGGCGAGTTGGTCCCGGAGGGCCCTAGACCCCCAACCTTCACCGGTCCCCGAAGCCCATGCGCCGAGTGCGTGCTGGCGGCGACAGGCCTGTCCTGGCGGTGGTCATGCGCTGGGCGATGATCCGTGTCGACATTTCTGTACCCAACTATGGTAAGAACAGTAGTGAAACGCGAATCTGGGATGGAAAACCTCCCTGATCGGGGTCGTTTTGGTGAGGTTTCTCATCCCAGATGCTGGTCCAAGACCAAAATCACTCACATCAGGGATGGGAAACCTCCATCACCCGCTCGACCTCGTCGGACGGAGCTGCGTGGGGTTCCCTCGGCTGTCCCCATCGCCTGCCTCACCATCACCCGGTTCCCTCCATCACCTGGCCCCATCCATCACCCGCTCGACCTCGTCGGACGGAGCTGCGTGGAGTCCCATCGCCCGACTCCATCACTCGGTCTCCCCATCGGGCGCCTCCCCCCATCGCTGCCATCGCCGGACCCCTCCTCCACACTGGCGCACACAAACCAGCCCCCTCACACTCACATGTGAAGAGCCAGTATGCCTGCGGTCAGCCGGTGATTGTGAGCCAGATGAGGACCAGGTTGAGGGCGACGATGGCGGCGACGGCCAACCAGGCGATGACCTGGAGCGGGATCGAGTTCTTGTAGCGACTCATCAGTTTGTCGCGACCGAGCCAGACCAAGGGTATGAGCGCGAACGGGATGCCGACTGACAAGACGACCTGGCTGATGACCAGCGCCCAGGTCGGATCAATGCCGATGGCCAAGATGATCAAAGCGGGCACCAGGGTCACCAGACGCATGACGAGGATGGGCACCTTGATCTTGAGCAGGCCGTCGATGATGGTGGCGCCAGCGTAGGCTCCGACCGAGGTGGAGGCCAGTCCAGAAGCCAGCAGGCCAACAGCGAAGAGAACCCCGACGATGGGACCGAGGCGGTCGGCGATGGCGGCGTGCGCGCCGAGGATGGAGTCGGTTCCGGCCACACCGGGCAAGGCGGCGGCCGCCAAGAGGAGCATGGCCACGTTGACAGCGCCAGCGAAGACCATGGCGACGCCGGTCTCCAGGCGGGTGCTGCGCAGGATGCGGGGCAGGAGAGTGTCACTGATGTCGCGGCCATGGCGGTCGATCTCCAGCGAGGAATGTGCGTAGATGGCGTGTGGCATCACAGTCGCGCCGAGCATTGAGGCCGCCAGCAGGACCGACTGGCTGCCCTCGAAGCGCGGGACCAAGCCATGGGCGGCTTGACCCCAGTCGACGTTGACATAGAACAGCCCCACCACGAAGCCCACCGCGATGACGATCAGCAAACCGATGATGACATGCTCGAAAGTCTTCTCACCACGACGAGACTGAACGACGAGCAGGCCGATCGAGACCACCCCGACGATGATTCCGCCCACGACTAGGGGCAATCCAAACAAGATGTTCAAGGCGAGGGCTCCACCGATGACCTCTGCCAAGTCGGTGGCGATGGCGACGACCTCGGCTTGGATGAGGAAGGCGATGCGGGGGGGCCGCCGCATCCGGCTGCCGAGCAGCTCGGGCAGAC
>JAITVA010000095.1 GCA_031286045.1 Propionibacteriaceae bacterium | reverse complement strand
TGAAGATCGTCTTCAAGATCGACGAAGACGATCCCCGCAACCCTGGCACCATCGCTGACTGCACCGGTGACAATGCTGGCGACTCGGTTGGTCCGTCGGCCGACGGCTTTGAGACCTATGGCGTCACCGGAGTGGCTCTGATCACCTTCATCCTGCTCGGCGTGGCCCAGATCGGCAACGTCGACATCACCATCCAAGCCGTTCTTCTGGTCTGGATCTTCGCGATCCGTTCCATCATGCTGGTGGCCTCGGCTGTCTCCTACTTCGTGTCCGAAGGCATCGCCAAGGCGACCTACGGCAAGGGCGACTTCGACTTCGAGAAGCCGCTGACCAACCTGGTCTGGGTGACCTCGATCGTCTCGATCGTCTTGACCTTTATCTGCTCGGCCTACCTCCTCAAGGACTACGGCCACCTGTGGTGGCAATTGTCCATCATCATCTCCTGCGGAACCCTCGCCGGCGCGATCATCCCCGAGTTGGTCAAGGCCTTCACCTCAACCAACTCCGCCCACGTCAAAGAGGTCGTCAAGTCCTCTGAGCAGGGCGGCGCTTCGCTGAACATCCTGTCCGGCTTCGTGGCCGGCAACTTCGCCGGTTACTGGCTCGGCATCGTCATCGTCGCCTTGATGGGCATCGCCTTCCTGGTGTCCGAATGGGCCGGTCTGGACTCTGCTCTGGGCACGCTGCCCCACGCCTCGGCGGTCTTCGCCTTCGGCTTGGTCGCCTTCGGCTTCCTCGGCATGGGCCCTGTCACCATCGCGGTCGACTCCTACGGTCCGGTCACTGACAACGCCCAGTCCGTCTTCGAGCTGAGCCGCATCGAGCAGATCCCGAACATTGACGCTGAGATGCAGAAGGATTACGGCTACAAGCCAGCCTGGAGCAAGGCCAAGGCAATGCTGGAAGAGAACGACGGCGCTGGCAACACCTTCAAGGCCACCGCCAAGCCGGTGCTGATCGGCACCGCCGTCGTCGGCGCGACCACCATGATCTTCTCGATCATCCTCTTCCTGGCCCAGGCACTGGCCGGTGGCGAGGCCACCAGCCTCGACCAGGTGGCGGCCTACATCTCCCCGATCCACGCTCCCTTCCTGCTGGGTCTGATCGTCGGCGGCGCCATGATCTTCTGGTTCTCCGGCGCGGCCACCCAGGCCGTCACGACCGGGGCCTACCGGGCTGTCGAGTACATCAAGGGTCACATTCACCTTGATCCCAACGCAGACACCAAGGCGTCGATCAAGGACTCGACCGAAGTGGTGGAGATCTGCACCGACTACGCCCAGAAGGGCATGTGGGTCATCTTCTTGGCCATCTTCTTCGGCACCTTGGGCTTCGCCTTCGCTGAGCCCTACTTCTTCATCGGCTACCTCATCGCGATCGCCGTGGTCGGCCTGTTCCAGGCCATCTTCATGGCCAACGCCGGTGGCGCCTGGGACAACGCCAAGAAGATCGTCGAAACCGACATGGGCATGAAGGGCACCGAGTTGCACGCGGCCACAGTTGTGGGCGACACGGTTGGCGACCCTTTCAAGGACACCTCTTCGGTGGCCTTGAACCCGGTCATCAAGTTCACCACGCTGTTCGGCCTCTTGGCCGTCGAGCTGGCCGTCGGCCTGAACCCGCTGGACGGGTCCAACCCGACCGGTGGCACCGTCGTCCACATCCTGGCGGCTGTGTTCTTCGTCATCTCGGCCTACTTCGTCTGGCGCTCCTTCTACCGGATGCGCATCCAGTCGACGGCCGAGCAGGCCCACGCCGAGTCCGTCAAGGCGTGAACCTGGTCGTGATGTGACCATCTGTCTCAAAGGGGGCTGCGGTTGTCCGCGGCCCCCTTTGCCATGGGTTGATCGATCAGTAAAATGAATCATGGTGTGGCTGTGTCGGTGAACGGGACCGACCCGAGGGGCCAACCAGCAGTGTCAACCGGTCAGGAGCCAACATGTCGTTACCCCGAGTCGTCCGTTTCGATGGACGTGATGAGCTCGTCGACGACCTGGCACGACGTCTCATGGCCCTGATCGTCGCCCGCCAGTCGGTCAACGACTCCGCCAGCTTATGCCTGACTGGCGGTGACCTGGCCAACGAGGTGTATTCCCGCATGGCTGAGTTGACTCCCCAGTTCACTGTCCGGCCTGACGACATTCACCTGTGGTGGAACTGGGACTACTTCATCGCCACCGACGACCCCCAACGCAACTCCCTCCAGGCGCTCAGCCGACTGGCTGGAGCGGCCCCGTTGGACCCGGCCAAGATCCACCCAGTGCCGTCGTCGAGCACCACCCCTGATCCCGAGTCAGGCGCCGCTCAATACGCCCAAGAGCTCAAGGAGGCCGCACCGATCGACGTGTGCCTGCTCGAACTCGGCTCTCAAGGCCAGATCGCCGGGCTCTACCCACCGATTCGGCGCTATCCGGAGTCTGTGCTGGTCGCTGGAGTGACCGGTGTCCCCGGCGACGATCGTCATCTCATCACCATGACCGACCACGCCATTGGCTTGTCCAGCGAGGTCTGGGTCATGGCCAGCGGCCTGGATGTGGCCCCAGCCCTCCACCAGCTCGACTCCGCCGCCGCCACCTTCCTGCCTGACGACGAGGATCTGCTGTGGTTCGCCGATCATGACGCCGTCACCCAGCTGCCCTTCCACCATTGCACTTTATGAGGCAAGCAGGGTCAAACTCCTGAGGAAGCAGCGGGTACCTGAGCGCTGGTGCTCGACCCCGACGGTGGAGACACAACAAGAGCGTGATGAGCTTCATCAGGCTCATCACGCTCTTTCTTGAACTGGTGGTGTCTATCTCAGTAGATCGCCTCGCCGGCCGCTCGCCGGCCCCTCAGATCACCCAGCGCCTCGGCCAGGATATCCTTGGCCTCACCCTCCGTGCGACGCTCCTTGACATAGGCCAAGTGCGTCTTATAGGGCAAAATGTGAGGCGGAGGCGGCGGGTTGCTGGCATCGGTGTTGGCAGGCAGACCGCAACGCGGACAATCCCAGGTCTCGGGATAGTCGGCGCCGACGGCGAAAGCCTGTCTGGTCTCATGCCCGTTGGCGCAATAATATGACACGTAGATACGAGGGGCGGAATCCCCCCGCTCGGCTTCGCCCATCGGCCCCGCGCCGACACGACTACCCCGAATTGCACTGCCTACAGCCACAAATCTCCTTCAATGGTGAATGAATATGTCCTGATGCTCGGATCATCAGGGTCGCCTATGAGACTCCCTTCCACAACAAGAGCAAGGCCACGATACAGGCCAACCAGACGATGCCCACCACCACGGTGATGCGATCGAGATTGCGTTCTGCGATCGATGAACCCCCGAAAGCAGTGGACATGCCACCACCGAACAGATCAGACATGCCACCCCCGCGGCTCTTATGGATCAAGATCGCCAAAGTCAGAACCAGGCTGGCCAGGATCAAAATGATCGACAGAGCAATGATTGGCGCATTCATCGCCAACGGCATCAATAAAGTCACGCGCTTATTTTAGCTCATCGCCCCGACAGACAAAAGTCCCCGGTCAGCCCACTGGGGGAACACCGGGAACTTTTGTCCTCGACCGCGAAGATCGAGCAGCCTAAGCAGGGCCGCTCGGCTTAGCGAGCGTAGAAGGTGACGATGCGAGCGAACTCCTCAGGATCGAGCGAAGCCCCACCGACCAAGGCGCCGTCGACATCGGGCTGGGCCATGATGTCGACCACGTTGGACGACTTGACGGAGCCGCCATACTGGATACGAACCTTGCTGGCCGCGTCGGCGCCGAAGGACTGGGCGACGCGCTCACGGATAGCTCCGCAGACCTCCTGAGCGTCCGCCGGGGTGGCCACCTCGCCGGTACCGATGGCCCAGACGGGCTCATAGGCGATGACGAGGGCACCGACCTGTTCAGGCGGCAGTCCGGCGAGCACGCCGTCGACCTGGGCCAGAACGAAGGGCACCTGCTCCCCCGCCTTACGCACCTCCAGCTTCTCACCGACACAGATGATCGGCGTCATCGCGTTGTCGATGACCTTTTTCGCCTTGAGGTTGATCAGGTCATCGGTCTCACCGTGGTACTCACGACGCTCCGAGTGGCCGACCACAACATAGGCGCAGTCGAGCTTGGCCAGCATGGAAGCGGACACCTCACCGGTGTACGCGCCCGAATCGTGGACCGAGACGTCCTGCGCGCCAAAGGTCACCGGGAGCTTGTCGCCCTCGACCAGGTTCTGAACGGTGCGGATGTCGGTGAACGGCACGATGACGGCCGCCTCCGACTTGGCCGCGTCATAGTTGGCGTCAGCCAAGGTCCAAGCCAACTTTTGAACCAGGCCAGTCGCTTCGACGTGGTTGAGGTTCATCTTCCAGTTTCCAGCCATCAGGGGTGTGCGGGCCATCATGCCTCCTCAAGTATTGCCAGACCGGGCAAGGTCTTGCCTTCGAGATATTCCAGTGACGCGCCGCCACCGGTTGAAATGTGACCGAAGTCATCGTCTTTGTAACCGAAAGCGCGCACAGCGGCGGCTGAATCGCCACCACCGACGACCGAGAAGCCATCGGAATCAGCCAGGGCCTTGGCGACCGCCTTGGTGCCGTCGGCCAGAACCGGGATCTCGGAGATGCCCATCGGGCCGTTCCAGAACATGGTCTTGGCCTTCTTGATAGCGGCAGCGAACAACTCAGCAGTCTTCGGGCCGATGTCGGCGCCTTCGCGGTCAGCCGGAATCTCATCGACATCCACCACGACCACGTCGGAGCCGAGGGTGCGGTTCGCGAAGTCGAGCGTGCTGGGATCGATCGTGCAGACATCGATCGGCAAGAGAATGGTCTTGCCCTGCGCCTCAGCCTGCTTGAGATAACCCGCGCAGGCCTCGATCTTGGACTCGTCCAACAAGGATTGACCGACCTCGTAGCCCTTGGCCTTCAAGAAGGTGTAGGCCATGCCACCACCAATGATGAGCTCGTCAGCCACCTTGAGCAGGTTGTCGATGACAGCCAGCTTGTCGGCGACCTTGGCGCCACCCAGGACGACCACGTAGGGACGCTCCGGCTCGACGGTCAGCTTGCGCAAGACCTTGACTTCCTTTTCGACCAGGTAACCCGCGTATGAGGGCAACAGTCTGGCCACATCGTAAACCGAGGCCTGCTTGCGGTGGACCACACCGAAGCCGTCGGAGACGAAGACATCGCCGAACTGGGCATACTTCTGCGCCAACGCCTCCCGCTCGGCATCGACTTTGGAGGACTCGCCCGGCTCGAAGCGGACGTTCTCCAACAAGGCGACATCGCCGTCTTTCAGAGCGGCGACAGTCTTGGCCGCCGACGGACCGACCACGTCACCAGCCAGTGTCACGGTCGCACCCAGCAACTCGCCCAGGCGCTTGGCCACCGGCGCCAATGAATACTTCGGATCTGGAGCCCCGGCCGGTCGACCCAAGTGCGCCATGACGACGATCTTCGCACCCTTGGCACGAAGCTGATTCAGGGTCGGCAGCGCCGCCCGAATACGACCATCATCGGTGATGGTCTCACCCTTCAAAGGAACATTGAAGTCACAACGGATCAGAACCCGCTTGCCTTCAACTCCTGTGAGTTCATCGATTGATTTCATTCCAACTCTTCCTTCTTCCGTGTCGATACTGCACACGTAAACGGACGGGGTGAGTCGGAAACACCAGACTCACCCCGTACCGCTCACACAATGTCAGAGCTTCGCAGCGACAAACTCGGTGAGGTCGACCAAACGGTTCGAGTAGCCCCACTCGTTGTCGTACCAACCGAAGACCTTGATCATGTTGCCGATGGCCTTGGTCAGACCGGAATCGAAGATGCAGGAATGCTCGTCACCGACGATGTCAGTCGAGACCAGCGGATCCTCGGAATAGGCGATGATGCCCTTCATGTCAGTCTCAGCGTGCTTCTTCAGCGCGGCGTTGACTTCCTCAACCGTGACCTCACGGCTGGCCTCGAAGGTCAGATCCGTGATCGAACCCGTCGGCACCGGCACGCGCAGGGAGAAGCCGTCCAGCTTGCCCTTGAGCTGGGGCAGAACCAGAGCGACGGCCTTGGCGGCGCCAGTCGTGGTGGGAACGATGTTGAGAGCGGCGGCGCGAGCGCGACGCGGATCCTTGTGGGGAGCGTCATGCAGGCGCTGGTCACCAGTGTAGGCGTGGATGGTCGTCATCAGGCCCTTGACGATGCCGAACTCGTCGTCGAGAACCTTGGCCATCGGAGCCAGGCAGTTGGTGGTGCAAGAGGCGTTCGAGATGATGTTCATCGTGGCGGGATCGTAATCCTGCTCGTTGACACCCATGACGAAGGTGCCATCCTCATTCTTCGCCGGGGCGGAGATGATGACCTTCTTGGCGCCAGCGGCGACATGGGCCTTCGCCTTCTCGGCGTCAGTGAAGAAACCAGTCGACTCGATGACGATGTCGACACCCAGCTTGCCCCACGGCAGGTTGGCTGGATCCTTCTCTTCGAAGACCTTGATCTTCTTGCCGGAGACGATCAAGCCTTCATCGTCATAGGAAACATCGCCGGGGAAGCGGCCCAGGATTGAGTCGTACTTCAACAGATTGGCCAACGTTTTGTTGTCGGTCAGATCGTTGACAGCCACGACGTCCAGATCGGCCCCTTGGGCGACCAGCGCGCGGAAAAAGTTGCGGCCGATACGACCGAAACCATTGATGCCAACCTTAACGGTCATGCGAGAGATCTCCTTCTGTTCCTTTCGGACACGCCATTCGCGTCCCAAGATTCCGTGAGAGCCACTGCCACCCGCATGCGAATGACCCGCGATTTCCCACAGCCCTAAGCCTACTCAGAATTCTCCGCCCTGACATGCTCGTGACCATATCTAGGCAAGGACGATCAAATCTTGAGTATATGTGGCATCTTCATTGGCAGCCCGGTGGTCGGCGTCTCATCGACCGAGGGCGATCTCAGGTTCACCGAGTTGGCTCATGGATGACGCAATCTGTGGCTGGAACGCCCAATTCCTCGGCCTTCTTGTCAGCCAAAGCCAACAATCGTCGAATCCGTCCGGCGATGGCATCCTTCGTCAAGGCCGGCTCGTGCAAACCCCCCAGCTCTTCCAGGCTGGACTGTTGGTGAGCGATCCGCAACTGCCCGGCGGCGCGCAGATGGTCCGGCACGTCATCGCCCAGGATCTCGAATGCTCTGGCGACACGGGCCCCAGCGGTGACCGCGGCTCGGGCCGAACGGCGGAGATTGGCGTCGTCGAAGTTGGCCAGCCGATTGGCGGACGCCCTGACCTCGCGCCGAAGACGACGATCCTCCCACTTCAGGCGAGCCTCGTGTGCTCCCATTTTGGTCAGCATGGCGGCGATGGCGTCACCGTCGCGAATAACCACTCGATCGATACCACGAACCTCGCGCGCCTTGGCCAAAACACCCAGACGACGAGCGGCTCCGACCAGCGCCATGGCGGCCTCCTGACCGGGAGCGGTGATCTCCAGCGCCATTGATCGACCCGGCTCGGTCAGACTGCCATGCGCCAGGAAAGCCCCCCGCCACACGGCCACTGCGTCACACAGGCCACCACCGACGATACCTGCAGGCAGACCACGCACCGGGCGGCCTTGGGCGTCGACCAATCCCGTCAGCCGAGCCACCGCCGGACCGTCTTTCACGAGCCGGACGAGGTACCGGGTGCCACGACGCAAACCGGTGCCTTTGACGGTGATCAACTCACTGGTCAGTCCGAACACCTCGGTGATGGTCATCCGCAGGCGTCGCGCAGTCGCGCCGGTGTCGAACTCTGCTTCGACCATGATGTTGCCACTGCCGGTGATGTGCAAGCC
>JAITVA010000058.1 GCA_031286045.1 Propionibacteriaceae bacterium | reverse complement strand
GTAGAACTGCTTTCCAGGTCCACAAAACCTTCCCGGAACATCCCACCGGATCGGACAGGATGAACGTTTCGATTGTCCTCAACGCTGCTCATACTGCCATCATGACCGAGAGCCAGGACGCGCAGTCGGCTTTGGCTGAAGCCAGCCAGAAGGTCAAGAACAAGGACTGGTGATGAGGGCAGTCCGCCGGAACCATCGGTTCTCATGAGAGTGATTCGCGAACACCAGCGGCCCGGCCACAGTTCTTAGAACAGTCTTGCGACTGACCTGATGGACTGTGCGCAGCCGCCGGGGCCAAGCTCATCAAGATTCTTCTGGGTTCAATCGGTTAGCGACAAGTGGTGGCTGGCGTCGCAGGTGTTCGTGTGAGAGTGATTCGCGAGCATCAGCGGACCAGCCACCTGGCCCCGTCGGCTGGCAAATGACCCGGCCACGCCAAGGAAGGACACACCATGACCAGCATCCACCGCCTCAACGCCCGTCCCTTCGCCCGCGCCGCCATCTTTGCGATCTTCGTCATCGGTGGCCTCGCCGCGCTCATCACCCAGGACCTGTCCGGTCTGGAGGTCATAGTCAGCCTCGCCGAGTGACGTGCCGTGTGTAACGATGACTGGTTCCACGAGCTGGCAAGCACGCCATCGCGGAAAGTCGAGGCTAGCCCGTGGGTTCGCCCCCGCCCCCTCCGATTCGCTAAGATCATACGCGGAGGATTCGCCTAGAGGCCTATGGCGCTCGCTTGGAAAGCGGGTTGGGTTCACGCCCTCACGAGTTCGAATCTCGTATCCTCCGCTGTTGTTTTCCCTTGTCAGGGCAGGTTTGGCCTGGTGGAAGACTCGAAACGCTACGTTATCGCTACGCTAAGGTACACGGCAGGCTCCCCGATCATGGGTCGTTAACGTAGCGGCTTAGGGGCTTAACGTAGCGACTCAGAGCAGGCATTTTACGGGTGTCCAGAGTGGCTGGGCTGGATTTGTCGGTGGGTGTCGGCAGCGTTGAGCCATGGTTTTGAAGGACTCGGCGGTCGCCGATTTTGTGGCGCGGTGGCACGGGCGTGGCAATGAGAAGCAAGAGACGCAGAAGTTCTGGCTTGAGCTGCTTCAAGATGTCCTTCATCTGCCTAATGCGATCAGGGAAACCGAGTTCGAGCATCCGACATCGGGCGGTGGCTATATCGACGTGCTCATCCCGAGGGCACGGTTCCTGGCCGAGCAGAAGAGCTTGGGCATTAACCTCGACAAGCCGGAGGTGCGCCAAGGCGTGCCAGTCACCCCTCTGGAACAAGCCCTGCGCTATGCGGACTACCTACCGTTCTCGCAGAAGCCACGTTTCATCTGCACCTGCAACTTCGCCAACTTCCGTATCTACGATCTGGAACAGGACCCGAGGGGCGCGAAAGGGCCGCTGGATGAGTTCGCGCTGGACGATCTCGCCAACCACATCTCGACCTTGACTCAGGTGTTCGGTGAGTCGAACGACCGTATCCACGTCCAAGCCAAGTTGTCGGAGCAAGCCGGAGTGTTGGTGGCAAACCTCCACAAGGCGCTCGCGGCCTGCTACGAAAACCCAGACGACTTGGACGAACACCACGCCCTAGCGATGCTGACTGTGCGGCTCGTGTTCTGTCTGTACGCCGAGGACGCAGGGCTGTTCCCCGACCACGCCTTCAGCGAACTGATGAGACACACCCGCCACACCGAACTGAGAGCGAAGCTACGCGACCTCTTCCTCACACTCGACACCGAGGAGAGCCAACGGGACAAGTACCTTGAGCCTGAACTCGCCAGACTGCCTTACGTGAACGGCGGTCTGTTCCGCGAGCGGATCGATATCCCGCCTTTGACGTTCGAGATCAAGAACGCCATCGTCGAGGCGGGTCTCGACTTCAACTGGCGAGGCATCTCCCCGGTCATCTTCGGCTCTCTGATGGAGGAGACGCTGAGCCATGACCAGCGGCGTGCCGGTGGGATGCACTACACGACGGTGAAGAACATCCACCGTGTCATCGATCCCCTCTTCCTGGATGATCTGCGTGCCGAGCTGGTCTCGATTGAACGGGAGAATCTGAATGGGAAGGCCCGTGCTCTCAAACTGAGGGCGTTTCAGAACAAGCTGGGCAGCCTCCGTTTCCTCGACCCCGCCTGCGGTTCCGGCAACTTCCTGACCGAGACTTTCCTCTGCCTGAGACAGTTGGAAAACCAGGCCATCGAGGACATGCTCCACGGTCAGAGTTTTCTGGATTTCGGTGGTGAGGATTCCCTGATCAAAGTCCACATTGATCAGATGTATGGCATTGAGATCAACGACTTCGCCGTCAACGTCGCCCGTACCGCATTATGGATCGCTGAGCAGCAGGCCCAAGATGACACCGAAGCCATCGCCTTGACTACGCTCTCGCACTTGCCGCTAAAGGACTCGGCCAACATCGTCTGTGCCAACGCCCTGCGAACAGACTGGAACGACGTGCTCCCCGCAAATCAGTGTTCGTACATTATGGGTAACCCGCCCTTCATTGGTGCTTGGCTGATGACAGATGAGCAGCGCGACGACATGAAACTAGTCTGGGGCAAGCAGTACGACGGTTACCTGGACTTCGCCACCGCCTGGTATTGCAAAGCCAGCGGGTATCTCGCCAATACGCCGGGCTCCGCTTTCGCCCTCGTCTCCACGAACTCCATCACCCAGGGACAGCCAGTCCCGGCCTTGTTCAAGCCACTGTTTGCCGAAGGCTGGCGTATCCGATTCGCACACCGCACCTTCGCCTGGGACGCACAGTCCTCAGACATGGCACACGTCCACGTTGTCATCATCGGCATGGACAAGGAACATGAGCCCAAGCCAGCGTTATTCACTTGCGCGACGATCAACAGCGAACCAGCCGTCGTCGAGGCTGACAACATCAACGCATACCTGATCGACGGGCCTGATCTGTTCGTGGAGAAGCGCATGAACCTGCTTTCTGCGATGCTCACCCCAGCCCGGTTTGGAAGCAAGCCAACCGACGGCGGCAACCTGATCATTGAATCCGGCGCCTACGAAACAGCGATGGCAGACCCAATCGCCGCCAAGTATGTACGCCCGTTCCGCATGGGCAATGAACTGATCAACGGTATCGACCGCTGGTGTCTGTGGCTCAAAGACTCCATGCCCAGCGAACGTACCGCATCACACTTCATCAGAACCCGCGTGGAAGCCGTGCGAGCCTTTCGCCAGGCAAGTAAGAAGCTGGCGACACAGAAGAAAGCCGCCACGTCATATCTGTTCGATGAAGATCACCAACCCAGCACACAATTCCTGGCGATTCCTCGTGTCTTCAGTGGGAACCGTCGCTGGGCTACCTGTGACTGGTATACGCAAGACATCATCGCAGCGGATTCTGTCTTCACATGTATCGACCCGGACAGCTTCGCCTTCGCAATCGTCTCCTCGTCGATGTTCATCGCCTGGCAGCGAGCGGTGGGGGGACGTCTCAAATCAGATTTCAGGTTCTCCAACACCCTCGTCTGGAACAACCTACCTCTTCCGCCAGTCTCTGATGATCTCCGCCAGAGCATCATTGATGCCGGAAAGCACATCTTGGAAATCCGATCCCGCTACCCAGGAGAATCCCTGGCCAACCTCTACGACATGAGGGCCGGGATGCAACCAGACCTGATCGAGGCACATGAGCAGCTTGATGTGGTGGTTGACCGAGCCTTCGGCGCGAAACGACGGCTCCACTCAGACGACGACCGCCTAGCTCTGCTTTTCTCCAACTACCAAGACATGGCTAGCGGAAGTCGTGAGGCGGAGTGATTCGGGTTGAGGAAGGAACGGCAAATGTGGTTCTTGCATTGGAGAACAGGTAATGTCCGCGATTGATGTCATGGTTCAACCTCATTCCCGGCAGATAGGCGAAGCGGGCGAGACTTATGTCAAGTTGTTCTTTGAGAGACTTGGTTGGGGGCCGATAGAAGTCCCCACGCCTCACGACCTTGGCACCGATCTTCTGGTCAGTATCCGCGATCAGGAAAGACGCGAAACAGGGTATCTTCTTGGAGTTCAGGTAAAGACCCATGATGAACTACATTCTACGGCTATCGGCGGTAAGTCATTCTGGAAGCATACCGAGAGTGATCAAAGGCATAGAAACTACTGGCTAAATCACAAAGTTCCCCACATTCTGATTGTCCAATCAGCAGACTCTCGGCAAAGTGGATGGACTATTCTTGATGAACAGACGATGAAACCCACTGGTAAAGGGTTCAGAGTTGATGTTCCGTGTGACCAGCCCCTCAGTGAAAAATACGCCGATCAATGGCTTGATTATGCCATGTCCGCCACTAAAGGCTCCACACGTTACGAAGGGGCTGTGTGGGACTTCTCAATTGCCGATCAACCGGAGGCAGATTGGTGCCGTCATGCCCTGCTGATGCCTCGATTGGTGGCCCCGCATCCGAACAAGTCGCTAGAGCGTCCGATTGTTTGGCCAGAGGCAGTGGCACTGTGCTTGAGGGCGGAGGCGCATCGTTGGGCGTCTCCGTTCCGTAGGGAAGGTAATGCGGCTCCAACTCCTGAAGCGGCCAAGAGCGACCGTCAATGGGGCTGGCGCTTCGCGGCAGCAGTATATTACTGGACCACAGAGGGGTCTCAGGAGCTTCTCACTGCCGCCGCTTCGTCGGCTAAACGGTGGCCACAGCGTATTGCCGCTTCAATCATTCGTTCAGTTGCTCTGAGTGCAGAGTTTCGCCTAAACGAGGCTCTTGAGCTATTGCGTGCTCTGAAGCCCAGCGGGCGAGTATCTGTGATCGACCGAGCCTGGCTCAATGTGCATATCGGAAGTCTTCTTGTCGAACTTGGCGAAAACGAAGAGGGTAGGAAGCGGTTTAGCTCTGCGGCAGAGTTCTTGTCGCCTGTGTCAGGAAATGATGCAACCGTCTCAGCCATCAGAGGTGCGGCGATTCGGTCTCTCTTTTACACCGGGGATTGGCGGAAGAGAGATGTTGCTGATGTGATTCCAGCCCTCGATATTCCTTCGGACTGGTGGAGAGCGGAAGCGCGATCAGGAGCATTAGCTAAAGCAGTGGAGCGCCGTTTCAAGACTTGGGCGCATGACAGGAGTGTCATTCTTGGTGGAACTGATGGGTCACACAATAAACTCCTTGCAGCATCGTGGAATGCGCAGTTGGCTGGCGGTTTTGGAGCAGGGAACTGGGAAGACGCTCTCCTGGGGATGGTGAACCTAGCTACAGATAACAAGCGAGTAGATCACCATATGGGCGCACTCAATTCATTGCTCAAGGCGGGTGATTCGAAGAACCTGCGCTTGGCGCTCACCGAGTTGATGCAGTCAGGCCCAATTGGCGCTGTCGTATCGTTCGTCAGTGGCATCGATCCGTCAATGGTAACTCGCACCACGGTGCGAGCCGTGATGGAGTCTCTCAGTGCTGCTGGGAGTTACTGTCAGGATGAGCAGGCTTCTGCGATCATTGAGTACCTGATCGACCGGCTCGTTGAGTGCGAGAGCTTCGATCAGCGTTTTCTGCTTCAAGGAAACGCCAGGCAGCTTCTTCTTGACGCAATAACGGGCTTTTCTGAGAATCTGACCCAGGAGCAAGAGGGCCGAGTACTCACAATGCTGATTGCTCAAATGATAGTAGATCAAGATCAACTTCTCCGACGACCCATAACCAAGTTCATTGGTCACTTGTCTCCAGAGATCGTCAAAGCCCACGCTGAGAATGCGCTACAAGGCGCTGCGCAGATGCCAAAGGATAGCTGGGTGTATTGGTGTCTACTAGGGCTTGCCGCACACTCAATGCCTGAGGCTCGGCAACAGCTCGGAGAGGCGCTCAAGCAGGCAAACTTCGCTGCTCTTGAAGCCCTTGGCCAATATGACCGCCTCACGAGGGATGAGGCTCATGCATTTGTCGAAGCCTGTCAGTGTCACCTTGATAGTATTCGGGGTGAGGCTACAAGCGGTGTGTACAGTTACAACTCGTGGGATTACGCAGTTGCCTATTTCCATGCCGCCCGTCAACTAGATGATGATTCACTGTGGATACCGCTCATTGACTTCATTGAGGAAGAAAATGTCTATGGCACGCGTAAGACGGGTGTCTTGCAGGCCATCGGTCAAGACCCGCAGTTCGTTCCGCCCTTATTTCGAGAGCGACTTCTCAGCGCTTGCCGCGATCTGCCAGGGACAGTAATGGCGTCTGATCCCCTCTTGGGCGACTCATCTTCTCCGAATAGTGCCGCCGCTTTGTTGGTGCTTGAGCTTCTTCCAGAGAAGTCGGAAGAAGCCCGCACCCTTCTGTTCGAGTTACTTCGAGGTGATGCTAGTCAACGTGAGAGTGCGGCCAGGTTTATTGTTCGGGCACCAGCGTATGTTGAGCTTCTACTGCCTCTTGTTAACGACTCATCGCCGGAAGTGTCGGGGCAGGCGGTGAAGAGCCTGGCGGCTATTGCTGCGGGGAGCGATTGCCCTCAGAGCTGGACTATTGACACCGTCAAGTCGGCGCTAACGGGCGACGATCCGAGACTCTCAAGGAGCGCTGTTCAAGGGCTTCACTCTGTCGAGGAACCTTGCTCTGCCGTCGAGCCGTTGGTGCTTCTCTTGGCGGATCATCCAAACGCTCAGGCTCGCCACGTAATGAGGATCATTCAAGAGCGATGGGGAAAGCACTGAGTCACACACTGGTGCCCGTTCCTAGTCATCACAGTACGCGGCGCGGGCCCCTCGTTCGTCACAAGCTCATAGCTGGGCGTTGCCTTGGCCTGGACGGTGGATTCTCTGTGTCGAGTTCCGGACGTTTCACTTTAGCGGGGCTTTTGAGTGACTTTGCTGCGCGTGCTTGGTCGATTCTTTGAGCCGGGCCGGCTGCTCGGGGTCCTAGAGGTGAGTTGCTTGTGATGCTGTACGTGTCGCGGTAGGCGGCGATGGTCAGTGCTGTGCCTGGTCGTTCGATTCCAGTGGTGTGTAGCCAGGGTGCGTTGGTTTGTCGTGCTTGGTCGAGAACGGTCTTGGCTCGTGCCTCGATCTTCTGGCGTAGCCCCGCTAGCGCGGCGGCGTATTCGGGTGGGACGGGCCAGGTGGGTTCGGGGATGAGTCCAACGATGTAGCGCTGTGGCCTGCGCAGCCCCTGGCGGGCTGATGCTTTCACCTGCTCAGCCAGGGTTGGCCTGCTGGCTGCTGCGATGGTGCGGTATTCAGCGGCGAGTTGGGCGATAGATTCCCAGTTGTCGGTCTCGCTGCGTTCGGCTTCGTGGGCGGATTGTTCCGCCCCACTGGTGTGGAGAATCTGGGTCAGAACTGCCCGTGTGTTCATCGTCTTTGGGTGACCTCCAGCTTCCTCGACCAGAGGATCGCTTACGTCGGTGGTGACGTAGACGTGGTTGGCGTGGCGGCCTCTGGTGAGGGCGACGTATAGGTTCTCTCGTGTTGTACCTGGTTTGGCGATGACGTGGGCGGTGTCTACGGTTACTCCTTGCGCGCGGTAAGCGGTAACTGCATATCCAAGGCAAAGATGCTCGTTCGTATATGCAGAGGGCAGGACGACGGTGGCTCCGTGGCGGTAGTCTTGGCGGCGGATTGTGACTGAGCCGTCGTTGTGGATGGCGGTGATCGTCCAGCGGTCGCCGTTGCGGACCCAGCCGGATTTGCCAGCCTTTAGTCGGCGGTCGTTTTGGCGGGTGATGACCCAATCACCGACCGATGCTCGGCTTGCGTCAGAGAGCAACAGGTGACGGCTCGGGTCAACGTTGCCTGCGCGGATTTGGTCTTCGCGGGCTTTCTGGTTGAGGGCGGTGACGGTGGCAGTGTCGTCGGCGATCAGGATTGAGGTGCGCTGGTTGTTGAGGTCTGCGCGCCAGGCGATGTAGGCGTCATCTTGCATCTGCGCAGCGGTTCCATCGTGGATGCGGTCATGAGCTTGGTAGGTGTCGATGATCTCAGCGTGGCCGTGGCGTAGGGCTAGGGATGCGGTTTTCTCCCAGTCGTTGTGGAAGCGGTGGATGTCGAATAGTTCGGGTGCGTCGTCGCGGTCGGATACGAGTAGGTGGAAGGCTCCTCCTGCGTCCACGGCGGTTAGTTGTGTCCAGTCACCGACGAGCAGCACCTTCGCGCCTATGCTGGCGGCGTGGTTGGTGATGCGGTCGAGGGTGAAGGTTCCTGCCAGGGATGCTTCGTCCACGATGATTAGTTGGTCTGTTGTGAATGAGAGTCCTTTGGTGTCGTGGTCGGTGAGCCATTTGGTGGTGTTCTCGGTTTGGATGCCGAGGTCTTCGCCCAGCACTTGGGCGGCGGTGGCCGAGGGTGCGAGACCAACGACTGATCCTTGGCCGTGCTCTTGCTCCCAGGCTTGACGTAACGCGTTCATCGCGGTAGTTTTTCCGGCTCCCGCAGGTCCGACGAGCAGGTCGATGAGTCGTCCAGACACGGCGATAGCGGTCAGTGCATCGGTCTGGTCGTCACCGAGCAGCACGCCATTTTTGCCGGGCTGGCTGGTGACAACTTCCAGTGTGTCGAGGCTGATAGTGGGGCCGTTGGTGTCGCAGGAGAGGGTGAGTAGGCGTTCTTCGGCTTGGTAGAGCGCTTCGGAGGTGACCACCGTGGCGTGGGCGGGTCGGAACCGGCTGGTTCCGTCAGGGCGTGTGAAGCGGGCCGGTGTGGTTACGGTTTCTGCGGGTGTGAGTCGCATTGAGGCGGCTTCGGCGGCTTGAGTCACCAGATCAACGATGGTCTCTCGATCAGTGGCGGTGGCGAAGCGCCAGTCCATTGTTTGCCGGGATGCTTCGGCGTGGAGGTTCCAGTGCTGCCAGGTCGCGCGTTTGTCACCGACAGTGGTCATAACTTGTTCGCCGAGATGCGCGATCACATCGAGGGGTATATCGTCGGCGCGCAGTATGAGTGGACGGTCGTTATTGATGATGCGATTGGCCCAAGCTATGGGGTCGGTGTCGATCATGGCAGTGGCGCGGTCTCGCCACTGGCTGGTCAGGTCAGCCAGAGAGCGTATGTTCTTCGGCTGGCGGGTTTGGAGAGTGGCTTGCTCACGCAGTTTCAGAATGGTTCTGGCTGAGGGTCGTCGGCCATGCCGTTGGAGATAGTCTTCGATCAGGGTGTCGGTCATGGCGTCGATATCGACGGAGCGGGCGGAGAATGCGGCGATCATATCGTCGGGGACGCCGATGATTTCCCAGGCTTGGTTTCTGTCTTGGGCTCTGCCACGGGTGTCCCAGGTGATGCCGAGGTCGCGGGTGAGGATGTCGGCTAAGAGTGCTTTGTGTAGTTCGGAGATGGCGACCGCGCCGCTGTGGATCGGTCTGCCGTCCAGTGAACGCCACACACAATCCTCGACGGTCATGACTTTGTTGGAGATGACGACGTGGGTGTGGAGTTGCGGGTCTGCGGCGCGGGAATCGTAGTGATCGAAGCAGGCCGCGCTGACACCCGTCACATCCACTTGGGTCACCGCGCCACTTGAGGTCGTGGCGCTGGCGGGACGGTTGGCTCCGGTGCGGGTGGTGGCGAGGTGTCGTTCGATGAAGTCCAGGGTTGCGGCGATGGCTTCGTGGTGGGCGTTGGCGATGATCTGCTGCGTCCCGGCGTCGGCTAAACCCCATAGAACTGACACCGACTTCGGGGCGCTGAACGTCAACTCGTACCCGGCGACCGCATGACGCGTTGGCTTGGCCTGCTCGTCGGCGGTGATGCGGGTCACTTCCTGCTCGCGCTCTTCGGGTGTCAGAGTGTCAGACAAAAGGGTGACTCGTCGTTCGATGCGTTCAGCCAGTGTCGGGTACTTTGGGTATGCGCGGCCTAGGGGTTCAGCGGTCAACGGGTGGAGTCCGTATCCGAGCAGGCATTGGAGGTGCTGTTCGGTCACGGTGTCACCATCGGCCATACCGAGCCCGGCAAGGCCGCGTCCTGTCCAGGTTCCTGGGGGTGTTCCGACTTCTGTATAGTAGCGGGTCAGTGGCGAGGAGAGGTCACGGTTTCCATCTCCGGTAACGACGCTCTTGAGCAGGTATTCGTAGCCGGTTGCGGCGCTCATCAGATGCAGCGATACCGTCATTCGGACACCTCCGACGCAGTGGTCGTGCCGGTTTGTGAAGCCCGTTCGTCGGGCTTCTGCAAGATGTGTGCAGTCATTGAAGTTTCATTAGCATCAGGTACGGAACTGGACTGGTTGTCGGGGTCATCGGTGGTGTGAGTGTCGAGGGTCCATGTCCAGGTGCCGTCTGTGTTCTTGACGGTGATAATGCTGGGGCGACGGGTCCGTCGGCGGGCGTTCTTCAGTGCCTCGGTTGAGAATCCTGCCGCCCGGCCCGCGTCCATGACCTTGCTCGCTAACGCGCGACCACCGTGCGCAGTTAAATGGGAGATCACGAAGCGCTGAGCTTGGGCTGACACCCCGGATGCGGTGTCACCGTCTTTTGGCTTCGTTCTCCGGCGACTCGGACGCGCAGTACCAGTGGTTGCATTGACATGGGGGTCAGTTGAGTGACTCACTGCCTGCCGCCGCGCTACGGCAACGGGTACTCCGGTTTCGGACGAAAGAGTGTCAGGGCCAGCGAGACCACCGCCTCGTCCAGTTAGGTGGGTGTCGGGATCAGTCACAGCTTTGGCGATGGCGTGCCTCGAAGGCTCAACCTCAGAACTCTCTGGCGTCTCCTGCATGACACCCTTGGGCGACTCGGAAGTGACCCGCGCTGTACGTCGAGTAAGCATCGCCGTCAAGTGGGTGGATGCCAACAACACCACGGGTGGCACCGATGCGACCGCTGCTGCCATCGCGGGCGAAAGCCGGGTAGGTGCCAGAGTGGCGTGGTAGGCGTTCGCGGTCACTGACACCACAGCACCGATGATGAGCAGGAGCCACGGATACCAACTGCCACGATGCCCCGACATGGTGACCACCGATACCGTGGCGGCGACGATGAGTCCGTCGACGATCAGCGGCCACAGCCAGGCGATGGTCACTCCTGCCGATTCGGCCAGGCTGGTCAGTGCGGTGAATGAGAGCAGGAATGCTGCTGCGGCGATGAGCACGGTGGCGATGACGCCGAAGACCGATACCCAGCGGGGCACACGGCGTATCGTCATGCCTGACCGCCTTCATCTTGGACGACGCGGCAGGCGTCAATGAATGCGTCGAGGTCGTCGCGTCGATACCGGACATGTCGTCCGATCTTGACGAACTCCGGGCCTCGGCGGGGTTTACTCACTCGCCACACGGCTAGTGTTTTGGCAGGAACACCCAGATAGGTTGCTGTCTCGGCGGTGTCCATGAGCGGGTACGGTCGGGTGTCGCTCATCACAGGCTCCGGCCACTGGTGCCGACAGTACGGATGGGCCGCATGAGCCCGTCGAGGTCGGATGCCTTGATGCGGACGGTATGGGAGCGTCCCATGTAGTAGGCGGTGAGTTGCCCGTCGTTGATGCGGCGGCGCAGCGTGTCGATAGACGTGCCGGTGTAATCGGCGGCGTCACGCAACGACAGCCACTGGACGGACTGATGGTTAGGGGTTCGCATGGGTACATGCCCTTTCTGTCTGGCGGAAGGGCAGAGCGCCCCTCACATCAGACAGGTGCGCAGCGTTTCCCAAAATAATGGGCGCATGACACCGTATAGGTTCGATAGAATGGGCACTATCGGGGAGGATTAAGCGTCTTTCCTTGAAAGCCAGGCGAAAAGACCGAACCTATAGAGCGGTGGAATTATGTCGAGACCCAGCCGGAACCACCAGATCGCTGTTGAACGCACTCTTGCGCAGCGTATCCGCCGCGAGATGGACCGCCGCCACTGGAGTTTCGCCATGCTCGCCCAAGCGATGAAGCAAGGTGGATGTGACACGCCCTCCTCGTCACTCCAGAAGACCGTCACCGGCTGGATCGACAGCCAAGGTCAGCGCCACTTCCGACCGATCAAAGTCAACGAACTGGCTGCCCTGGCCACCGTGTTCAATGCGTCCTATGATGATCTGCTCACTGACCCCGACGCTGTTGACCAGGAGAAGGTCGTCGTCGCGCTTGAAGAGTTGTCAGCAGCCAACCAGGCGCTTACCCAGGTCGCGCAGCGGGTGCTCGACGGTTATGTCGCCCTCTTTGCTTGCCGTGCTTTCAGTTCGCCAGAGACGGCGCAGATGATCGACTCGGGCGGCGCCTATCTATGGCGGTCGATCGCTGACACAAAAGTGAGACCCCAGGGCGAGGATGGTTCAACTCCAGTCGAGGCCGCAGCGGTCAAGCATCATCTCCAAGAGCTTCGGGTTATGCTGCTGTCTCTGGCCGCCGACTGGACCGTCGCCGAAGATGCCCGCCTCAACCGGCAGCCACCACCCAAGCCCACATTGGGCAGCATGGAATGGTGGGACCGTATCCGCGAGAGCCAGGACGATTCAGGCGAGCCAGACTGGCCTACTTGTGTCGAATCCAGCTGACCCGCGCCCGGACATGTGGGCTAGTTGCTTAGTTTCCACTGTGCCATTGGGTGCTGGGCGATCCGGTCAAGCTGCTCACCGTCGAAGATTAACTCAGGTGCCCACATGCCACCTCGGAAAGCACTGAGAAACTCTTTCTCGGCAGGCTCCAACTGGAGTAGCAAGCCTAAGTAGTTGGTGACTCGCTGTTGGGCGGCAGCCAGGTCGAACCAGTCTCGCTTGCGGAGTACGGGCTGTAGGTCTGTGCGGATTCGGCGCGCGGTGATGGCTTGGATTCTAGAGAAGTCGGTCGGGTCGGGGACTTCCTCGGTGCCAACAGCCAAGTAGAAGACGACCAGACGGCGCAGGAGGTCTTGCTCGCTAGTGAACAGCCCAGCTTCGGCCACATGGTCGATGTCGTACAAGTCACGGGCAGCCGCCCTGGTCAACAGTGCCACGATCTTGGATGCGTAGATTTCTAACGGTGCGAGTGTTGCCACGATTCCTTGACCAGGCGACAGAATCGGTCGCTTCTGGGTAGGGAGAACGTGAGCGCGCATGGAGTAGTTGATCTCGACTTTGATGTTGTCGTTGACGCCCGCCGAGTTCGTATACGTCCAAACCATGCCGTCCAGGGAATGGTGTTCGCGTGACTTGATGGAGGGGCGGTATCCCGCGCCAGTAAAGTACCGGTCAAGAATCTGAGTGATCTGCTCGCGGTCAGCGGTCATCTCATCCAGTGAGTTGTTGCGACAGTAATCCAGGTCGATATCCACGGATAGTCGGGGCAGGTCGAACACGGTCAGGTTGATCGCAGTCCCACCCTTCAAAGCTAGCGCCGCAGCCAAGAGTGGGTCGGTGTTGATGAAGCCGAGAATCTCAGTCAGGCGTAGTACCTTCTCTAAAGTGTCGCGGATGAAACCAAGCGCGGCGGCCTGCGCCCCAATGGCCGCTTTGTCATAGATGGTCATGTCAGTTCACTCCTTGGGTCAACATGGCGGCCAGTCGGCGTGGCACGACCAGTTGCCAGCGTCGGTCGTAGGTCCTGTCCTGGTCTGGCAGGTCTTGATCGAGATAACGAACTGACTTGCCGACATGGCCCTCGCACTCGGCAAAAAACGACTCGGGCAGTCGCAGCACCTCGTTGAACTGGGACAATAGGTAGCCAGTCTTCTGATAGAGCACTTGCCTTCCATAGAGCGCCAGGTAGTCCGACAGTTTGCTCGGGTCGAGATAGGGCACCATTTCCAGGCTTGACAGTAGTTCCTC
>JAITVA010000267.1 GCA_031286045.1 Propionibacteriaceae bacterium | reverse complement strand
CTGACCGAGGTTCGGATGGAGGCCGATGTGGAGATGACAGTGGACGGTTTGTCCGTTCATTATGAGAAGGCGGGAAGTGGGCCGCTTGTGTTTCTCCTCCATGGCTGGGGTTCCAATCTGACGCTCTTCGCTGGCGTCGCCGCCATTATCGCCAGGAAGTACACCGTCGTCAGCCTTGATTTTCCGGGCTGTGGTGGCACGGCGGAACCGGCCCAGTCCTGGGGCATGGACGACTACACCCGGTTCACCTCCGCCTTCATCGCCAGCTTTGGCTCGGACGATGTCATTGTGCTGGGCCACTCGCACGGCGGGCGTGTCGCCATCCGGCTCGCCACCGACCCGGGCCTGCCCTTCCATGTGAGCAAACTTGTTCTGGTTGATTCGGCTGGGATACTGCCGAAGCGGACGGCTGGGTACCATCTGCGAGTGAAGGCCTACAAGACGGGCAAGAAGGTGCTTGACTGGACGCCGGTGAAGGCACTGTTCCCTGAAGCCTTGGCCGAATTCCAGCAGTCGATGGGGTCCACCGATTACGCCGCTGCCTCGCCCGTGATGCGGGCCTCGCTGGTCAAGGTGGTCAACGCCGATCTTGAGCCCTTGTTGCCACAGATCTCAGCCGAGACTCTGCTGGTCTGGGGCGAGAATGACGCCGACACGCCCCTCAGCGATGGGCAGACCATGGAGAGGGCCATTCCAGGATCGGGTCTGGTGGTCTTGCCTGGCGCGGGGCATTATTCCTTCCTCGATCAGGCCTACACCTTCGGCAAGGTGATTGAGTCCTTCCTTCGGATCGGGTGACGGCATGTGGATCGCAGTCCTGGTGTTGGCGCTGGTCGCAACGGTTTTCGCGGTGCGGCGGCAGATGCACATGTTCCAGCTGAATTCGTACCGGGCGCGCGGGCACGTTCGTTGGCTCGGCCAGCATCGGACCTATTGGGTGCTGCAAGTGGTGGTGGCGATCACGGCCACGTTGACCGTGTTCTGGCCAGTTGGCGCCGGAGTCGTCACATTGGCCTTCCTCCTGCTGGCAGTGTGGGCGAATCGCCCTCGGTCGCATAAGGCCAAGAAACCCTTGGTGTTCACCTCGCGCGTGGTGCGGATGCTGGTGACCACCGCTGTGCTGCTGGCGGTCTTGGTCGTGGTCTGCCTGGTCGTGCCCGCCACCTGGCAGGGGCTGATCGCAGCGCTGCCCTACGTGCTCAGCCCCGTGTGGGTGCTGATCGCCAACTGGATCAACGCGCCGATTGAGGCGGGCGTGCGTCAGCATTACATGAAGGACGCCAAGCGGATGTTGGCGGCTCAGCCGAGTCTGATCACGATCGGTGTCACCGGGTCATACGGCAAGACCTCGGTCAAGTTTTACCTGGCGACTCTGCTCAGAAGCCATTTCAATGTGTTGATGACGCCCGCCTCGTACAACACGCCGATGGGTATCACCAAGACAATCCGGGGCGAGTTGCGCGCCACTCACGAAGTTTTTGTCTGCGAGATGGGCGCCGAGCGCGTGGGCGAGATCAAGGCCGATTGCGACTTGGTCAACCCGACCATAGGGATCATCACGGCCATCGGTGAGCAGCACTTGGCGACCTTCGGCTCGCAAGCCAACATCCTTCGCACCAAGTTGGAACTGGCGGACGCCGTGCGTGGCAAGGGGATGCTGTATCTCAACGGAGACAATGAGATCCTACGGTCACATCAGCCGGATCAGGAACGGGAGCTGTACGGACTGCGGGCCGACAATGACAGCTACGCCTACGATCTGTCCGTGTCTGTGACGGGGACACGATTCTCCTTGTCACATCGTGGACGAGAGATCACTGGCCTGGCGACCGCCCTGATCGGGGCGCACAACATCCAGAATCTGGCTGGAGCCATGGCGGTGGCGCTCGATCTTGGGGTGACGGAGTCCGAGTTGCGCGCCCAACTGAAGAAGTTGGCGCCCGCGCCCCATCGCTTGGCCATGTCACGCCAAGGACAATCGATCCTGATTGATGACGCCTACAACTCGAATCCGGCGGGCGCCAAAGCCGCTCTCGACACCTTGATACTGTTTGAAGGCCACCATGTCCTCATCACGCCAGGCATGGTCCAGCTGGGGGCACGCCAAGACCTGTTGAACGAGGAGTTCGGTGTTCAGGCGGCGGTCGCCGACCACGTTTTCTTGGTCGGGGCCAAGCAGACCCAACCGATCGCCCGCGGTCTTGACCGCGCCGGTTTCGACCCGGCCAAGCTGACGATCGTGGAGGACGTCCAGCAGGCCATCGCTCAGGCCTACCAACTGCCGGGTGTGGACCAAAAGGTGATCTTGTTGGAGAACGACCTGCCGGACAACTACTGACCAGTCAAGGGTCTTGCTCGTGCCAGCGCCACGGGTGACCCACGGTGATCAGGTGAGGTTGGAGCCGCCTCAGAGGTCGAGGGGCGGTGACGGCGATCGTTAGGATTGTACGAACCGTCCACTACAGTTGGACACTGTGAAAATCAATCTGGCGGTGCTCTTCGGCGGAAAGAGCGTGGAACATGAGGTCTCGGTCATTTCGGCGGTGCAGGCGATGGCCAATCTGGATCGATCGAAGTATGAGGTCATCCCGGTCTACATCACCAAGGGCAATGAGTTCTACTCGGGGGCGGCCCTGACCAGGATGGAGGCCTACAAGGACATTCCCGCCATGCTCAAGACCTGCGATCGGGTGGGTTTTCGGGTGCGTGGCGACCGGACCTACCTTGAGACCGAACCGGAGGGGCGGTTCGCCAAACGCAGCAGTCGCCTGATCGACGTGGCCTTCCCGATCGTCCACGGCACCAACGTCGAAGACGGCGCCCTTCAAGGCTTCTTGGAGACAGTCAACCTGGCCTATGTCGGGCCGAATGTGCTGGGCTCGGCGGTCGGCATGGACAAGTACGTCATGAAAGTGCTGCTCGCCGAAGCGAAGTTGCCGGTCCTGCCGGGGATGCGTTTCTCAACCTCAGAATGGGAGGATGACGCCATCGTCGGCCAGGTCGAGCAGGCTTACCCCTATCCCGTGATCGTCAAACCGGTCAATCTTGGCTCGTCGGTGGGGATCAGCAAGGCTAGTGACCCGACCGAGCTGCGTGACGCGTGCGACTTGGCCTTCACCTTCTCTCGCCACGTCCTGATCGAACCAGCCGTGGTGAACCTGCGCGAGATCAACTGCTCGGTGGTCGGCGACGCCGACCAGGCCGAAGCCTCCGAGTGTGAGGAACCGGTCATGCATGACGCCATCTTGAGCTACGCCGACAAGTACGTCGGTGGGGGCGGCGCGAAAGCGGCCAAAGGCGCCAAGGCTGGTGGTGGAGCAGGCGGCAAGTCTGGCATGGCTTCGCTGGCGCGGGCGATTCCGGCCCCCATCAGTCCCGATCAGCGTGAACAGATCCGCGCACTGGCCGTCGACGCCTTCCGCTGCCTTGACCTGGCCGGTGTCACGAGGGTGGATTTCCTGATGGATGGCTTGACCGGTGACGTCTGGATCAACGAAGTCAACACCATCCCTGGCTCGCTCGCTTTCTATCTGTGGGAGCCGGTCGGGGTGGCCTATCCGCAGTTGTTGGACCGCTTGATCGGCCTGGCTCTGAAACGGCGACGCCAAGCCGCTGACGTGACCTACGCCTTTGACTCCAACATTTTGGCGGGAGCGTCATTGGGGAGCAAGGGCGCAGCCAAGCGCTGAGGGCCCTCGCGGTCTTCTCATCCGGCCATGGAGGCGAAGTCGTCTTCGCCGTGACCGGCGCGGCGGGCGTGCTCCAGCGCGGCGAAAGCGGTGACGAGGGCGGGCAAGGGCTGGTCCTGGGCGACGGTCAGCATCAGATCAGAGTCCTTGGCCAGTAGGTTGGTTGAGAACTGGGTGTCGGAGTAGTCGCGGGTCGCGATCAGGTCGGCCTTCATCGCGGCGATGACGGACAGCGGAGTCTTCGGCATTTTGAGCAGGTCAATAGCCTCGGCTTGGGTCATTCCGCCCGACTGGCCGATCCGGGTGGCTTCGATGATCGCTTGCATGCCGACCGCCAGGCCGTAGTTGATGATGAGTTTGCCGCTGGCGGCTTTCACAGCGCAGTCGTACTCGACGATTCTGTCGGCGTCGGCCCACAGGCTGACGAACTGACGTGTCTTGGTCCGTGCGTCGGCGTCGTCGCCTCCGATCAGCACTCCCAGTCCGCCCGCCCGCGCCGGTCCCAACGAGCCGAGAACGGGGGAGTGGACGTAGGCCACATGGTGTGCCCGGGACCATTGGGCGCATTCTTCGGCGAAGATCGGTCCGACCGTGGAGATGTCGACCCAGGTCGTGGACTCGGGCAGACTGGTGTTGGCTTCCAGAATGACCTCGCGCACAGCGTCAGGGCCGAACAGGCAGGTCATGACGATGTCGGCGTCGGCCCAAGCCTGGGCCGGGCTGTCGGCGACCTGAATACCCCGGTGACGGTACGATTCGGTGGGACCGGCGCTGCGGTTCCACACCACGAGGTCGACGTCCGCTCGTTCGACGAGGTGGTTCACCAGCTCGCGACCCATGCGGCCCAGTCCCAAAAAGGCGATCTTTGTCATTTCTGTCATCATTGATTCTTTCTTCTCTTGTGGTGTGTGCTGGTCCGGTTCGGCCGACAAGCCAAGGGCCGCACGTCGCAGTTCGGGCACGAGCCGCTCGTCGCGATCCCGGGTGACGCGGTCGGCAAACATCGCCTGGCCCGCGTCCGCGCGGAACGGCTCGACACGCCTTCCGACACCATCATCATATGCCTCACGCGGACATGGTTTACCCTTGAGGCGTTGAGTCGGCGCCGCTGATGGCGGTTTGAAGGAGGGGATGATGATGAAGACGATCTGGCTGGCGGGCGGGTGTTTTTGGGGCTTGGAGGCCTACCTGCGGGCGATTCCAGGAGTGGTGTCAACCCGCGTGGGTTACGCCAATAGGTCGCCTGACGCGCCGGCCGAGGTGACCTATGAGCAAGTGTGCGGTGGCCTAACCGGGTATGCCGAGACGGTCGAGGCGACCTATGACCCAGACGTGATCTCCTTGGACGATTTGTTGTTCTTGTTCTTCGAGGCCATCGATCCAACGACTCTGGACTCTCAGGGCAACGATCATGGAACTCAGTATCGCAGCGGCGTGTTCTGGGTGGATGAGGCTGACCGTCCAGTCATCGAGCGGGCTTTGGCTGAGCTTGCCAGTCGGTGGGCCAAGCCTGTTGTCACACAGGGGACGCGCTTGACGAGTTTCGTGGAGGCAGAGGAGTACCACCAGTCCTACCTCGACAAGAATCCGACTGGCTACTGCCACATCTCGGGCTCGCTGATCGCGAATGTGGCCAAGAAGGCCGGCTTGGTCAGTCAGATTCGGTCGCTGACACCCCAGCAGTATGCCGTCACCCAGCATGAGGACACCGAGCGGGCGTTCGACAATGACTACGATGAAACCTTTGAGCCGGGCATCTACGTCGACGTCGTCTCCGGCCAGCCCCTGTTCATGTCCAGCGACAAGTACGACTCGGGCTGTGGATGGCCGGCGTTCTCTCGTCCGATCAACGACGCCTTGCTGACGCGGCGGGCCGACTATCGGGTGGCGGGACGTCCTCGCACGGAGGTGCGGGCCAGCGGGTCTGACTCCCACCTTGGCCATGTCTTCACCGATGGGCCTGACGACCTCGGCGGGTTGCGATACTGCATCAACTCAGCCGCCTTGCGTTTCGTGCCCTTAGCCGAGATGGAGAGGCAGGGGTATGGGGAGTTCGCCGCACTGATCGGCCCGCGCTAGGGAATCGATGAGTGCCCTTCCCGACGCCCATCTGACAGCACAGCGTTAATTATCACTTCCCCGGGCGGTCACTGCTGCGGTCAAGCAGAGCGCAAGCCGCCAGGCCGAGTTCCCGGCACGTCCCCTAGCGCACGTCCCGGGTGCCGATGGCGGCGATGGGTTGGCTGGCTGGGGTGCCGGAGCCGTCCCGGCGGGAGTCGGGAGTGGGCAAGGTGATGGGGTTGCCGGAGTCGGCGGCGGCGACCGCAGGGGCGGGGCCAGCCCAGGCCAGTTGGAGTTGGTCTTCACCTTTGAGGAAGCGGTGGGACCGAACCCCGCCGGTGGCGCGGCCCTTGGCGGGGAAGAGGTCGAAGGCGGTGACTTTGACGGAGCCCGACTCTGTTCCGGGCAGGGCCGCGGAGGACCCGGCCACCGTCACCACATCGGAGTTGTCCGGGCTAACGGCGCCGAAGAAGACCACCCATACGCCCGGGGACAGCGAGATCCCGGCCATGCCGCCACCTGAGCGACCCTGGGGTCGTACCTTCGTTGCAGGGAAACGCAAGAGGGACGAGTCGGAGGCGATGAAGACCAGATCCGGTGAGTCGTCACGCAACTCGACCGCTCCGACCAACTCGTCGCCGTCATCCAGGCGGATGATCTCCCATGAGTCCTTCGAGACGATCTCGGGGTTGGTTCGCTTGACCACACCGCCTCTTGTGCCCAGGGCCCAGCCATAGGTCCGGTCGTCCAATGTTGTCAGCGCCAGGACACGTTCGCCCGCTTCTAGCACGATCAATTCCGCTAGCGGCACCCCTCCCTGAAGGTTCACCGCGCCCGCCGTCAAGGGGATCGACGGCAACTCGATGGCTTCTAGACGCACAACTCGACCCAAAGATGTTATCACTCCAATATCGGAGCGGGTCTGGGTGCGCACCACCGAGGTCAAGCAGTCGTGCAGAGCGCGTGGGCCGGTGTCAGGCACCGCTTCGGCGGTGTCCATCCGGGCGATCAGGCCGGCTGAGGACAAGAACACCCAACAGGGGCCATCGGGGACTTCGATCGGTCCCTTGGCCAGGGCAGCGGTCACTGGAGAGAGACCGGAATCAGACAAGAGCACTGTGCGTCGGGGCGTGCCGAACTCTTCGGCCACGTGGTCGAGGTCGTCGCACACCACTTGGCGCAGTCGCTCAGGATCGCCCAGAATCGCCTCGAGCCCGGCGATCCGGCCGGTCAACTCGTCGCGCTCCGACTCCAACTCCAGTCGCGACAGTTTGGTCAGACGCCGCAGCTGCATGTCGAGAATGTAGGTCGCCTGGACCTCGTCGAGATCGAACGCGTCCATGAGCCGGGTTCGCGCCTGGGCGGCGTCGTCAGAGGAGCGGATGATGGCGATGACGTCGTCGATGTCGATGATCGCCACCAACAGGCCGTTGACCAGATGCAACCGGTCGAGGGCCTTGGCCAACTGGAACTGGGTGCGCCGCATGGTGACGTCGAGCCGATGGTCGAGGTAGACCTGCAACAATTCTTTCAAAGGTAGCGTGCGAGGCTGACCGTCGACCAGGGCGACCGCATTGATGGAGAAGGAGTCCTCCAGCTTGGTGTGTTTGAACAACTGTGCCAACAGCACCTCGGGGTTGATGCCGTTCTTGATCTCGATGACCAGCCGGGTGCCGTTGTTCAGGTCGGTCAGATCCTTCATGTCGGCCACGCCGGTGATGGTCTTCTTCTCCGAGGCTGCCTTGATTTGCTCCATGATCTTCTCGGGGCCGATCAGGTAGGGCAGCTCGGTGACGACGATGCCCTTGCGCCGGGGGGTGACCTGCTCGATCCGGCAGGTGGCCCGAATCTTGAAGGCGCCGCGTCCTGTCTCATAGGCGTCGCGGATCCCGTCGAGACCTATGATCTTGCCCCCGGTTGGCAGGTCGGGGCCGGGAATGAACCGCATCAGGTCCTCGCACGTGGCGTCAGGATTGGCCAAGAGATGCTTGAGGCCTCCCACGACCTCGACGAGGTTATGGGGCGCCATGTTCGTCGCCATGCCGACGGCGATGCCGGACGCGCCGTTGACAAGCAGATTGGGGAAGGCCGCGGGCAAGACGACTGGTTCAGACTCCTTGCCGTCGTAGTTCGGTCGGAAGTCGACCACGTCTTCGTCGATGCCTTGGGTCATCGCCAAGGCGGCGGGGGCCATCCGGCACTCGGTGTACCTCATGGCGGCCGGGCCAGAGTCGAGCGAGCCGAAATTGCCGTGGCCGTCGACCAACAAGAGACGCTCGGCCCACGGTTGGCCGATGCGCACCAAGGCGTCATAGATGGCGCCGTCGCCGTGTGGGTGGAGCACACCCATGACCTGGCCGACCACACGGGCGCACTTCACATGTGGGCGGTCGGGGCGTATCCCCATGTCGTTCATGGTGAACAGGATGCGTCGCTGAACCGGTTTGAGGCCGTCGCGGGCGTCAGGCAGGGCACGCGCGTAGATGACGGAGTAGGCGTACTCCAGGAACGACGTCTCCATCTCCTGCTCGACCTCGACGTCAAGGATCCGCTCGCCGCTGTCCTCGTCCGTCTCAACTTTTGCCACACTAGCTCCTTCGACCGAGCCATGATACCCGGTCGCGGCCTCAAGATCGCGTCTATCGGTCATTCGGTGAGGTTCATTGGTCGAGCATCTGTTGGATGAGGGGGCGTAGGGCGTAGCCGTCGGGGCCACGCACCTCGCTGACTTTGTCAGGAATGCGGGCGATGGCGTCGTTCAGCGGGGGCATCTGTGAGGTGGTGCCGTGGGCCAAGACCTGCTCCATCAGCGGCAATTGACGGATGGCGATGCCGACGACGTTGTCAGGATGAAGCCGGGCGAAATGGGCATAGATACCAGGATCGTGCTGGCCGTCGTCGCCGACCATCAACCAGCGGATGTGGGGGAAATCGCGGGCCAGCATGGCCAGGGAGGAGCGCTTGTGGGCTGGACCCGATCGGAACCAGCCGGTGTTGGTCGGCCCCCAATCGGTCAAGAGCATGGGCCCGGCCGGGTAGCCATGGCGCGCGATGAAGCGCTCCAAGAAGGGCTGGGTGCTCCATGAGCCGGTGGAGACGTACATGACGGGGGAGTTGGGGTGCTGGCGCAACACCGCTGAGTACAAGGCCGCCATGCCAGCCACCGGCACTCGGGCCGACTCGGTCAGGACGAAGGTGTTGTATGCCGCGATCAGCAACCGGGGCAGATAGCTGGTGATGATGGTGTCGTCGATGTCGGAGACGATGCCGAAACGGACATCGTTCCCGATGATGAGAATGGGCGCCTTGG
>JAITVA010000211.1 GCA_031286045.1 Propionibacteriaceae bacterium | reverse complement strand
ATCACCCAACGCATCCTCGCCCTCACAGCCGCCATCTGGAACAACGACCGACAAGGACTACACCCCCTACGCTCCCTCATCGCCTACGACCACTAACACCCTTGGAATAACTCATCTAGTCCACACCGGAGCAAGGGACTCGCGCACCCGGCCATCGGCGTCGAAGATGAGGAAACGGTCGAAACCCTTGGCGAACCAGCGATCATGGGTGACCGCGATGACGGTGCCTTCAAACTGTTCCAGGGCCGACTGGAGGGCGTCCGCAGACTCCAAGTCAAGGTTGTCGGTGGGCTCGTCGAGAAGAAACATGGTCGCTCCGCCCAACTCCAGCAGCAGGATTTGGAAGCGGGCCTGTTGCCCACCTGACAAGGTGTCGAACAGCTGGTCGGCCTGGCCGGTGAGCTCATAGCGGCGAAGGGCTGACAGGGCGCCGCCACGATCCAGCGCGTGGTCCTGCCAGAGAATCTGGACCAACTGTCGTCCGATCAGCTCGGGATGGGCATGGGTTTGGGCGAAGTACCCCGGCACGACGCGGGCGCCCAGCTTCCAGGTCCCCGCCGTCTCGACGGGCATCCCGGCCAAGAGCGTGATGAAGTGGGACTTGCCCGTCCCATTTCCGCCCAGGACGGCGACTCGCTCGCCGAAAAACACCTCTGCGTCAAAGGGTTCCATCAGGCCGACGAGTTCCAACCCTTCGCAGGTCAGCGCCCGCACACCGGTGCGCCCGCCGCGCAGTCGGACTGTGATCTCTTGAGGACGAGGCGGCTCAGGCGGAGGTCCAGCCTGTTCGAACTTGGCCAGTCGCGTCTTGGCGGCCTGGTACCGAGAGGCCATGTCAGCCGATCTCTGTGCGTATTGCTGCAAGTCAGCCACCAATTGTTTGAGCTTGGCTCGCTGCTCGGCCCACCGTCGCTGCAACTCCTCGAACCGCTCGAAGCGAGCCACCCGTGCCTGGTGGTACGTCGCGAAACCACCGCCGTGCACCCACACAGTCGATCCCGCAGGCGCAGGCTCCACTGACACGATCCGTTTGGCGACATTGGCCAACAACTCACGATCGTGGGAAGCGAACAGGACTGTCTTCGCTGTCGTGGCGAGGCGCTCCTCCAGCCACAGTTTTCCCGGCACATCGAGGTAGTTGTCGGGCTCGTCAAGGAGTAACACCTCATCATCCCCGGCGAGCAGGGCTTCGAGAACGAGCCTCTTCTGCTCCCCGCCGGACAGCGTGCGGACCAAGCGATGCTGGGCCTCATCGAAGGTCAGTCCCAAGGCCGACATGGTGTGTTCGTCCCAGCGGGCCTCCAGGTTATAGCCTCCGATATCTCCCCAATCGCTGATGGCTTGGGCAAATGCCAGCTGAATCGCCTCGTCGTCCGCCGGGGTCGCTCCGTCAGGGCCCGCCGGGTCGGTCGCCCCTTCCCGCTCGGCTGCACCTCTGCGCTCGGTCGCATTCCTGCCCTCGGCCTTCCCATCCCGCACAGTCGCGCCATCCTGCCCGTCGGATCCAGCCCTGCCTGCGTCAAGCATGGCCGCCTCGGCCCGTGCCAAGTCCTGCCCGACCGCGCGCATCGCTGCTGGCGCCGTCAACAGCAGCAGATCGCGGACCGTTCGCTCGTCACGGATCGATCCGATGAACTGTGGCATCACCGCGACGCCTCCGCTGGTGGCCACGGTCCCTTCGTCGGCCGTCAATTCCCCGGTGATCAGGCGCAACAGGGTCGATTTTCCCGCCCCGTTGGGTCCGACCAGGGCAGTCGGCGCACCCTGCCCGATCCGAAAAGTGGCATCGGCCAGCAGCATCCGCCCGTCGGGCAGGTAATAGTCGATATGCGCGACCTCAATATGTCCCATCGCTGCGAAACTCCTTGGATAACATCTTGCCAATGACCTTATCAGCCGTGCATCGGTCGCCTGAACCTGTGGGCAGTGACATAGAATTTCCGACTCCGCCTGCGGCTTCGCGCGCCTCGGGCGGGGCGGATGGGGACCTCACCCTGCTCTCCGTGCCCGTCATGGCGAAGAAGAATCAGCGGCTCCTCAACCGGAGGACTCCTGCGTGATGGCCACAGTGAGCACCTCAGACGGAGTACAAGACCTTGAATCGCTCCCAGACCACTTTTGTGTCATCGGTGATGGCAAGTCCCCGCCGTTCCCAAACCTCGCGGTGGGCCTGACGCCAAGACTCAAGCGTGCGATCACCCTCACCCTCGGCTGCGGCTTGCTCTGGCGTGACGTCCCCGAATGTGGTGATCACCACCTCTTGGTCGCGAACCAAGGCGCGCGGATGGCTGGCGCCGTCGAGAATGATCGAGAGGTCGCCGACCTTGGGAAGAGGTTCTTCTTCGTCGACGTACTCCTGGTAGAGCCCAGTGGTGGCGGTCTTCTTTCCGGCAAGAACCAGCGCCAGCAATTCATTGGCTAGGTCAGCGGAGTCTCCGAAGCTCCATGCTTCCGGTGCGAGCGCCTCGCTCCAGGGAGTGCCCATGAACACCTCAAGGTCGCCGAGGCGGGCGTATCGGCTTGCCACTGACCAAAAATCCTGCAACTCGTCAGCTTCGACGCCGGTTTGCGCTGCCATGAGTTGACTGACTTGATCATCCACGTCAGCCAGAGACTCGTCATCGCTGAATGTTGTGCGCTCTTCATCCATGGGTTCATTCTGACACAGATTCCAGGGCCCTCGGCGCGCTTTCGGCAGCAGATGGCGTGCCAGGGAGTATGGGTTTGTGGATAGGTTATATTCCCAATGTCACAAGGGCATCTAAGGCCTATCTTGACGACTTCTCGGGGATAAAGTGGCTGACATCACACGGGTTCGAAGGTGGCGAGACAGCCTTCCTTCGATGAAGCACAGCGAAAAGGAATCGCATGAGACTACGACATCTTTGTGCAGCGGTGGGTGTGGCCCTGGCCATGCTCACCGGCTGCACACCCGACCTCAGCCTGCCCGATCCGCCTGCGTCGGCGGGTTCGAGTCAGGCGACCACGCCACCGCAGTCGAGCAGCCCAAGCTCGATCGGGTCCGACGCTGGGGTGACTCGCGCTGATCTGCCGGAGATGGCCACAGTGACGGCCGACGCCGGCGCGACCGATGCTCACGAGTCCGCCGGTGGAACAGTCACGGCGATCCTGCGTTCCGTGGAGGCGTCAGGCGATGTGCTGACGGTCAACTTCGCCGTTCAGTGGGATGACCCGTCGCACAGCGACAGCGCGACCGCCAAAGACGCCGCGCTGGGGTTGGAGCTCAGCGCCATCATGGTGGTTGATCCGTCCACGCTGACCGGCTACCGTCCTTTCTGCGCCACCGGCTCCTACAAGGCAGGCGGCATCGACCGGCAGAACTGCCTGGACTCCATGCTCGTCTCGCCCAAGCCAGAGTCGATTATGGG
>JAITVA010000201.1 GCA_031286045.1 Propionibacteriaceae bacterium | reverse complement strand
TTCCTGTCGCTGAGCGATCAAGCGCGAATCCTCCCTCGCGCCGCTTGGCGGATGGTCGAAGCCGATGGTGCCGGTACGTTGGCGGGTACCCCTCCCAGCCCCGCCAACGTACCGTTTCGAGCTTGAGGGCTGATGACTAGCACAATCAACGCAGATCGAGAGGTCTCCGCCTTGTCAGCTGGTCCGACCTGCCTGCGCCGTGCTTTCCCTCCCCTTGTCGACGTCGATCCGACACAGACCCGGAAAGCACAGGCATTACACCTAGTCAGCCTCCTGGCTTGGTCCATGATAGGTTTCTCCAGTCAACATGGACCATTCGATGTAGGCTGTAAAAACCACTTCATCGTCAGAGAGGATCGGCATGACTGATACACGCGACATCACCGCACTACCCAACCTGACCGACACGCAAGGCCGCGTCGGACCAGTGCGGTCACGAATGCCTGTGTACGTCGACCTACTGCCTCCGTGCAACAACGCGTGCCCTGCGGGTGAGAACATCCAGGAGTACCTGCGCTTGGTTAAAGAGGGCCAACCGCACGAAGCCTGGATCGAACTGACCCGCAACAACCCCTTCCCCGCCATCCACGGACGCGTTTGCTATCACCCCTGCGAGGGGGCCTGTAACCGCGGCTGTCTGGACGAGTCCATCTCAATCCACGGCGTCGAGCGCTACCTCGGCGATCTGGCACTGAAACAGGGCTGGGGATTTCCCACACCCGAACACGCCTCAGGCTTCCGTGTGCTGATCATCGGCTCCGGCCCTGCGGGATTGAGCTGCGCCTATCACCTGGCCCGGCTCGGTCACACCGTCGAAGTGCGTGACGGCGGCGACCTGCCCGGTGGCATGATGCGTTATGGCATCCCCGAATACCGACTCCCCCGCGACGTGCTGGACGGCGAAGTCCAGCGCCTGCGCGACCTCGGCGTCACCTTCACTCAGAACTCCTGGGTCAAAGACCTGATGAAAGAGCAAGCCGAAGGCAACTTCGACGCCGTCTTCGTGGCCATCGGCGCAGGGCTGAGCAAGCGGGTCGAGATCCCCAGCATGGACGCCTCCCACATGATCGACGCGGTCACCTTCTTGAAGGACGTGGCCGAGGGTGAGCGGCCCAAGATCGGGCGTCGCGTGGCCGTCTACGGTGGTGGCAACACGGCCATGGACGCGGCTCGCGTCGCTCGTCGACTGGGCGCCGAAGAGTCGATCGTCATCTACCGACGCACCAAGGAGCAGATGCCCGCCCACGCCGACGAACGCAAGGAGGCAGAGGCTGAAGGTGTCGAGATGCACTGGCTGCGCACCATCTCCGAGGTCGAGAAGGGCGGCGACGTCCAGGTCGAGATCATGGAGCTGGACGACAAGGGCCGGGCCGTCGGAACGGGCAAATTCGAGACCCTCAAAGCCGACACCGTCATTTTGGCCGTCGGTCAAGAGACCGACTCCAACTTCTTGCGTCGTATCCCCGGCTTGCGCTTCGAGAACGACGTCGTCAGGGTGGACCCGAAAACGCTGATGACCGATGTTCCCGGTATTTTCGCTGGTGGCGACGCTGTTCCTTCCGAACGCACCGTCACCATCGGTGTCGGCCACGGCAAGCGGGCCGCCCGCCAGATCGACGCCTGGCTCTACAACCGCCCGGCCGGTCCGCGCACCAAGAACCCGGTGGTCGACTTCGACATGCTTCACCTGTGGTACTTCGGCGATCATGAGCGGCGGATGCAATCCGAACTCGATGTCGCCGAGCGCAGCGGCTTCGACGAGATCGTGCGGGGACTGTCACCAGACGAGGCCCGGTTCGAAGCCGTGCGCTGTCTCAGTTGCGGCAACTGCATCGAATGCGACGGCTGCCTGGGCTCCTGCCCTGAAGACGCGGTCATCAAGCTCGGCAAGGGCTTCCGCTACCGCTACAACTATGAGAAATGCACCGGGTGTGCTGCTTGCTACGAGCAGTGCCCGGTTCACGCCATCGAGATGATTCCGGAGCACTGACATGAGCGACAGCACCAAGATGGCCGCGACCAGCTCCCAGCACCAGAAGGGACACGAAACCGTGACGTCCACACCACAGAACACCAAGACCCAACGAGGAATCATCGACGGTAACGAGGCCGCCGCCCGCGTGGCCTACCGCTGCAACGAGTTGTGCTCGATCTATCCCATCACCCCCAGTTCGACCATGGCCGAGCTGGCCGACGAATGGTCGGCCCACAAGCTGAAGAACATCTTCGGCACGGTGCCGACCGTCATCGAGATGCAGTCTGAGGGAGGGGCGGCCGGGGCCATGCACGGCGCCCTTCAAGGCGGGGCCTTGTCCACCACCTTCACCGCCTCCCAGGGTCTGCTCCTGATGATCCCCAACATGTACAAGATCGCCGGAGAGTTGACCTCGACCGTCTTCCATGTGGCCGCCCGTTCGCTGGCCGCCCAGGGCCTGTCGATCTTCGGTGACCACCAAGACGTCATGGCGGTTCGCCAGACCGGCTTCGCCCTGTTCAGTTCCGCCTCCGTCCAAGAGGCCCACGACTTCGCCTTGATCGCCCAAGTGGCGACGATGGAGTCGCGTGTGCCCTTCCTGCACTTCTTCGACGGCTTCCGCACCTCCCACGAGATCAACACACTGCGCCTGCTGTCCGATGACGACCTCCGCGCCATGATTCCGGTCGAGATGGTGCGAGCGCATCGTGATCGTGCCTTGTCACCTGAGCATCCCTACATCCGTGGCACCGCCCAGAACCCTGACACCTACTTCCAGGGCCGTGAGACCGTCAACACCTACTACGACAAGGTGCCTGGCATCGTCGAAGACGTCATGGGACGTTTCGAGAAGCTGACCGGTCGCCACTATGGCCTGGTCGAATACCACGGCGCCGCCGACGCCGAGTCCGTCACCATCATCATGGGGTCCGGCGGAGAAGTGGTGGCCCAGACAGTGGACTACCTCAACGCCCGTGGCGCCAAGACCGGCGTTCTGCAAGTGCGCTTGTACCGCCCCTGGCCGACCGAGGCCCTGCTGGCGGCCCTGCCGACGACGGTCAAGAAGATCGCTGTGCTCGACCGTACCAAAGAGCCCGGCGCGAGCGGTGAGCCCATGTTCCTCGACGTCGCCTCCACCATCGGCGAGGCCTACTCCCAGGGACGCGTCGCCACCATGCCCACCATCATCGGTGGTCGTTATGGCTTGTCATCCAAAGAGTTCACGCCTGGGATGGTCAAGGGGATCTATGACGAACTGGCCAAGGCCAGCCCGCGCCCGCGCTTCACCGTCGGCATCAACGACGACGTCACCATGCTCAGTCTCGATTACGACAAGGACTTCGACATCGAAGACCCGAAGACGACCCGGGCGGTCTTCTACGGCCTCGGTTCTGATGGCACCGTCGGCGCCAACAAGAACTCCATCAAGATCCTCGGTTCGACCGCCCCCGAAGGCCGCGATGAACCATTCTTCGCGCAAGGCTACTTCGTCTATGACTCGAAGAAATCCGGTTCACGCACCGTCTCCCACCTGCGTTTCGGACCCGACCCGATCCAGGCGCCCTACCTCATCAGCAAGGCCGACTTCATCGGCTGCCACCAATGGTCGATTCTGGAGCGCGTCGACGTGCTCAACTTCGCCCGCCCCGGAACGGTCCTGCTGATCAACACGCCATACTCTGCCGACAAGGTGTTCGCCGAACTGCCTGAGCCGATCCAAGCCAAGATCATCGACTTGGGCATCCAGCTTTACGCCATCGACGCCAACGAGGTGGCCCGGGCGGCTGGTCTTGGCGGACGCACCAACACCGTGCTGCAGACCTGCTTCTTCGCCATCTCCGGCGTGCTGCCGCGCGACGTGGCGATCGACGCCATCAAGAAGTCGATCACCAAGACCTACGGCAAGAAGTCGCAGGAGATCGTCGAGAAGAACCACACGGCCGTCGATCATTCCCTGACCGGGCTGCACAAGATCGAGGTGCCGGCCAAGCCGGTCTCGACCCACGGCTTCATCCCGCCGGTGCCGCCGACCGCACCCGAGTTCGTGCGCGATGTCACCGCCCGCATGATCATCGACGAAGGCGATCTTCTGCCCGTCTCAGCCCTGCCCGCCGACGGGTCATACCCTCCTGGCACGACCCAGTACGAGAAGCGCAACATCTCAGACATCGTGGCGGTCTGGGACCAGAACGAGTGCATTCAGTGCGGCAACTGTGCCTTCGTCTGTCCACACGCCGTCATCCGAGCCAAGTATTACCCGAACTCAGCCTTGGACGGCGCGCCGGACAACTTCCAGCACGCGCCCCTCAACGCGGCCGGTGTGCCCGACGGCTCCTTCACCCTCCAGGTCTTCGCAGAGGACTGCACCGGCTGTGGCCTGTGCGTCGAGGCCTGTCCGGTCAAGCCCCTGCGTCAGCCCAACCGCAAGGCCATCAACCTCCAGCCCATGCTGGACAAGACCGAGGCTCGGGCCAACGTCGACTTCTTCCAAAACCTGCCCTACAACGACCGGTCGCGGCTGGACTTCGGCACGGTGCGCGGGGCCCAATACCTCGAACCCCTCTTCGAGTTCTCGGGAGCATGCTCCGGCTGTGGCGAGACACCGTACCTCAAGCTGCTGTCGCAGTTGTTCGGTGACCGCGCCTCAGTGGCCAACGCCACGGGCTGCTCCTCGATTTACGGCGGCAACCTGCCGACCACACCCTGGGCCCGCAACGGTCACGGTCGTGGCCCGGCCTGGTCCAACTCCTTGTTCGAAGACAACGCCGAGTTCGGATTGGGTTTGCGCCTAGCCGCCGACCTGCAGACCGATCTGGCCCGCCAACGCCTCGAAGGTCTACGCCCGGCCCTGGACGAGAACCTGGTCGAATCGATCTTGGAGGCCCCGCAGCAGTATGAGTCCGACATTCGGGCCCAGTTCCGCCGCGTGGACGCTTTGAAAGAGAAGTTGACCGACTTGGCTGGCGCCGAGGACGCCGAGATCTCGACCCGCGCGGCCGACCTGCTGTCGGTGGCCGACCACCTGCTCCGTCGTTCCGTCTGGATCGTCGGTGGCGATGGTTGGGCCGATGACATCGGATCCGGCGGCTTGGACCACGTGCTGGCCTCCGGGCGCGATGTCAACATCCTGGTCATGGACACCGAGGTCTACTCCAACACCGGTGGCCAGGCATCCAAGGCGACTCCACTGGGCGCGGTGGCCAAGTTCGCCGCCGCTGGCAAGCGCACCAACGAGAAAGACCTGGCTTTGCAGGCCATCTCGTACGGCAACGTCTATGTTGCTCGCGTCGCCATGGGCGCCGACCCACAGCAGACACTGACCGCCTTCCGCGAGGCCGAGGCCTACCCCGGCCCCAGCCTGATCATCGCCTACTGCCACTGCATCGCCCACGGCATCGACATGCGCAAGGGCCTGGACCAGCAGTACCGCGCCGTCAACTGTGGGCACTGGCCGCTGATCAGATACAACCCGGTGACGCGTTGGGAGGGTGGCAACCCCTTCATGATCGACTCTCCGGCGCCGCGCCTCAAGGTCAAGGACTACATCTACAACGAGACACGGTACAAGATGCTGGTGCGCGCTGACCCCGAAGAGGCCGAGCGCATGGCCGAGTTGGCGCAGATGACAGTCGACCAACGCTGGGAGCAGTACACCCAGATGGCACGTCAGACCGCCTCCAACTTCGCAGCCGACGCCCAGGGCGATCAACTCTGGGCCAAGGCGTAGGGAGTTCTCATCATCAACTCCTGAATGGGAGGCTTGGTTGGAGGATCACGGTATCCACACAGGTGGCGGCGGGCGAACCCCGCCGCCACCGCGTCGTGCGCTTGGGGTCGGTGAGCTACTGGTGGACCGGGCCGGGCCCACACTGGGACGGGAGAGTCTGCCATCTTCGCACGAGCCGCCGGCGGGCTGGTCAACCCCGACCGTGGGAGTTGAAGATGGACCAGCTTCGGGCGAGAAGACGGGTGATGCGCCGCAGTGGGAGATGTCTCATGGGCAGCGCCTGTTGAGCGGCCTCATCATCTGGTTGAGCGTGGCGGTTGCCGTTGTGTTTGGCGCTCGCGGCATCGCTGACGACGTGCTTCGCCCTGCCACCGACCCGATCATCGCGCCGATTGCCGCCGCCATGGATCAGACCCTTTCAGGCGCTGAGGCGGTGCTGGCGTATCAGAGCTCCGCGACCGCTCATCGGGCGGCTCGCGACGCCCTGTCATCGGCCATCACTGCGGCACAGGCGACCTACGAGGCTAGCGCGGGCAAGGTGACCGACGAGCAGGTACGCGCCCTCCTCGACACGGAACTTGACCAGGCCGACGCCGCACTGCGTGACCAAGCTGACTCAGCGCTACCCGGCCAAACTGACCCAACACTCCCCGGCCAAGCGGACGCGCCACTGACCGACGATCCAGACTGGCCACTGCTCGACCAAGACGATGCGCCTCCGACCGATCCTGCGGGCGCCACCCCCGCCGAGTCGCCGGACACGACCAAGGCGAACCCAGCCGCTCCCCGCGACGACTTGGCCCTCCAGCGGCTGGCTCTCGACGCAGTCACTGCCGGGCTAGACCAAGCCACCAAGGAGTTGTCGGCAGCGGAACAGGTTGTCAAGGACGCTCAGACCGCCTGGCAAGCCGACCAGGACGCCAAAGCTGCGGCGGCGAAGGCAGCGGTCGCTGCCCAGTACACCGGCGGAAACGGACGTATTGATCCCGCGACCTTGTGCGCTGTGCCTTACGACACCAAGCAACTGCTGCGCTGTGACGCCGAAGCCGCCTGGATGATCCTGAACGCCGCCTACAAGGCCGTCTGGGGCGAGGACATCCCGCTCGATCTGACCTACCGCACCTACGACGAACAGGTCGAGATGAAGGCGATCTACGGCTCCGGCGCCGCCGCCCCCGGCACCTCCAACCACGGCTGGGGCACCGCCGTCGACTTGCCCGACTGGCGCGAAGGCGGCCTCGGACTGGAATGGGATTACGGCACGCCCAAATACGAGTGGATGAAAGCCAACGCCCCCGCCTACGACTGGGTCAACCCCAGTTGGGCCGTCCAAGGGGGCCGCGGCCCGGCCGAGCCCTGGCACTTTGAATTTGTCGGGTGAGGTGGTGGTTTCAGGGGCCGATCTGGCAAGGCGGAGGAAGGAGGCGGGCTGGACGCCCGTCGATCTACACGACAACACAGCCCAGATTGGTTCCTGGGACCACCACCCCGAATGACCTATCGACGGAACCTCTAAGCCAGCGATACACTTCTGCCATCAAATCAGGTGGACAAGCGTCGACGTTCGCGACCCTGATGAGACTCGTCAAGACGACGGGCAACCGTATCGCGTTTGAGACCGTACCTGCCCATAAATGCAGATTGTCTACGTCGCTGCTGTGGGTGTTATGTGGCGTGTCCAGCGGTAGCACAGACGGCAGTGCATTGTCCTGAGCGAGCATGCCCGGCGCCCACGACAGCGACACGGACCACCCCCTTCCCAACGTCGGCGTGACAGCTGTGCAAAGAATGAGTCTCCAAACGACCCCAGTCATACTTTGCCCTAGTTGTGTCACCAAAAACACTGGAAACAGCGGCACAACTAGGGCAAAGTATGCATCCGGGGGTGCGAAAGGGCATTCTTTGCCTAGTTGCCGCTAGTTGCCATCAAGAGTCATCTTGCTGGGAGTATAGGGTCGCGTCCCTTGGAGTGCCGAGTCACCTTGCTTGGGTGTTAAGTCGAGTTGCGTCACCTGGTATCGGGTCACCTCCTTGGGTGCCGGGTCGCGTCACTTGGAGGGGGTCGAGTCACCCCACCTGGGTACCGAGTCGCGTCAGTTGGAGGGGGTCGGGTCACCCGACCGGGTGTCGAGTCGCCAGCGCCCGCTCCGGCGACCACATCAAGACCCCGGCCCACCCTCGCCACTGTCAGGGCCCTTGACTCCGAGAAGGCACTGCCTCACCGAGCCGATCTCTCCACCGACCCGACTCTGACGGCAAACACCTACCCCTCGACTATCCCCACCAGAGTCAAACCAACGGCAGCATGGATGACCTTGCCCGCTGAGCGAGTGCTCGCACACGAGTGAGGCCTTCCCACGTGACTGACCAGACTCGTGAACCCCTTCCCCGGCTCACCACTGATCCAACGCCAGGTTGAGGGTGACGACGTTGACGCGGTGAGGGCCGATGTAGCCCAGGTCGGGAGCGACGGTGTGGCTGGTGACAAGGGCGGTCACCTGGTCGACGCTCAGTGAGCGGGTCTTGGCCACTCGACTGATCTGGATGGCGGCGTACTCAGGGCTGATGTCGGGGTCGAGGCCGGAACCGGAGGCGGTCACCGCGTCGGCGGGAACATCGGCTAGGGGAACACCGTTGAAGGCGGCGATCTGTTCTTGACGGGCTCGAATCTCTGCGACCAACTTCTGCGAGTCTGGGCCGAGGTTGGAACCAGAGGATGCCCCCGCGTCGTAACCCTCGCCTGCCGCTGAGGGGCGGGGCTGGAAGTACTGCGGTAGCGGCTGGCCAGCGGTGTCGGTGAAGGCCTGCCCCAGCAGGCGCGAGCCGACCACTTGGCCGTCGGTGTCCTGTACTGTCGATCCGTTGGCCTGATCAGGGAAGACGACTTGAGCCAGGCCCGTCATCGCCAGTGGATAGGCCACGCCCAGGATGACGGTCAGCACCAGCATGGCGCGCAATGCCATCAAAGCCGGGTGACTCAGCGACCTGACCCGACGTGCCAGCGTCAGAATGCGCCCCGGTGAGCAGTCCGCTGCCCCAATCCGGCTGCTCCCAGTCGCGTGAACCGTCCCCCCACCCGGCGCACGCCAGCCTCTCCTCGCATCGATCCGCCCACCATGAGCACGGCGTCGCACACGCCTGGCCCCAAGATTTCCGGCGCCGGCGGGGGGGCGATCGGCGCTGACACGGCTCGATCCCTCGCTCGTCACACCGTCGCCCGGCACACTGCGTCCAGCATCACACCGATCCGCTCGGGCCCCTATCCGACGTACGAAATGACTAGTCACGACCCACTCCTCAGTACCCTGGAATCAATTGGACGAGCAGATCGATACCCTTGATGCCGACTGCTGCGATGACGATGCCTCCGAGACCGTAGCTGACCAGGTTGCGGGACAGGGCCTGGCTCAGATTCGTCAACCGGTAAGGCACCCCGGCTAGCGCCAGCGGGATGAGAACACCCATGACGGCGATCGAGAAGATGACCGTCGACAAGACGGCTGAGGCCGGTGAGTGCAGGCGCAGGAGATTGAGGGCGTCGAGACCGGGAAAGACTGGGGCGAACAGGGCTGGAAAGAGCGCGAAGTAGCGCACGATGTCGTTGGCCATGTTGAAGGTGATGAGCGCCCCGCGCGTGGCCTGCTGGCGTCGGCCAATCTCGATGATGTCGATGATACGGGTCGGGTCGTCATCCAGAACCACCATGTTGGCGGCCTGCTTCGCAGTCGGATCGGCTGACCCCATGGCCACGCCGATGTCTGCTTGGGCCAGGGCCGGTGCGTCGTTGGCGCCGTCGCCACCCATGGCGACAAAATGACCTTGAGCCTGCTCAGCGATGATGGCGGCCAGCTTGTCCTGGGGCGTGGCGTCGCCGACGAAATCATCGACCCCCGCGTCAGCCGCGATGGTTCGCGCCGTGATCGGATTGTCGCCGGTGATCATGATGGTCTTGACTCCCAAGGCCCGCAGTTGATCTGCCTTCGCCCGTGCCGACCATTTCAGTCTGTCTTTGAGAGGTATGACCCCGAGGACTCGACCAGGCGCGCCCGGTCGCTTGATGGCGACGACCAGTGGAGTCGCTGCTTGGTGGGCGGCCCGATCAGTCAGGAAGCGTAAACGGGACACCACCTCCCCACTGGGGGCGGCGCCAAGGTGCTTCAGCCAACCGATGATGGCTGACTCGGCCCCCTTACGGATCTTCGTGCCATCCGGCAGATCGACGCCCGACAAGCGTGTCTGCGCGCTGAACGGAATGATCGCAGCGGACGCGGTGGGCTCGTCGCAGCTATAGCCCATAGATGTGGCGACTTCCCGGATGGACTGGCCCTCTGACGACTCATCCTGATCACAGGCGTCGATCGCTGCGAGGATGAGGTCGTCGTCGCTGACCCCGTCCAAGGGCCAGAAGGCGATCGCTCGGCGGTCGCCTGCCGTGATGGTGCCAGTCTTGTCGATCAGAATGGTGGTGACGTCACCGGCCGTCTCCAAGGCGTGCCCAGAATCCACCAGCACGGAGCGCCGCAGGAGTTGGTACATCGAGGCGATCCCGGTCACCGACATGAGGGCAGCGATCTCGGTTGGGATCAGGCACACCACGATCGACACCAGAATCGGGATCGACACCGCGTCAGCATGCGGCGCCGCGATGACGTTGAGCGTCAGGGCCACCACCACGAAGGAGATTGAGAACGAGGCCAAGAGCGATGACAGTGCCAGTTCTTTGGGCGCCTTTTGACGATGGGCGCCCTCGGTCAGGGCGATCATACGGTCCATGGCGGTGTGTCCTGGCGCCTGGGTGACGCGGACGACCAAACGGTCGGACAGAAGTTGCGTGCCGCCAATGACGTCGCAGCGGTGTGGGTCAGGATCGTGGACGACGGGCGCGGACTCGCCGGTGATGGCGGACTCATCCACCAGCCCGACGCCCCAGACCACCTGACCGTCGGCTGGGATCGACTCGCCAGCCTCGACCAGGATGTGGTTGCCGACCCTGAGTGCGCCGACGGGTGTCACACGGATGTCGCAACGACTGGCTCCTGGATCGTGGGCGTGGTCATAGGCACGTAGGCGACGAGCTATCGGCTGATGGCTAGCACGACGCAAGGCTAGAGTTTGGGCGCGACCGCGGCCCTCGGCCAGGGACTCGGCGAAGGTCGCGATGTAGAGCACCAGCCACAAGGCGATCGCGATGGTCCAGGAGAAGCCCGGCGGCAAGCGGCCGCCGCCCGAGGTCGGCACGGAGGTGATCAGGGGCTCGACGGCTGCGACCAGGGTCACCAGCAAAGCTCCGACCCAGGTCAGCAGCAGCACCGGATTCGACCAGAGCTGACGTGGATCGAACTTCCTCAGCGCGCTGAGGAGCAGGCCGCCCACCGGGAGGAAGGCCGTTTTCGTCTCGGAGGGCGGGGTGTCGGCTAGTGAGGCGTCCGTGATCAGGGCATCCCCGCGTGAGCTGTCGGCAGGCGAGGCAACGGTGGAAGAGGGGTCGGTGGGCGATGGCGCGGCAGGAGGCGCGTCCACCGGGATATCGGTGGAAAAAACGACGGCAGACGAGGCAACCGTGGAAAGAAAGTCGGTAGGCGAGGCAGCGGTGGAGGGAAGATCGGTAGGCGAGGCAACCGTGGAAGGAAGGTCGGTAGGCGAGGCAGCGGTGGAAGGATCCACCGGGGCGGGAGAGACCATGTGGTCGTCAGGCCTGCTCATGGCAACCCGTGGGCCAGTGGACCGACCGTCAAGACTGGGAAGAAGGTCGGCACTGCGATGAAGATGGTCAATCCGATCAGCAGGATCACGAATTGCGGACGGTGCACCGGCAGTTCGCTGACGTCGGCCGACGCCCGGTCTTGTCCAGCGAAACCACCGGCCAGGGCCATGACCAAACCGATGACGACGAAGCGCCCCAGCAGAATGATCACACCCAAGGTGATGTTGAGCCAAGGCGTGTTCGCGCTGAAACCGGCCATTGATGAGCCGTTGTTGATGGCAGCGGAGATGAAAGCGTAGGCCAATTCGGTCATACCCTGCGGCCCCGCCTCACTCATGGAATGGCTGACGATGTCGGCCCGCACCGACGGTATGGCCATGCTCAACGCCATCCCCCCCAGCGCCAGCACCGGCATGACGAGGATGATCATGGCGGCCAGTCTCATCTCACGCGGGCCGATGCGTTTGCCAAGCAGGATCGGCGGGCGCCCCAACAGGAGGGCGGTGATGAACACCGTGATGATGACGAGGACCAGGATGGTGTAAAGGCCTGATCCGACACCGCCGGGTGAGACCTCGCCGAGCACCATGTGCAAGATGGCGACCATGGCCCCCAAAGGGGTGTACGACCCGAGCATGGAATTGGTCGCGCCGCCGGTGGT
>JAITVA010000141.1 GCA_031286045.1 Propionibacteriaceae bacterium | reverse complement strand
GGGCTCTTGGTGGCCGATCGCCTGGTCCGAGCCGGAGTCAGTGTCGGCGTCGGCCTGATCGACCCCGGCCAATTCTCGAATGGTCGCATTCATGTCTCCGACGGAGGCGATGACTTGGGCATACGCCACCTCCTCGGGCACCTGGCGCTCAAGGAGATCCGCCAGGCGCTCGATCAGGTCATGGCGCACCTCGATGCGCAGGTCGGCCACTGCTGGGCTGTCTTCGTAGGGTCCGAAGGACTGGTCGAGGTACTCGTCGATTCGGTCTTGCATGTTGCTCATAATTGTCCTTTCCAGGTACGAAAGAAGTAGTGAAGTAAGAATGGTTTGAACTGCTGGCGTGCGGTCACACCGTCGGTGAGTCCGCATCGGGACTGGCGTGCTCGCCGCCGATCAACAAATCGACGACGCGCTTGGTGTGCTCCCAGTTGGTCCGATTACGGACATAGGTCTCACGCCCACGGTCGGTGATGCGGTAATACTTGCGCCGCCCGCCCTGAGTCTCGTCCCCCCAATGCCATTGGATGTCGCCGTCCGCCTCTAGCCGTCGCAGGCTGGAATAAAGCGTCGCCTCCTTCAGTTCGAGTTCACCGCCGGAGCGGGCACGCAGCATCTTCACAATCTCATATCCATAGTGGTCCGCCTCAAGCAGCAACCTCAGGATCATGGTGTCCGTATTCCCCCGTAATAGATCGGGGGAGATAGCGGGGTCTGACATGGTCACATCCTTCCATCCATCGATCATCAGTTACTGTACACGTACAGTACTGTGTCTGTCAAAGTATTCAAGCCTGTCGCCTGACTCGCCCGAGGAACATCCACAAGGCCACTCCGGCGTCGCCTACTCCCTTCGAGGCTGCTACCTCACGGCAGTCCACAATCCCTCAACGGCCTGACAATCCACAACACCACAATGGATGGCTCACTCAGTCGATTGAGCGTCGCCTGTGTGTGAGTGGTGGTCGACATAACTGAGCAATCTCTGGCCAGCTGAGAGGGGATCTGACGATTTAGGTCAATTTCATGTCCATTCCGACCCGATTTTGGAGTGAAATTGACCGAAATCGTGGGTGGGTCATAGTTATGTCACCTCAGGGGCACACAATGACGACATAACTGAGGCAAAGTAGGAATCGGGGACTCAGCAGCCTCATACTTTGCTCAGTTGTGGACGAGCGACCGGTGGACCGTACCGGTCCCAGGGCGGGGAGGGAAGATGGGCCATCTTCGGATGAGTTGCTTCTGGACCGTTCCGGTCCCATGGTGGGATGGAAAGATCGGCAATCTTTAGACGAGTTCACGGTGGACCATCCCAGTGCCACAGTAGAGGGAAATATCGGCTCTTTTCGAGCGAGCAGGAAGTGACCGACTTCGCCAAGCGCCCCGCCAAACGCCTCTCCCGCCAGAAGCTTGCCGAGAAGCGTGGATTCACCATTCGATGACTGGCAAATCCCACCCGACCCCCAGCTCGTACTATCATTTCAATATCATGCACAATCCAATGACTGCGACACCATCGCACTTGTCGGCGTAGGGAATCCTTGCGCTGCGCCGGGCGGTTATGATAGATGGGCAGTCGACGGCACCTTGGTGAGCTAGGAGATCTTGTGACGATCAGTGTCAAGAACGTGAGCAAGTCCAGTGGCGACGTGGTTGGACTGCGCGATGTCGCTTTCACGGCGACCGATGGTCAGATCGTGGCGATCGTGGGCCCGCGCGCCAGTGGCAAGTCCTGCCTGATCACCTGTTTGGCCGGATTGACCACTCCTGACACTGGAATGGTCATGATCGACGAGCAGTCGATTCACGAGACCGACGCCCGCCAGCGGATCGGTGTGGTGCTCACCCAGCCCAGCCTCGACGATGAGTTGACCGTCAACGAGAACATCACCCTCTATGCGAGTTTGTACGGACTGACCGATGCCGCTCGCCAATCCATGATGGAGGTGCTGACCGCCGAGTTGGACCTCGATCCTTGCTTGGATCGGCGGGTCAGCGAACTCAGCATCGGCCAGAAGCGGCTGGCCGACATCGCCCGCGCCCTCATCCACGCCCCTCAAGTCGTCCTGCTCGATGAGCCTTTCGCCGGGCTCGAACCCCGCGAGGCCGATCTCGTCTGGCACACCCTTCTGACATGCCAGAGCTTGTCAATGACCGTTATCTTCACCGCTGACGAACCGACTCGCGCCAAACTGGCGGATCGTGTCGGTCTGCTGGTCGAGGGCCAATTGGTCGCTCTGGGCGGACCGAACGAGCTGATCGTGGCGAACTGCCCGCCAACCCTACGGCTGACCCTGGATGATCCGCGCGCCGCGCAAGAAGACCTGGCGAGTATCGGCCTCGACGCCCCCGAACCCGAAGCGAACGGTGACGTCGTCTGGGTGATCGAATCGCCGAGCCTGGCCCGCGACATCGTGTCCGTCCTCGGCGACCACGTGGTGGCTTTCGACTACCACACGGGCTCCCTGGCCGACGTCATGGACATGGCCGTCGGGACTCAGCCAGGTCCGGGCGCCGACTCCGGGCCGGTCGGCTTCGCCGGTCAGTCCGACGACGCGGGTCGAATCCATGACATCACCACCGTCAGCACCGTGGAGGACTCCGCCCAGGCCGGTGAGATCGCTGAGATGGACGACGACACTGCCAATGACCAACCTGAGACCGGCGTGTGGACTGACGGACTTGACGACGAGACGGACACGACTGGTGTGATCTCCTTCAGCGACGAGGATCTGGCCGACGCCGCGCTTGATGGCGAGGCGACTTGGGAGGCCGAGGCCATGCCAGAGCCCGATCCACGGCTTGACGAGGTGGATCCTGCCAACGACGGGGCGAGAGACGACACTGCCTGGGAGCAAGACGAGTACACGGAGATGCTCGACCAGCCAGCGACATCCGCGATGGATGGCGCGCCAACCCCGGCCGAGCCGATGGATCCCGAATCCGAAGCGCGAGCGCCCTTGGCCAGTGGCGACAGTGTCGATCCGGCTGAAGAGCCCACTTTCATGGATGAGACTATGACCGAGGTCGAGGATGTCATCGACATTCGCGACCCCGCCGACACGGCGCCTCCAGGGTCGCTCCAAGCGCCAGCGCCGCAGCCAGTCGCCTCCGACCCGACCTCGCTGGATCCGGCGCCCATGAACCCGACAAGAGCTGGCGCGCAGGCGTATCCCGATGATGACGACCAGACGTACCCCACCAACGACGACCAGACGTACCCCGCCAACGAGGACCAGACGTACCCCAGTCATGACGACCAGTTCGTCAGCTCGGATGAGGCCGACGGCTGGCACACCGATGATGAGTGGGACGCGGAACCCTGGGCCCATGCCCGCAGCTTCTCCGACACCGGGCGCAGCGTCGACACCCGCAGACCCTGGACAGATGACTCTCGGGTGGCCAGCGAGTTCGCCGAGTTCGTCGGCGCCGACGAGGTGTACGAGGATATGCCCGTGCCAGCACGAGCGCCATCGGCAGGCGACGTCCGCTTCGAGCCCAGCGAAGATAGCGCAACCTCGCAGCCGTGGTCAGACGACGAGGACCTGAGTGCGCCAGATGACATGGAGCCGGACGCCTCTGACATCTCATCGGGTCAAGACCGCTCGTCGGCGGCGCCAATTCAGGACGCCGGTCGGTCCCGCAGCACCGCCAACCCGGCTGCCCCCACTGGTCCCGCCACCCCCACTGGTCGCACGGCCCCCGCTGCCCCGACGACCCTCATTGGCTCCCCTACCCCCGTCAGCCCGACTGCCCCCGCAGTCCCCACTGGCTCCACCCTCCCCAACAATCTCACCCAGCCCGACTTGCGCAGGAGGCTGGCCCAGCTGATTGGCGAGCCCCCCAACCCGACGCCGCCTGCCGCTGCCTTCGAGGCGGAGCCAACCGTCATCGAAGAACCCCGGTCGCTGAGGAAGGCGCCGATCACCGAGCCCGATCCTCATCCGACATCCTCCGACCACCCCCGCCAGTACGCCACGGCCACGACTTATGATGAGCCGACAGCGATGAGCCGACCGATCGATCAGTCCGACCAGTTCGCTGGGGGCGACGAGTCCTTCTGGCAGGCCTCCCCCGATGACACCGTCGAACAGACCGACATGACCGGCCCGAGGACGGCGACCATACCCGATGCGACAAGCTATGCCGGGCAGTGGTCCGAGCAGATCGAGCAGCCCCTCACGGCCAACGAGCCCACCGACCCATCAGGATCAACTACCGCCGACGACACAGACTTCCTGTCCGCCACCGACTCTGACTCCTTGTCCGGCCATGGAACCGACTCACCGTCCGCCGATGACACAGACTCCTTGTCCACCTACGACCATGCCGAGTCCCCCTATTGGTCCGATCCGGCCGGTGGGCAGGCCAGCGGAGCGCGGTCAGTGCTGCTGCCCCCCTTGTTCGACGAGAACGTCGAGCTGGGCCAGCTGGCCGCGGTGTCTCAGCTTGTCAAGGACGCGATTCTGAAGGATGCCCTGCCATCGTTCGACGAACAGTTCCCACCCGGTAGTTTGCCGATCACGCCTGAAGACGACCTAGGCGAGAAACTGGACGCCGACGACACCCAGCGGGAGGCCTTGTGGCGAGCCGAGTTGAGCCGCCCGGTCGACGAGACTTTGGCTCATCAGGCCCGCATCAAACTGGCTGTGGAGAAGCGCATTCGCGAGGCGCGCCGACGTCGCGACGCCCAAGTGAAGGACGGTGAGTGATCATGATCGGAGCACTGTTTACTCGCAATTTGCGCGTCTTCTTGCGTTCCCGCGCGGCGCTGGCCATCACCGTGGGTGGACCAGTCCTGTTCACCGCCTTGTTCCTCACCTGCCTCGGTTCACCCCTGGCCGACACCGCTGCGGCCACACTACCCGACGGGGCTGGCACCAGCCCTTGGGCGATCGCCGACGGCTGGAGCTTCGCCACGGCTGCTGCCCTGTCGGCTTTCAGCTCGTCGATCAGCTTCGTCGCCCTGATCAGCCGCGACCGCAGACGGCGACGTTGGGGCTTGTACAGCCTGTCACCAGCCAAACCGTGGCAGATCCTCGCAGGATGCCTGCTCGCCGTGGCGCTGGTCGTCTTCGCCATCGGCTTCATCACCGTGGTGCTCAGCCAAGCCTGGGCCTGGGCCGCCGCTGAACCAATGATGTCGCCACTGGACTGGCTGTTGGCGCTGGCGATCCTGCTTCTCATGGCCGCCTTCTTCGCTGGGTTGACCGTCTTCGTGGCGAGTTTTCGGTGGTCACAACTGGCTTTCGGAGCGTACTGCCTGTTCGGCGTCGTCCTCCTCGGCTTCTGGAGCCTGACCGCCACTTGGCCATCGGGAGCAGCCCTGCCTCGTTTCTTCGCCATCCTCCCCTTCGCCGAGCAAGCCGCTGCGCTGCGCCAAGCCGTCACCGCCTCAGCCAGTGGTTCCCTGCCTGAGTCCACCGCCCGCCACCTCGGCATCCAACTCGGGTTCGGCGATGGCCCTGCCTGGTCGACCGGGATAGTCGCACTGCTGGCCCTGATCTGGGCCTTGATCGCCCTGATCGCCGCCTACCTTCGCACCCCACACCTTGTCACACCCGTGAAAAACGAAGTACAGACCCTGTGACGGCCCACGAGCGGCGTCCTTCTTCCGTTACAACAGAAGAGCACCCTCAAGTCGACGACTTCTTCCGCCATAACAGAAGAACACCGCTGGCCGACACACGTCCGTCACTTCTGGAAGCCGCGCAAACGGTCAAGATCGCGGCGGTCGCGTTTCTCGGGACGCCCGGCCCCGCGATCCCTTTGAGGCACAGCGCCTTGCTCGGCCCTGGTCGGGATCGGGGGCGAGAAATCGATGTAGGCCGTGGCGGCCTCAGGCGCACCGACACGACGCGGCAACAATGCCGCCACCTGAACTTCGCGTGGTCGTAAGGCGTCGCGCCAGGTCACTTTGTCACCTATCGCCACCTCGGCGGACGCTTTGGCGATGGTCCCGTTGATTCGTACCTTGCCAGCACGACAAGCCGCGGTCGCCAGGCTGCGACTCTTGAAGAACCGCACCACCCACAACCACGAGTCCACTCGCATGATGACTCAGCGCTGGTACGTCGCGGTCAAGGTCGCGCGGCCGATGGTATGGAAGAGCATGGTGAAAGCAGCCGGAGTGCAGCCGACACCATCGACCAAGTCCAGTGGCGCGTTCAGGGCATGAACAGCGAAAACGTAGCGGTGGCGGTGGTCGCCGGGAGGCGGGGCGGCTCCGATGTAGCCCAAGGTGCCTCCGTCGTTGAGCGCCCGAATCGCACCGGTCGGCAAGTCGAACAGTGGGTCACCGAAGCCACTGGGCACGCTGGTCATCGTGGCGGGCAAGTTAGCGACGGTCCAATGCCAGTATCCGGCTGGCGTGGGCGCGTCCGGGTCGAAGCAGGAGATGGCGTACCTCACCGTCTCAGCAGGGGCGCCCCTCCATGACAGCTGTGGCGAGAGGCCGAGTCCGTCCTGAGAGTAGCGCATGCCCATGGGTTGATCGCTGATGATGTCTTCACTGCTCAGATCGAAAGCGGGCACCACAGGTAACAACAAATAGGGTTCCGGTGGGTAAGGGCGGGCCAAGTTCATAGCCAGAGTTTAGCCGCGGTCGCCGCCGCACGCCACAATTGGCGCGCTCCGGTCGACTAGAACCACTTTTTGCGGATGAAAAGGAGGAGGACCACCAATGCGATGACGAAAGTGATGCCGATGACGACGGCGAAACCCCACCACACACCAGCGAAGGGCATTCCGTCGGTGTCGACATTCATACCGTAGGCACTGAAGATCATGGTCGGAATCGACAGGACGATGGTGACAAGAGCCAATGTCTTCATAATTGCGTTTTGATTGTTGGCAATGATGGAGGCGTAGGCGTCCATCGTGCCCGACAGAATTCCGGAGTAGATGCCTGCCATCTCGATGGCCTGTTCGTTCTCGATCATGGTGTCTTCGAGCAGATCGTCGTCCTCGGGGTACTTCTTCACCGCCGATGTCCGCACCAGCCGCTCCAGCACACGTTGATTGCCTACCAGCGAGGTGTTGATGTAGACGAGGGACTTCTCCAACTCCATCATCTCGATCAGCTCGGCGTTGCGGGTCGAGCGACGCAGACTGGCCGCCCCTTTGTCGATCATCTTGTCGATGCCATGCAGGGCTGCCATGTACGATGCCGCGTTGCGCAAAAGCAACTGCAGGGTGAAACGGGTCTTCATGAAGGTGCGGAAGTCACGCAACCGGCCCCGCTCAAACTCGGCGATGACCCCACTGGGCTGAGAGCAGACCGTGATGATGGCCTGACGCGTGATGACAATGCCCAACGGGATTGTGACATACCACTCTCGCTCGCCCCGCAATTCGGTGGTGGGAACGTCGACCAAGATCAGGACATACCCTTCTTCAGCGGTGATACGTGAGCGTTCCTCGACGTCGAGGGCGGCTCGAAGATCGTCAGGGTCGACCCCACAAGAGACGGACACGGATTGTATCTCCGCCGGACTGGGATCGGTCAAATTGATCCACACACCCTCACTGATCTGATCAACCTCGCGAAAGCTGCCATCGAGCCCGGAAAGATACGTTGCCTGCATACTGTCACCTCCGAGCGTCAACTATACCGCCACCTCACCACCCCACCTCGATCCCCGATTCGCCTTCTGACCAGGGACTCAACAGGAGACATTGATGAGTCCGACCTTCGCCGCCGAGCCGGTCCCATCGTTGGCGCCCTCCTGAACCCGCCCGACGACGGGCCTGACGAGGACTGCGACGTCGCTTGAGCGGACGCGGTGGCCTCGCGCTGGAGAACTTTGCTATAGTCACAGGTGACTGACTGGGGTTATTGTCACTGGGGTTGTGGGGGATCGACTGCACAGTGCCGCCTGAACGACGTGCCACGAAGCACGCCATCCGGGGCTGGCGGCGAGGCAGGGGGCTATGCGCACGTGACTGGGACGAGCCACAGGCAATCGCGCCATCCATCCACACAAGGAGGTATATATGAGGCATCGTTTCCTCGCTGCCGTCTCGGCCGCCACGATCGTCGTGTCGGGACTCATTCTGACCGCTCCGGTCGGCCAGGCCGCCGACGCTGATACCTGGGGTTTCACATCGACACCGAAGAAGGCTGACGGGTCCTTGGACTTCTCCGACTGGACCGCCGTGACCGCTCCATCGGCCGGTGACGAGCTCGGCTCACTGGACTTCACTCGTAACGGGATCAGCTACACCATCACCGTCAACGCTCCGAGCGAGACCAGCTTTGGCACAGGCCGCAGGCCGCTGGTCGCCAATGTCATCAGAAACAACACCGATGCCAGCGAATGGACGTACTCGTTCAGCGGCGGCAGTGGCTCGACCAGCTCAATGTATTTTGCCGACCTGGACACCAGTCGCAGTTCTCTCAGCATGAGTGTTCAGCAGTATTACGTCAAAAGCCAGAGCGGCTCGCTCGCGGTGGCAGTCATGGGAACGACGAGTGTCGGTGAGTCCGACAGTCATGCCCTGTCGTACTCCGAAGTCCTTGACATCACCAGTGATGGTCGCTTGGTTCACAACATCACATTCACAAACACAAGCACCACTGCGATCCAGGACATTGGATTCTCAGCCTTGATCGACACGATGCTGAACAGCAACGACCGCATTCCGATCATCTCCCACGGCGCCGACTCGGTGTACATCGACAATGGACAGTTCCGACTGTATCTCGACATGCTCAAGGGTGACCAGATGCTGGCCGGACCCTGGCCGTCTCGCAGCACCCTGAACAACTTCGTCAACGTCAACGGACACAGTGACGGCGCCACCATCGTCGATGGCGTCGACACAGCCCTCTCCTACGGCCTGGATCAAGCCGACCTCCCGGCGAATCGCTCTGTCTCCCTCGCCTTCGAGGAGCGACTGCTCGCCCCGGTCGAAGTCGTTCCCCAAGACGTCAAGGTCACCTATGTGGATGATGACGCGAACGGCGCCTCGGTGCCACCAGTCGCCGGCACAGTCACGACGCTGACGGGGATGCCAGGCGATCCAGTCGGATTCACCACTGCGGACGCTGACGCAGGCATGCCCGCCGGTTACGTCCGTGCCTCCATTGACAATGTTGATGTTTATGACATTGATCCGGCAGTCGCCCAGGCCATCGTGGTGCATCTCAAGCACCACCACACGGTCGGGACCATGACAACCGCGCGCACCATCACCTACACCGGCGCCGGTGACCTCACACCCCAGCCGGTGGTGCAAAACCAAACCTGGACAACCGACACCGACGACCTCACCCACCTGGTGACCTACGCCGGGCCCGGCTACCCAGCACAGACCAGCCCGCTGATCGACGGCTACGCCACCGCCACCCTGACCGCCCCCGCGACCGGGGCCGTCACCGCCAGCAGCATCAGGCCGACCAACCTCGCCTTCACCGTCGCGTACGTCGAGGCTGTTCCTCAAAACGTCACCGTGACATGGGTGGACGACGACTCTGATCAGGCGGTGGTCACCCCAGTGGCCGACACCGTGACCACCTACACCGGCATGCCGAATGAACAGGTCGGTTTCACGCCGGAGTTGGCGGCGGCTGGAGCGCCGGCGGGTTATGACGTGGCGAACATCGCCACTGTCACGACCTACGATGTCGACCCGTCAATCGAGCAGACCATCACGGTGCACTTGGCGCATCATCACACCGTCGGTGAACTGACGACCACCCGCACCATCGACTACATCGGACCGTCCGGCATCCCGGCAGACGTCACCCAATCACTGGTGTGGATCACCGACACCGACGAGGTGACCCATGTCACGACGTACACCAGCAGCGCGGGCTACCCTGGTGTGACCGCGCCAGCCGTCAGCGGTATGCATGTCGACAAGACTGGAGTGCCCGCCACTGAAGCCACTGCGGCCACGACGACCAAGCCGGTCAATAGCAGGGTCACGGTCACGTACACCAAGGTCTCCGCTTCCACCGGCGGCATGGTGCTCCCCTCACACGGGACTGGCGCCATGATCTGGCCGCTGCTCGCGGCGGCTGCGATGGTGCTCGGCGGAGGCTTTGGATTGCGACGCTTACTCCACCACAACTAAGGGGATCCGCCGATAGGCGCTTCGGGCCAGGGAGTGGGTTCAGGAGTCACGGTGACAAGGACGACGAGGGAGGCGGGCTGGACGCCCGTCGACTGAGGAGGACACAGTCCACCCTGACTCCCACCCACACCCCGACCGACCGGCGGAACCTCTCAGTAGGCTGGGCCTGCGGCTGCGGACACACAGTGGTGCCTTGGCCTGATCACGCCCCCCCAATCAGCGCTCCCCCAACCCGCATAAGCATCCCAAACCGGCTCTTCATGTTTGACGGGGGGTGTGTGGGTGGTGAATCTGCTGGTGTCGAGGGGTCTGGCGATGGACGTG
>JAITVA010000007.1 GCA_031286045.1 Propionibacteriaceae bacterium | reverse complement strand
CACACGCGACCGTCTTCGCCTGCCCCTCCATCTATGAGCCACTCGGCATCGTCAATCTTGAGGCCATGGCATGTGAGACCGCAGTCGTGGCGTCAGACGTCGGCGGGATACCCGAGGTTGTTGACGACGGGGTCACTGGCACCCTAGTGCCTTATGATCCGCAGCGAGCCGACGATCCAATCGCCGTGGCGGAGTTCGAAGAAAGATTCGCGCAAGCGGTCAATGATCTGACCCGTGATCCGGCCAGGGCCGCTGCCTACGGAAAAGCTGGTCGCGCACGCTGCATTGAGTATTTCTCGTGGGACACCATCGCTCGACAGACGGTCGGAGTCTATGAGCGCGCCATTGAGATGTTCAGCAGTCGCTGACAGCCCTCCCACCAAAGCACGCCCTGTATGGGCCGCCTACTCGCCGACGACAGGCTTCAGCGCCTCGTACAAACCCGTGGCTTCGGCGACGTTCATCTCGACCACGAGGCGCCCGCCACCATCGACTGGAAACCGCAAAAGGATCCCACGGCCCTCTTTCGTCACCTCAATTGGTCCGTCACCTGTGCGAGGTTTCATCGCTGCCATCGTGATTCCTTCTGTCGCTCAATTCGTCCGAGTCCATTATTCCAGACCCCGGACCCATCCCGGCTATTATATCGCGCCATTGGGTCTCAACCCTCGTCAGCAGGGCGTCGACCTGATCGACCGAGTACCCAGGCGAGGTGATCGCGAAGCGCGCCCCGGCGATCTCATCGGCTGTCAAAACCCCTTGTGAACCTGGCGTCACGAGCTGGTCGTCGGCAAGCGATCCGCCCATCTGTCCCAGTCGACCGGAAGCGGCCACAGCGCCGAAACCGATGACGATCACTGCCAAAACGACGATGAACCACTCCATGGTCAGCCCTCTCTTTGAGTCGTGACAATACTGATGATCTCATCCAGATCGTCGACGATACGGATGCCATCGACATCGGCCTCGCCCACGAAGTGTTCGGTCAGGGCAGCCTCACGCAACCACGAGACCAAACCAGACCAGTAGGCACGGCCCACCAAGACGATCGGAAATCGTGTGACCTTGCCTGTTTGAGCCAGGGTGAAGGCTTCGAACATCTCATCCAAGGTGCCGAAGCCACCCGGCATGACAACAAAACCCTGTGAGTACTTCAAGAACATGGTCTTGCGTGCGAAAAAGTAGCGAAACATGATGCCCAGGGTCAAGTACTCATTGAGCGCCTGCTCAAAAGGCAATTCGATACCCAATCCGATGGACGTGCCGCCCATCTCGAAGGCTCCGCGATTGGCCGCCTCCATGACACCTGGACCGCCTCCCGTGATGACGGCGAAACCAGCCTGCGCCAGTCGTCGACCGATCTGGTGGGCCATGTCGTAGAACGGGTCGTCAGGCTTGATTCGAGCCGAGCCGAAGACCGAGATGGCCTGCCCGATCCCTGCCAGGTTGTCGAAGCCCTCGACGAACTCCGCCTGGATGCGCATCACCCTCCACGGGTCTTGGTTGCGCCAATCGCCGTTGATAGCGTTGAGAAGGCGCTGATCAGCCGTCGCCGCGTCTTCGGCCAAGCCACGGCGGATGACACCGCTCTGCTCCCGGGTCAAGTAGTCCTTGTTCACGATCAGTTAGTCTACGCGGGCCACCGTGTTTCGCCGGCATCGCGGGCCCTTGGGTCCGACTGCCCATGGAAGTCGTGCGCGCTCCCGCCCACCACGGCGCTTCCCAGCGGCCTGCCCTACTGCTTGGCACGCCGCACGACACCGATGGGCAGCCGGACCGGGAACCGACATCAGTGAGAGACCAACCAGTAGACTGAAGATATGCTGACACGAACCGTCTGCGGGCTGGCAGGCTACCCAGCCAACAACCCCAGTAGGATCAGGGGCCTCATCGACGTCACCGCCCACGTTCGGGAGGGGTGACGTGGCCCGTCATCGCGCGCACAACGCCGCCGCCATCATTGGTGTGGTCGTCCTTGTCATCGTCCTCATTGTCGGCGCTTTGGGTGCCTATCGCTGGCTGCGGTCGCATTGGTTCGCGCCAACCCCACCCAGCGCTCATTGCGAGGTCACCCTCGACCAGACCACCGCCCAATTGAGCTTCGAGCAGGCGCGCAACGCCACGATCATCGCAGCCGTCGCCCAGCAACGAGGTCTGCCGCCCAGAGCAGTGTCCATCGCCTACGCCACCACATTGCAGGAGTCCCGGATGGAAAACCTCGATTACGGCGACCGAGACTCGTTGGGCCTGTTCCAGCAGCGCCCTTCCATGGGTTGGGGCACCGAAGCGGAGATCATGGACCCCTACTACTCCACAGGCAAGTTCTTCGACGTCATGGTCACCGTCGACGACTGGCAGAACGCCGACATCGGCGATGTGGCGCAGGAGGTTCAACGCAGTGGCTACCCGGACGCCTATGACCAGCACATCGAGAAAGCCCGCATGCTCGCCTCCGCCCTGACCGGCCAGTCCCCCGCCGCCTGGTCCTGTGTCGTCCGTGACTCGGCCGCGGCCACCCCCGGCGACTTCATAACGCACCTGACGCAGGCCTACGGTTCGCTCGTCACCAGCGACCTGGCGCCGGCCGACCAAGATTCTCCCGCGCGACTGACCCTGACCACGCCCACGGAACCGCTCGCCTGGGCAGTGGCCGCTTTCGCCCAGAGTTGGTCCACCCAGGTTGGAGTCACTGCCGTCAGTGTCGGCGATCACCAGTGGGCGGCTTCCGCCGACGCCCTGCCCGTGTGGACCGAGCAGCCGGGCAGTGGAGTGTCGCCCACCACAGTCAGTGTGACTTTCTGAGCCCAGCCTGCTCTGGCGGCACCCTCACCTACCGTTCTCAATTGGCCTTCAGTATGCCCCACACCGTAGAATTGCAGGGTTGGTCTAAGTCCAACGGGGCGTAGCGTAGTGGCTAGCGCGCCTGCTTTGGGAGCAGGAGATCGGAGGTTCGAGTCCTCTCGCCCCGACATTTTCCCCTGATTTCATGATCAGGGAATTTTTCTTTCTGACAAGTCATTACATAGCCAGCTTCCGGCCTTGTAAGTGTGCTGGAGTATTCCGTTTTGTCACCCTTAGGTCAACGATAGGTCAGCGAAATGCCGACATTGACGGCTCTTCATATTTGGGGATGTGTGGGTGGTGAATCTGCTGGTGTCGAGGAGGGGTCTGGCGATGGACGTGATGAGGCAGGTGGGTGATGGGGACGGGTGCTGGAATTCTACGCAGTCCCATCCGACCGGGTCGAGGCGGCGATGGATGGGTCCGGTCGATGAGGGGCAGGGCAGTTGAGGTCGGGCGGG
>JAITVA010000193.1 GCA_031286045.1 Propionibacteriaceae bacterium | reverse complement strand
TGAAGCCAGCGACGACCAGGTGCGTCAGGTGTTGGCCGAAGTCGGAGCCAGCGCACTCGACCCAGCTCGCAGTGTCGGGGAGGAAGGCGAGGGGCTCTCGGGTGGTGAGCGTCGCCGGGTCGGATTGGCTCGGGCGCTGGCTCGAATCCAGTTCGGTGGCGGGCGTCTGCTGATCCTCGACGAACCGACCGCTGGGCTCGACTCTGACGCCGAGGCGCGAGTCTTGGTCAGCCTGCGCCAGTCGGGTGCGACCGCTGTGGTGGTGTCGCACCGTGAGGCGGTCCTGGCTGCCGCTGACCGGGTCGTCAGCGTCGGCGGGCCGGTGGCCACTGCCGCTTCGTCTTCATCGAGGAATGAGCCGGACGCGGTCGGTGACGCCAGCCCATCGCCTGGGCTGAGGGCTGAGTTGGGCGAGTCCAAGCCTCGGCAGGCCGACCCGGTCATGATGTCGGGCCCTGTGACGGCTCCCCCAGTGGCGCCGACGGAATCACAGCCAAACGATCCCAGCTCGACAACCAAAGCGCCTCTCTTGCGGCTGGTGCTCTCGCTGCTCGACGCCATTCCCGGCGCCAAAACGCGTCTGGTGGCAGCGATCCTTTTCGCGGCCTTCGCTTCTGGGACTGCCATCGCCTTGATGGGCTTGTCGGCCTGGCTGATCTCCAAGGCTGCCCAGCACCCACCGTACCTGGAATTGTCGGTTGGCGCGGTCGGGGTGCGCTTCTTCGGCATCTCGCGGGGTGTCTTCCGTTACATCGAGCGGCTGGTCGGGCATGACACGGCCCTGTCGATGCAGTCGGCCTTGCGGCTGAGGACCTACCAGGCTTTGGCGCGTACCACGCTCTTGGGTCGACGACAAGGTGATTTGCTGGTACGAGCGGTGGCTGATGTCAACTCGATCGACGACATCATCGTGCGGATCGTCCAACCTTTCGCGGCGGCCAGCCTGGTCGTCATCGGCACTTGCGTGATTCTGGCGCGTTTCTCACTGGCGGCGGCCATCGTCATCCTGATCAGCGCCATCCTCGGAGGGGTCGTCGTGCCATGGCTGACGCAGCGCGCGTCCCTGCGTGCCGATGAGGCGATGGTGCCCTTGCGGGGCGAACTGGGCGTGGTCGTCCATGACATCTCACGAACCGCCACCGACCTGGCCGCCTACGGTCGGATCAGTCCGGCGCTCGACCGGATGTCCACCATTGACCTAGCCTTGCGCAAGCTGGAGGAACGGGCCGCCTGGGCTCAGGGCATCGGGGCCGGGCTCCAGACCATCGTCGCCGGATCAGGCTTCATCGGAGGGTTGTGGATAGGATCCATCGCAGTCGTCGATGGGACTATGAACGAGCGACTGTTGGCGGTCTTGGTGCTGACGCCCATGGCCCTGCATGAGGTCTTCGCCAATTTCTCCAAGGCGGCCCAGACCTGGACCCGCGCCAAGGTGGCGCTGGGTCGGGTCATGGCGATCCTTGACGCGCCGCCGGTCGGCCGTGGTGATGTCGTCCTGGCGGACGCGGGCCAGCGTCCCCGCGTCGTTTGTGCCGACCTGACCATTGGTTGGCCGGGGCATCCGACGGTGGCGAGTGGTCTGAGCCTTGAGGTGGAGGAGGGCGACGCGGTTGCTGTCATGGGGCCGTCCGGCATCGGCAAGACGACTCTGGCAGCGACCATCATGGGGCTGATTCCGCCGGTGGCGGGCCGGTTGGAGACGGCCGGTCGGATCGGGTACCTCGCTCAAGACGCCCATATCTTCTCCACCACGGTGGCGGAGAATGTACGAATCGGCAACAAGGCCGCCACTGACGATCAGGTCCGGGCCGCTTTGCGCGAGGCGGGGCTCGACCTCGACCTCGACCGCGAGGTCGGCGAGCTGGGCGCCGGCCTGTCTGGTGGCGAAGCCCGACGTCTGGCCTTGGCGCGGCTCTTCGTCGGTGATGACCGACTCTTGATCCTTGACGAGCCGACTGAACACCTGGATCGTGAGACCGCCGAAGCGCTGATGGATGATATCTTCAACAGCCTCGATCGTCGACCAGCCGTCATCATCACTCACGACGAGGCGGTGGCGGCCCGCTGTGGCAGCCTTCTCATGATGAGGGAGCCGGTATCGCAGCCAGTCACCTAGTTGGGTCAGCCAACCATGCCCCTGGTCGCGGCATGGTATGTGGTCGCGGAGGGATCGGGTTCGGCCAGGAAATGCGCCTCGACCTGTGCGACCGTCTCAATGGCTGAGGGCGTGATGTCGATGACATCGGCTGACGCGTTGGCCTTCATCGCGGCGACACGAGCGAAGGGCATGGGATCGTTGCGTGGCTCGCCCATCAGGCCAGGGTCGGCGATCGTGTTGATGCCGATGATCGTCAGGCCGGCGGCGACGGCATAGGTTTCCGCTCGACGGCGGGCGTCCCGCATCGCTTCGACGCTGAGCGATATGGCCAAGTCATTCTTGGCCGCTGGAGACAGTTGCCAATCGATCCCCTGGATGTGCACGGTCTCATTGGAGTGGGCGAATATCCAGTCGCTCATCACCTGGAAGTCCGTGAACACCATGGTCACGTCGACTGTCTCGGCGTAGGCCGCGCCGATCTCGTCTGACCAGGTGCTTTGCGACACTTGCGCGATCGAGTGGTCGTACAAGGCCTGAGGCGAGTCCACTTCGAGCTGCTTGATCGCTTCGCTCAGGGCGCCAACCGACGCGGCGACTGTGCGGTGCGTGGTCGCCCAGTCACGGCCCCATTTGCTGATCTGCAGGTGAAGTTCGGCCCGGTCGGGCACACGCGTGTCGCGCGCGGAGCCAGTCACTTTGATGTCGGTCACGGTCATGGCTAGGAGTATACGCAGGAAATTAGTCATCTGTCTCTCGACGATGCGAGCATTGTGCAATCTGGTGTCGGTCCGACCGGCCGGCGACGACTGTCGCTCCTGCGAACTGACTGAATCGCACCCCTTGACTGAGGGCGCGCCGCCCAGCGTGACTCCTGACCTTCCACTCTCGCCGCAAGCGCTGATCGGTGGAACCTCTTAGTCCTCGTCCCGCAGACGGCGGGCGATGACCGCCGTGGCGCCGGTGGCAGTCGGGGTCAAAACGATGGTGGCGTGGTGTGGTCCACGAGGCTTGAGACGTCGGCGCAGTGCCGCTGGATCAATGTCGATGCCGCGGGTCTTGATCTCGATGACTCCGATGTCGTCGTCGCGGACCCACTGCCGCAAGGCCTTCTCAGACCAGGGCATGGTCGATTCAATGGCAAAGGTGCTGGCGGCGTCGGTCGGCAACCAGGCGTCACCGGTCAGATAGGCGATGCCGTCGGCGACCGGATGGGCCTGAAGCAGTCCTGCCAGGGTGCCGATGGCGTCAGCGCGGATGACGGCGGGATCGGGTTCGTAGAGGTAGCGTCCCAGCGGTCCGGCCGGTGGCAGGGGTGCTCCGGCGCTCAGGCGGATCGCTTGCGATTGGTCGCCATCCTTGCCGGCGTGTGGGGTCCTGCCCTTGCGGTCGCGTGGGTCAAGTATGACCGCCTCGTGCGTGCCCGCCGCCTGCTCGGTCGACCAGACGGTCGTCTCAACGAGGTCATGATGGTGGGACAGCCAAGTGATGTCGGGTGTGTCGGGCAGCAGGCGGCGGGGGAAGCCGGGCCCGAGCTTGACCACGACTGGGCCGCTGGCGCGCGTCATCAGGGTCTCCACCCAACTCCAGGAGGGTGACATGTCGCTGATCTTCCATGACCGTCCCTGGCTGGTTCGCCGGGCCGGGTCGAGAAAGAACCCAGTCATCGGGTCGTCCAGCCAGGTGTCGAGGTCCATCTCGTCGAGGTCAGCCGTGATGACGTCGGCGCGGGTCGGGGTAGGAGACTCGACGTTTGCTCCTGCCATGGACGCCACACCATCAAGGTTGGCTTGGGCGTACACCGCAGTCACCGGATCTCGCTCGACTCCGACGACAGTCACGCCGTTGACCAGACAGGCCGCCGAGTCGACACCCAATCCACAACCCAGATCGATCACCTGGGTGATCCCGAGTCGCCCGATCTGCTTGGCCCGCCACCAAGCGACGGGCCAACGGGTGGCCTGTTCCAGCCCATCGTGTGTCAGGAAAAGCCGGTGGGCCAAGGGTCCGAGCTTGCTGACCGCATGGCGGCGCAATGCCACCAGGTCGAGCACGGCGGCGGCCCGCTCGGGCGACAGGTCGCGGCGTAAAGCTGTGCCTGCGGCCAGGGATGACGGGTCGGGAAGTGTCTCAGCCTGCGCTATCCAGTCGACCGCCTCGGCGCTGACCAACCAGCGAGCGAGGTCTACGCGCGAGAGATCAAGGTTCGGTGGGTGCGGCGAGCCCGCCACATGGCGCCCGGCGCCCATGTGTAAGGGATTGGGCGTCGGTGGGTCAGGTGGTGAGGTCATGCGACTACTTTGCCACGGTCTCGCGAATCCGCCATCACGCCAAGGACCGCCATTGTCTGGTACTGAGAGGTGTTGGGAGTGTGAGGTCACCCACCTCGTTCAGCAGTTGGCTAGGAGCTACTGTGCAGCGGTCACGTTATGAGAGCCAGGTTGCGGTCAGCTCCTCTTCGAGGGCGCTGATTTGAGCTTTGTCATCGGGTCTCAAGTTGCGAACTTTGTCGTTCCAGTACTGGCCCGCGTTCTTGTGCTTCGTCCGTTCCGCCTGGGTCAGGCTGGGGTCAAGTGACAGAAGATCATGTCGCGCGGCCTCTTGGTCGAGCATGTCGCGCAGGACTTCAATACGCACGCTTGGGTCGCTGGCGCGCCAGGAGCTTGTCGCTGTCCTCACGCGGGTGAGATCGCCGTCTTGCTGGCCCTCCCGTACGCTGAACTGCGTCTGGTTGACCGCATCCTCGTTGTTCGTCGGCCTACGTTCATGGGTTGGACCCGCGTGACGCCTCGGGGTCAGCACAGTGGCCGCGCCGCCGCCAGTGAGGACAGCGGATATTCCTGCTGCTCGTCGTTGCAGTCCAGCCATGCTTCCTCTTCTCGGTCTGGCACGATGACTCCTGTGCTCATTCCTGAAAACACCTTCGAGAATGACACTTATGTAATTCTGCCTGTTAACCAAAAATCGGCGCACTGCTGGGTGCTGATGCGCCCTGAAGTGGCCGACTCACTCTCTTCTCTCGAAGGGAGGTTTCATATTTTAGCATCCTTGACCTCGACCAGGTCTCCTGCTTGCCCTTCCTGGTGTGCTTCTCATGTCAACAACGATACCGTTGCGACTGATATAAGTCTTCAAGTGGGTCGGTGGCCGGCGTGTCGCATCGAGTGTTGTGGGGCTGCAGAGCAAGGAGTCGAAGGTTATTCAAGGCTGTGCGTTCTGCTGGGGCGGACTACTCGGGGTCGCTTTTCATCAACCTCGACAGTCAATATCGAGTCACCGCCCGCTGCGCAAGCTTGTGATAGCGTGCTTGTATGGACTTTCGTGAGACAGGCTCTCGGTTTGAAGCGATTGAGGACGGACGAGTCGTCGGCTGGCTGATCTACCGAGACGAAGGCGATGGCGTGTTGGCGCTGAACCACACCATTGTGCCCGACTCCGGTCACGGCATCGGGTCCGCCTTGGTCAAGCATGTGTTGGAAGAGGTGGAGGCCAGAGGCGGTTCGGTTGTGCCAAATTGCCCCTTTGTGCGTTCCTACATCGCCGACCACCCCGAGTTCGCTGATTTGGTCGTCTTGTCCGATGACGATCAGAACACTTCATTATTCGGGATCTGACCACCGGTCCAGACCCATCATGCGAGGAGGAAACATGGCTCGACGTACCTATACCGGATCAAAAATAGATGTCACCTTCGATTTTGACGTTTGTCAACATTCGGGCCGATGCATTCGGGGATTGCCCGCAGTCTTCGAGGTCGGCCGCAAACCCTGGATTCTGCCCGACGCTGGCGACCCCCAGGCGGTCGCCGATGTCATCGACACCTGTCCCAGTGGCGCGCTGGAGTACATCTGGCACGACCAACCCGCTCCCGCGACGCCCTGATGTCACTGGCGCGGACAAACCGGCCACCCCGGCTCCATGGCGAGGTTCGCCGAGACCGAGGCTCCCCATTGCCAAGTGTTCGCGTCAGCGGAGACCAACCAGTGCACCGACCTTCCCCTAAAATAGGGGGAGTGAGTCAAGCAAAATGCCTGGAAGATTACGTTGTGGGACAGACCTTCTCGTCGAGTGAGGCGATTGAGGTCACGGCTGACGACATCATAAGTTTCGCCCGCCAGTTCGACCCCCAGCCTGGTCACATCAGTCAGGAGGAGGCCGAGCGCACCCCCTTCCACGGCTTGTCCGCATCCGGCTGGCACACTGCCGCTCTGACGATGAAACTTCTTGTCGAGCTCGGTTTTTCTGGAGTCATCGGCGCGGCTGTCTCACTGACCTGGCCGACGCCGACCCGCCCTGGTGATCAGTTGCGTCTGCACCTGCGGGTCGTCGGCGTGCGGGAGTCGGCCACCAAACCCGATCGCGGCGTCGTCAATCTGGAGTACGACACCGTCAACCAATCCGGTGAGATTCGACAGCACACTCAGACCACCGTCATCGCCTGGCATCGGGCCGCCCTGGAGGCCGTCAGTCGGTGACGGGGCGCGGCTGGTGATCCAGGCCCGCAGTGATGACCGGTCGTGCTCCGATCACTCCTGCGACGAGCAGGATGACGGCGACGCTGGCGATGGCTCGTCATCACGAGCGTGGGACTCGGCTAGTCTTGGCCCATGCTCGGTTACTTCGGCCCGGAGGGGACATTCACTCATCAGGCCCTGCTCAGTCTCGGTTTGGGGGAGTCGACAAGGCCGTATGCGACGGTGCCTGGAACTTTGGCGGCCGTGCGCGCGGGCGAGGTGCTGGCGGCGGTGGTGCCGATCGAGAACTCGGTCGAGGGCGGGGTGTCGGCCACCTTGGACACCTTGGCGCAGGGGGAGCCGCTTCAGATTCGGGCGGAGGTCCTGCTTCCGGTGGTGTTCGGCTTGTACGCCCGGCCAGGCACGACCTTGGATGGGGTACGTGGTGTCATCACCCATCCGCACGCGGCGGCTCAGGTGCGTGGCTGGCTCAGCGAGCACCTGCCCCAGGCGACCATCATCGAGCAGGGATCGACCGCCGGCGCCGCAAAAGAGGTGGCCAACCCTGATTCGGCCTTCGACGCGGCCATCTGTGCTGCCATCGCTGGCGACCTTTACGGATTGACGGCCTTGGCTTCGGGTATCGCGGAC